>JALCHG010000006.1:0-47816 GCA_022644565.1 Solobacterium sp. | reverse complement strand
AAATTAGTCCAAGAGCTGCAAGGACAAATGCCGGATACAATCAATCCGAAATGGCTCATCTTCTTGGAATTTCAAAAAGTTCACTGGTAAACAAAGAAAATGGGCGAACAGAATTTCTAAAAAGCGAAGCAATGAAATTTGCCGAAATTGTAGGAATGCCGGAAGATGAAATTGATTTTTCATGCTCCGACCGTATCAAAAAATAGATACGAAATTAAATGTAAAGGCAATGAAAGGGAGTAAAACCATGAACGATGTAAGAATGGCAAGGCGTGAATATCAGTACGATATCGAAAACGGTGATCGTGATTATGCCTACTATCTCAGGAACAAGGAACGGTATCAGACGCTTGAGCACATACTGATCGGAAGGCGGCCGTACAACATGGAGAGGCTGGAACAGTACATCAAGGATATCGACGCCAGAGAGAAGAAGCTTAAGAGCTATGGCAACCGCTGTGATATCAGCTATGTCAATTGGATGACAGAAACATACGAACGCGTTAAAGGCACATTGAAATTTGACCTGGCTGATTTCAAAAACGAAATTGACTGGATACGTAGCAATTGAGGTGGAACATGGAGAGCAAGACAAGAGAGACAAGAATCAATGAGGCTATTGTAGGCATCAGGATGGCCCAGGCGGTTATTGAATTTGCAATGGAATCGGGAAAGTTTGAGAGCGAGATCGTGCTGGATGACATGCAGGATCAGAGCGATGAGCTGGATCATGTAGCGCAGTTACTGATGGATATCCGGGACGGCAAGGAACCGGCAGCAGAAGAGAACGCCGAGAATGTGCGCAAAGGCATGGGGATGGTTGAACTATGCACGAAAGAGTCAGAAGAGGTTCCGACTGACAAAGGAGCAATCAATGCAATGAAAGTGCTGCGGCATTACTGCGAATCAAAGGATTGCATTTCATGTGTGTTCCATCCGGCAGGCCACAACCACCGCTGCACTATCTCATACACACATCCGTTTTGTTTTGTAACAGGAGAAGAAGCAGAATAGGGTGAATCATGATGAAACTGAATAAAGATGATGAGCGGCTCTTCTGCAAAGACTTCTACTCGCAGAAAGAACTTGCAAAGGCGATGGGATGCTCACCACGGTTACTCACACTATGGAATACAAAGGGCATTCTTAGGCCGATTAGAGCAGGCCATCCATACGTTTATATGACGGCAAAGGTCAAAGAGTTTTATGACCGTTTTGGCGGGTTCGACCTCGGTAACGCAAACAAGGTTGATGCGGCGATCAGGGCCACGGAGGCCATATATGGAAAAAAGTCTTGATGATCTGATCAGCAAATTGAAGGACATGAGCAATGACGACTTCCTGTCTTACATATGCCACCTGTGCTACCAGGCGGCAAGGGACTATAAAGGGCTGGATTTCGCGGTAACTGATCTAGGCGATACGCAGGACGCAAGGCGAGTGTTCAACAATGCTGCCGAATGCATGATGTTGGCATATGCGAAATATAGGGCGGCATTAATGCGGGATGAAGAACGGATCTATGAGAGGTACAAACAATGAGAGGAAGACATTTGAGATGGCAGTGGAAGCTGTTGGCGGCGGTGGTCCTGATCATAGCCGGATACACAGCGCTGATCCAGGCACATGGATCTGCGGTGCTGGCTGATGCGGCCTATACGGAGGCTATGAAATGATGGAAGACATTGAGGTCATCCATGAGGACGATGACGATCTGCAGTTTGCTGATCCGTATGCCATCGAGCCGGAGGAGCCGGAGTATTTCCGGGAACGCAGGAACTATGTCAGCTGAACTGACGATCAGGAATCTGCGCAGGCAGAACAAGGAACTGGAAGAAAAGAACAGACAGTTGCTTGCGATGCTGGCCAAACTGGAACAGCTGAACAGATCCCAGACGGCAAGGCTTAAGGAAGCCGAGGATTACATCGGCAATTCGCTGAACGCAAGAAAGAGTACAGACCATGCCGATTGAATACACACGCTGCCCCAGCTGTCCCAATGCCGGAAGCTGTGAGGACTATGATCCGGACCATCCACACAAATGCAGATCTGTATCATGTGACGAATGCGGTGATGATGAGGACGACATTGATGGCGACATGTACGAGCTTGAGGATGGATCTGTCGTCTGCAGTAGATGCCTGATGCGCTATCTGACGGAGCATGGCATTATCCGGCCAACTATGGCCAAGTGCAGTCATCCAGAGGAATGCATGGACTGCCCAAATGATGAATCTGGCGAGGACTGCCCGATCCGGTCCTGGCTGGTTAGGAAAACGAAAGAGCGGGTATGTGATGAGTACCTGTTTGACTACTTAGAAGAAAACGAAATCATCAATCAATTGTAGAAAGAGAAGGAGAAATTGAACCATGAAAGACATGCATATTAGACTGACATTCATTGAAGAGGTGCTTGGATTATCACCATCCAACAAAGAGATCTATGAGGATTTTATCGCAAAGAACGCGCCGGATGCCAAGAGCAAGGAAGAGGAAATCGCCAGCATCGGCAGTGAAGAATATGTCGATAAAACCATGACAGTATTCCCTCATGACGAGGATGACAATGCATTCATGTATGACTACACCATCAAGGGCATGTTAAAGGACAGCATCGGGATGCTGCGGAGAGTGCCTGGAAGCAAGTGCTCCAAAGTTTCCGCATATAAAAAGATCGTGGATGGCAACATATTCCCATTCCCGCGCCAGATTAAATTCCTGCCGGCAGAGGGTAAGAAGTATGTGGAACTTGGCACATGCCAGAGACCGTTAAGAGCCAGCACACCGCAGGGTGATAGAAACGCTCTAGCCATGTCTGAGACAGTACCGGCAGGAACAAGGATGGATTTCCATATCGTAGTTATGAAAGATGACCTGGTCCCGGTAGTCAAAGAATGTCTGGACTATGGTGCGCTGCACGGCCTCGGTCAGTGGAGGAACAGCGGCAAGGGCCGTTTCCTCTGGGAAAATGTAGAGACGGTTGACTGCACATCGGAAATGATTCAGGGACTTCTGAAGGAATCTTACAAGGATTATATCAAATAGCAGTGGAAGAGCCGAGCATGGCCCTGCTGTGCACTGCGATGGAGTAGCGTTACTGTGAATAGCATCGAGCCGCAAGGGAAAAGCGAAGCTTAGTCGGTCGAGAAATGGAAACGAAATGTGAAGATCGATTCGCGGCGGAAAAGTAAAGAGAAGTTGGCTAAGGAAAAGCGTTGGGCGAGTGCTATGCGATGGAACTGCTTAGCTATGCTGAGGACTTGCTTGGATCAGAACTGCTGTGGAATTGTTTCGATGTGCTGGGAACGGCGCAGCAAAGGATAAGCCTAGCGTTCAGCCATGGATTAGATTTGAACAGCGCAGAATGCAGAGGAAGCGCAAGGAAGCGCAATGGATATGCATGGCGAGGAATGCTGGGCAGCGGATTTGATTTGCATTGCAATCACAGCGATGGAATTGACAGACAGCGAGAAGCAAAGCATTGGAATGGCTTTGAAATGCAAGCTGACGCAAAGGAATAGCTGGGCTTAGCGGTGCTTTGCCGTGCATCGGACTAGCGCGGTAAGAAATGAAACGGAAAGGAAAAGCATAGGTGACATGGCAATGGAATATGGAACAAGCCTGTATACAGACAATGATGTCTATAGGGTGCTGAGATTCGGAAACCGACAGGACTGGCTGAAAGGCAGGCTTACCGGCATCGGCGGATCTGATGCATCCGCAGCCATGAACCTTAACAGATGGAAAAATGCCAGGGATCTGTGGGCCATCAAGACAGGCCGGGAGAAATCACCTGACATATCTGATTCGCCATATGTGCAGTACGGCGTTGCCATGGAGCCGCTGATCCGCGAATCATTCGCAATTGACTACGCTGATCAGTACGAGGTGCAGTACATGGAAGACGTTACGCTGCAGAACATTGAGCATCCATGGATGTTGTATTCGCCGGATGGCCTGATCATCGAAAAGGCCACCGGCAGATGCGGCATCTTCGAGGCCAAGACACATGCGATCAGATCATCTGATGACTGGGACGCATGGCGGGACCGGATCGGCTACGATGAGTACTTCATTCAGGTGCTTCATGGATTGGCAGTAACACATTTTGAATTCGTGGATCTGCGGGTAGAGCTGAAACGTTCGAACGCATATAAGCAGATCCGCACGTATCACATTGATTTGACTGATGACGGCATAACCGATCAGATCAGCTACATAGAACAGACAATATCTGATTTCTGGAATAACTATGTGCTGACCGATACAGAACCGCATGCCGTTTATCAGCTTTAGGAGGAACAATGAGTGAAGAAAAATACAGTCTGGAAGTAGTATTCACTACGGAACCAGGCCAGGTTAAGGACAACATCGATGCTGTCAGCAATCAGGTGGATGCATGGCTGGCATCGTTTGACGGCATCGAGAATGCCACGGATGACCAGATCAAGGATGTTAAGAAGCAGCTTGCGGAATTGCGTAAAGGCAAGCAGGCGATCAGCAAAGAACGCATCAGAATAAAAAAACTGTATCTGCAGCCGCTGGATGCATTTGAGGCGCGGATCAAGCCGATCACAGACAAGATCGATGCCACAATCGATAAAGGCAAGGCTGTTGTTGATACCTATGAGGAACAGTGGCAGCAGGAACGCCAGCAGGAGATATTCGCCTACTGGATGGCAAATAAGCCGAGTGAATTGGATGTTGATTACAAGCTGATTTTTGACGATAAATGGCTGAATCATTCCGTATCCGGAAAGAAGTGGAAGGAAGAGATTGATGCCAGAATCAAGGGCCTTAACGATGACATCAAAGTTATTGACGGCATCATCAAGAACGATCCCGATCAGGGCACATTCATCAGTGAGCAGTACATTCACAGCGCAAATCTGGGCGCATCTATGGACGCCTGGGCCAGCCATGTTGCCGATCAGAAGCGCATCGAGGAGATGAAACAGAGGGCAGAAGCCGAGAAGGCCGCGCAGGACGCACAGAAACAGGCCAAATTGGACGAATCAGAGCAGGCCGGCACAATTTACCATGCCGAGGAAGAACGGCCTCAGAATGGCTCAGAACATGCCAGCATGGGCACATTGTTCTATGACCTGACATTCCATATGGAGCACATTCCAGTGGATACGGTAAGAGAGCTGAATCACTTTCTTGTGGATCATCAGATCCCGGTGCGGGTATTGGAACAGGTTGTAACCAATGCTGACGGCGAAATCGTGAAGAAGATCATCAGAGACAAAAACGGCAATGTAATTGAAAGAGAGGGAGAGTAATATGCCAGTCGCAAACAGAATCGGAAACATCAATAATCAGAAACAGCAGGAACAGGCTATTGAATACACAGTCGGAGATACAAAGATCAAGCTGACGAAGTCAATCATCAAGCGCTACCTTGTCAGCGGCGATCCGAACGCAGTAACTGATGAGGAATTAGTGCTGTTCATGATGCTTTGCAGAGACAACAAGCTTGATCCATGGACGCATGAAGCGTACCTGATCAAGTACGGATCAGACCATGCAACTATGGTCATGGGCAAGGAAGCGTTCATGAAGAGAGCCGCACAGAATCCGGCATTCAACGGCATGCAGGCGGGCATTATTGTGGCCGACAAGGACGGTAATATCAGCCAGCAGGAAGGTGCCATTGTTTACCCTGGATATCAGCTGTTAGGCGGATGGGCGCGTGTATATCGCAAAGACAGAGAATATCCGTTCTACACTGAGTGCGATTACAAGGAGTATGTAGGCACGAAATCCAATGGGCAGGTCAATCGCACATGGGCTGGCAAGGCAGCAACAATGATCCGCAAAGTTGCAGTGGTTAACGCACTGCGTGAAGCATTTCCTGCCATTGCTCAGGGCATCTACACAGCTGAAGAGCAGCGTGAGAATGCTGACGAGATCGAAGCACAGCTGGAAACAGCACCGGCGAGTGCAAAGGCTATTGAGGAAACATCGTCTGCGCAGCCGGCCCCTGCAGTCATTAACGCCAGACAGGCGGAGCCGGTTCAGCCCGCTGCCGATCAGCAGCATAATACGCAGCAGATGCAGATGGGCGACAGCCTGCTGTGATCTGATCATTTGGGTAAGCTGTGAGAGGAATAAATCATGAAAAGCAGTATCTTTATTACTTTCAGCCTTCACTGGGACTTTAACGGAAATGATCAGATCAGAATTGATATATGCAATCCACCGGAAAATCTGGACAATCTCATTCATGAAGCGTTCCGCAGCTATACATACGGCACATCACCTGACTATACCGACGATGATAAGTTGGCATTCATCGACAATTTCAGAAAAAAACTTAATCCGGCTAATTTTGACGATTACCATGATCAGTACGCTCATCACTTGCTAGACAGGGCGATTGAGGATGGCGGCAGTTTTGATCTGAACGATGATGTGGACTCAAGCGTTGATTTTGCAATGAGTTGTTATGATGAAGGATTCAAACCGCTATACATTCACGATGAAAGCGTAGACAGCCATAAGATCGCGGCTGCACACAAGACGATATGCAGAATCATAGCAGATGTGATGGCTTATAAGAGCGATTAGAAGGAGTATTAATAGCAATGCATACACAGGAAGGAGGTGAGCCATGAGCGGGTTTATTGTCATCGACAGAAAAATAAAAAATTGGGAATGGTTTGATGATCAGAACATGTTCACTGTCTGGATGCACATCCTAATCGATGCAAATTGGCGGCCAAAGAACTGGCATGGGCACGCAATAGATCGCGGAAGTTTCTTCACATCGTACACAAATTTTGCCAAAGAATGCGGCATGCCATCCAGCACGGTGCGCAGATGCCTAGATAGACTTGAAACGGCAGGGCAGATATCACGAAAGCGGCACGCAGATGGCACACTAATAACCGTGATGAAATATAGTGATTTTCAAGATATCAGAAACACAAGTGGCACGGAAACGGCAGGCAGACGGCAGGAAACTGGCACTCAGACGGCACGCAGACGGCAGGCAAGTGAGCAACAACAGAACCATATAACCAATATAACCAATAAACCATATAGCAGGCAGGCAGAGCCGCCAACCTGGGAAGAAGTCGAAAGTTTTGCCTACGCGATAGGCTATATTGATCCGCTGCCGTTCTATCGGCAAATGGAAAACAGTGGATGGACATACAAGGGTGAACCGGTCAAAGATTGGCGCAGACTGTTGAAGGGATTCAAGCGTCAGCAGGACATGGACAGATCAAAAGCCATGGCAAGCCATCAGCGTCAGACTGAACATCTTCCCGAATATATGAAGCAGCCGCAGCCAGAGCCGGAGGGAACCGATCCGGAGCTTATGGCCGAATTGCTGGAATGGCAGAGAAAGAATGGTGGGCAGACATGAGCAGACAGAGAATAGCACCAGGCCAGATGTCATTCGATGACCTGTGCTGGAATGGTGACGCTGATATCAAACCAGACGCCACTGATATACAGAAGCCAGTTAAGAAAATTAATCCACATGTGTTCAGGTCATTCACCAGAGGGACACTGGGTGAACGTGTCTACATATGCGACCATTGCGGTCTTGTAGTGGATGAGTTTGCATTCAATGATGGCAATTATGATCTTAACTGTCCCGGTATCATCCCGCATACAAACGAAATCGTACACGATCAGGAGCGGGAAACAGTTCACTGCGCATATCTGGATGATTACAAAGAGAGGAAGCGTAACATAAATGAACATAG
Source organism: Solobacterium sp. (assembly GCA_022644565.1). Classification (GTDB taxonomy): domain Bacteria; phylum Bacillota_I; class Bacilli_A; order Erysipelotrichales; family Erysipelotrichaceae; genus Bulleidia. The sequence continues at coordinate 40,094 of JALCHG010000006.1, read as the reverse complement.
ATCCTAATGATGTTGAAAAGCGTTATCTGAAAGGCGTGATCAGGCCGTTCAAGGATAAAGTTCTGTATATCGCAAAAAGAAGCTTTAGAAGTGACTCGGCCATAGAATATATTTCTATTCAGCTTGCAGGGCTTGAATATACTTGTTTACCGCGTTTTAAGAAAGACACCATGTACAAAGGCATGGAGCCTGATCGTTGGTACACACTTGGGGAGCTATGTCTATGAAACGGACACAGAATGACATAGCCATGGACCTGGTCGATGTGGCCGATGCACTGTTCAAATGTATTCGATCGAACGCGACTGGCCAAATGGATCTGGTGCGCTGGCATCTGCTGGATGTAGAGCAGGCGATCGAGAAGACCAGAACGGATCTGGACATTATGCAGCATCCAGAGAAGTATGCGAAAGATGGAGATTGAATTCGTGAAAGACTTATTTCTGACAATTGGATATGTGATTTTCAAAGTGATTATGGAGTTTGGAAAGCTGGCATTGTGTTTAACCATCATCGGCATTATCCTCCTGATCGTGGTGGCTGTGAAGGCATGGCGTGTAGGAATCTTCACAGATGACGATGATGATATAGACTACGATGATGAGGACGATGATGATCAGCCTTGATGATCTCAACCGGTATCAGGACATACTGAAAGAGATCGAACAGCTGAGCGCAGACATATCAACCGTAGTCACATCGCTTGCCACCACTGGGCGTCCATCAGTCGGCGGACATGGATCTACACCAGGCGATCCGACGGCACGCAAGGCAATACGAATCACTGATCTGAAACAGCAGCGGCATGAGCTGTACACAGAGGCTGATCGGATCTTGAATGCTGCCAGGATGATTCCTGATGAAAAGGTGCGGGCATGCTGCCTGTGCCACTACATCTATGGCCTCAGCTGGAAGCAGACATCAATAGCTGTGTGCGATTCAGAACACCGCGAGGCTGCATACGGATTGGTGAACAGGTACTTTACTTCCATTCACGCATGATGCTAAAATGTGTATGATGGAATGGTAAGGATCAGACAGAGATTGCCTGGTCCTTTTCTATTCCCATGGCGGTGTGATCACACCTCCTGTGATACCAGACCACGCACCGCCATTTATTTGTTATTGATACCCCGGGGCATATGTTTAATACCCCGGTCTCATCTGAATACCGGGGGCATGCAATTGATACCGGGGGGCATGTGATATACCTAGGGCGCATATGCAATACCCGAGCGGCTATGCAGTAAGTCCGATACTATTCGTCAGCGTGACAGGTGGTGATGTGATATAGCAGCATCAAACAAAACAAATCCGCGTTATGCGAATGGTAATCTGCGGCGCAAGTACAGGGCACGGATGAAAGCTATTGGTGCTGAGTGTGGAATCTGCCATGGCAAGCTTGGACCGATTCATTACAACGAGCCGTCTGATGCTGCTCATCCACTATCGTTTGTGATTGATGAGATTCATCCAGTGTCCAAGTACTATCTGTTCGGTTACAGATCGAAGCGTGAAGCAGCTGAAGACTGGAACAACCTTCAGCCAGCGCATCGATGCTGCAATACGATGAAGTCGGACCGGCTGAATTTCAGTATCGATGAGAAAAAAATCCTGCCTAAGCCAGTAAAAAAAGACGGCGATTGGTGACAATTGCTTGACCCAGGGGGATGGACCCTGGGGGAGGCCTTGGCGCGCTCGGTCGCCGTCAGCGCCTATTTACACACAAGGAGTTTTTAACGGAGATGGCATACAGAAAATTGGCAGTTGCGAATCGATCTGGTACAAGGCTGGACAAACTGAAAACACTCTCGAATGAGCTGGCAAAATGCATTGATGATATGGTCAAAGCTGATGGATCGGACAAACAGCTGGCACCAGTTGTCAAGCAATATCGGGAAACGATCAAAGAAATTGAGGAACTGGAAGGCACAAAGGATGATACGGACGAAATCAGCAAGATCTTACAGAAACGATCAGATGATGGGAAGCCAGGTGCCGTCCGTAAGGATCGCTCCTAAATACGCATATTCAGACAGTCACGATGCTGAGCTAATTCTTCAGACAGCTGGCGTTGTGCTGGATGAATGGCAGTCAGATATCCTGTGTGATTGGATGGGACGTTCTGAATCAGGACGGTGGTCAGCCACAACATGCGGCGGATCAGTGCCACGGCAGAACGGAAAAACACTGTTGCTGCAGGTGCGGATGATTGCCGGCATGGTAATGTTCAACGAACAGGTTGTCTACACTTCACATCTGCAGAAAACATCCACAGAAACGTTCAATGAAATGCGGGACATATTCGATGCCCCATCGCTGAAGAAATATGTCAAAGAAGTAAAGACAGCACTTGGACGGGAAGAAATTATTCTGAAGTCTGGTGCAAAGGTTAAATTTCTTGCACGTACTAGGAATGGAGGCAGAGGTCAGCATGGCGATCTGCTGGTGATTGATGAGGCACAGGAAATTGACAGCACAGCCCAGGCATCTTTCCTCCCAGCAATTTCTGCCAGCTTGAATCCTCAGACTATATACGTAGGTACTCCGCCGGACCCGTCAGTGACAGCAACGGTATTCAAAGAAATCCGCAGGAGAGTCCTTCAGCATCACTCCAAGAAAACGGCGTGGTTTGAATATTCCGTTGATGAGATCGGCGATATTCATAATCCGGATCGCTGGGCGGCAACTAACCCGGCACTTGGAAAGCGGATTCTGTTTTCGACTATTCAGACTGAGTCAGAACAGATGGATGACGATGAGTTTGCCAGAGAACGGCTGGGGTGGTGGAGCGAAGAAACCGAAAATGAAGATCTGGCACTGGATACAGATCGATGGAAGGCATGTGCATCTGAAGAAAAGAAGCCTGAAGGCAAGACGGCCTATGGTGTGAAGTTCTCTGCAGATGCAACGATGGTTTATTTATGTGGCGCAGTAATACCGGCAGATGGCCCGGCACGGATATCTGTCATTGATATACAGTCGACTGCACGTGGACTGCAGTGGCTTGCGGACTGGCTGAATGCCAGATACCACGATGCATCATGTGTTGTGATTGACGGAAAAAACGGTGTTGATCTGCTGATCGATAAGATCAGCAAAACATGGCGATTGAAGAATTCCGTGATCCGATGTGGATCTAAGGAAATGATAGCTGCTGTCAGTATGCTGACGAATGAAGTAAACGAAGGGACGCTGACATGGTACAAACCGCAGGATGTACTGAATGAATCGGCGATTACATCAGTTAAGCGAAAGATCGGATCAGGATATGGATTCGGTGGAGATAACTGCGGGCCGATCGAGGCATGCGCTCTTGCATTGTGGGGCGCTAGGACTTCCAAACGTGATCCACATAGAAAGATGAGGATTGGATGACATGAGTGATGATGTATTTTTAAATATCCCAGCTGGATCTGTTGATGGCCTTGATGATCCTATTGTCATCCAGCAGCTTCAGGATCTGCAGGATGTGTTTAATTATCATCAGAGCAAAAATGAGCTGAAAGAGCGCTATTATGAAGGACATGTGACGCTAGGTGAGGTTAATCTTGGCATTGCACTTCCGGAAGGGTTGAAGCGCTTTGAAATCGGATGCGAATGGGGTGCAAAGGCTGTTGATGTCCTGGCATCACGTTCTATGTTTGATGGCTATGTTTCCAGTAATGGTAATGAAGCAGATGTGATGACCAGAATCATGACGGATAACCGCATGCGTGCCGAGTACATCAAGGCATGCCGTGATGAGCTGAAATTCGGATGTGCCTTTGCTACATTGTCTTCTGATCCAGTGGCAGGATGCAGAATCAGATTCCATTCACCGAGAACAGCTGCAGCGCTGTGGGATGGCAGTAAAGGCAGGATCGGATGCGGGCTTGCAATTATCGATACACGAAAAGATGAATCGGATCATAAGTGGAGGCCATCCATTGTCAATCTGTACACTGACACAGATATCTGGGTGCTGACCAGAGTTGGAAGCAGATGGTATGCAGAACGTCATCAGAACAAGATGGGAAGACCGCTGATGGAACCAATGGTATGGAATGCAACATCATCCAAGCCATTTGGCAGATCAAGGTTAAAATATTCTGTCAGAGGTCTGATTCAGGGATATGTAAGAACGGTTGCACTGGCAACTATCGGCCTTGAATTTGCAGCGGCTCCGCAGAAATATCTGTTGGGCATCACTGATGAACAGTACGATGCAATGATCAGCCAGAAATTTAAGAGTTACATCGGTTCAATGCTTATGGCTACCACGAACCCGGATACAGGAGCGGTTCCAAACTTCGGGCAGCTGGCTCAGCAGAGCATTCAGCCACAGGTTGATATGATGCGTGTACTCGCAACGCAGTTCAGCGCTGCCACAGGTCTGTCTGTTACAGATACTGGTGTAATTAATGACGCGAATCCTACATCCAGTGATGCCATCATTGCACAGACGCAGTCACTGATCACAATGGCTGAGCAGCTGAATGCCGGCAATGGCGATTCACTGACGATGATTGCAAAGATGGCCGAGGCTATTGCCAGAAATGTGACGCTGGATGAGCTGACAGACGATGAGAATGATGTGATTCCACACTTCAAAAATCCGGCAATGCCTTCCATCGCCTCAACAGCTGATGCGGCTGTCAAGATTGCCTCGTGTCGTCCTGATTTTTCTAATACAGATATCTTCCTTGAGATGGTTGGCTTTGATCAGGCTGATATCCGTCGAATCAAGGCACAGGAGCGAAAAACAAGAGGCACGAATGTTCTGATGAATGAAATTCAGACAGGTGAAAACAGTCCATCTGGTAATGATGAGCAGGCCAATGATAATAGCATGTGATTTTGATGGAACAATTCAGGTAACTGACGGTAAATTCAACAGACAGCTTCTGGCATTTCTGACTGCACGGCAGCGATCTGGTGACACGGTGATTCTCTGGACATGCCGCGAAGGGATCCGTCTGCGTGATGCACTGCAGTTCTGCATGGCAAATGGTTTCAGACCAAACTATGTGAATCAGAATTGCCCGGAAGGAATCAGGAGAATGGGACATGACAGCAGAAAGATATTCGCGGACATCTACATTGATGACAAGAATGCGGCGATGAGGTGGTGAAGCAATGGGATATACGATACCAGCCGCTGCATGGAAGCAGTACAAGGACAAGCTCAGACGGATCGACAGCAAAGCCGCCGATTTAATGCAGAAATATGCTGAGGCGCATGGCTTCCAGATTGATGATGAAATGGTCCAGTATGCATATGCCGTGTCAACAAAATACGGCGAGGCTTCCGGGGCGCTGGCTGCTGACATGTATGACAGTATTGCTGAGTACTATATGGAAAACAGCAAATCAGCCAGGATGATTCCTTATGCTGAAGTGGCTGATCCAGCATCAGAGCGTGATGTAAAAAATGCCTTGTATAGTGCTGAAGCACAGAATCGAACAGGCGAGATCCCGCAACGGGTCAGCCGATTAGTCAGGCAGTGCGGTGCTGATACAGTCATGAAGAACGCTATCAGAGATAGAGCAGAATGGGCATGGGTGCCCAGCGGAGACACCTGTGCTTTTTGTTTGACGCTGGCATCGAATGGCTGGCAGCCGGCATCCAGGGCTCAGTTAAACGGAAACCACGCACAGCATATTCATAACAATTGCGATTGTACGTTCGCGATCCGGTTTGATAAGGAAACGAATGTTGAAGGGTATGACCCTAAAGTATATCGGCGGATATATGACAGAAATGGCGGAGATATCAACGCGATCAGGAGAGAACTATATCGATTATCAAGTCAGAAAAAACCGGGCTCATTTGCTGATGATGTTGTTGTTGACAATCACTATAAAAAACATAAAAATGAATTTGAAGAAGATATAAGCAAGGAAGAATATTTGAGACGTGCTGAAGAAATGAAAAACAGACCTCTTTCAAGAAGTGTTTCAGAGATGGTTAGGTCTGATAACAGCATTGCCAAATATGATAAAGCAACAAATGAATTTATTGTTATTAATCCGGATGGATCGATAAGAACGTATTTCAAGCCTGAAAAAGGTGAAAGTTATTGGGAGGATGAACATGAACGAAACAAATAAATGCCCTGTTTGTGGCAAAACAATTTTGTTTGAGTATGACATTTGCTCGGTATGCGGATGGCAAAATGACCCAATACAGAAGGACAAACCTGATATGACAGGCGGAGCAAATAAAATGAGCTTACATCAGGCAATTATTGCTTACGAAAAAGGAGACAAAGTTGAATAAGCACCTTCGGGTGCTTTTTTGATGGAGGAGCCGATGGAGATAGATAACCAAGAGTTTGAACCGTTCGGTAAAAAAGAAGCGGATTTAATCCGTTTGTGCGGGCAATATTTAGCTAATCATGCCGACGAAATTGCATATAAAGGCGGAATTGTTGCGGAGAATGGGGTGACTATTCAGGTAAATATTGGCGATGGGCTTGGCTTTCCGACAATTACGGTTTCCCATGAAGTGATTGTCACAAACGAATAAGGTGGATAAGGCGATCAGCGATGACCGCTTTTTTCATGGCAACTCGTGCCATTAAAACGAGGTTAACCAGCACTCATAGGAGGAAATAAAATGGCTGACGAAACAACCAAAGCACCGGAAACGGGAAATGAATCACAGACGGCTGCAGAGCCGGAAAAGACGTTCACGCAGGATGAAGTCAATCGAATGATTGGCGATCGGCTTGCACGGGAACGGGAAAAGTATTCTGGATATGATGAAATGAAGGAAAAGGCACAGAAGTACGATGAAGCCCAGGAAGCGAATAAGACCGAACTGCAGAAGGCAACAGAAAAGGCTGCTAAGCTGCAGCAGCAGGTTGACGCGATGACAAAGGCTGAGAATCTGCGGCAGATCAGAGAAAAGGTATCTGCTGATACTGGCGTGCCGGCAAATCTTCTGACTGCAGATGATGAGGAGACATGTACAGCACAGGCCAAGGCTATCCTTGAATTTGCAAAACCACAGTCATATCCGAACGTCAGTGACAGCGGAGAAGTACAGCATACTTCTTCAAAATCCGCTGCCCAGCAGTTTGCTGACTGGTTTAATCAGTCATTGAAACATTAATGGAGGATATTTAACATGGCAGACAATTTTACATCTACAAGCTCTATCTCTCTTCCGAAGGATCTTTCTACAGAGATTATTCAGAAGACACAGGAACAGTCTGCAGTAATGCAGCTGGCAAGACAGATCACACTCCCGGCAAGAGGTGAGACGGTTCCAGTAATCACAGCCGATCCGGAACCGGAATGGGTAAACGAAGCTACTGATAAGCCGGTAAAGAAGGGCGCTCTTGCAACAAAGGACATCACACCTTATACACTGGCAGTAATCATGCCGTTCTCTAACCAGTTTAAGGAGCAGGCTGAATCTCTTTACAATGTCATGGTATCCAGACTGCCTCTGGCACTTGCCAAAGCGTTTGATGCTACTGTATTCGGTTCAAAGACGGTACCTGGTGAGAACTTCGATACACTGAAGGACTGCACAGGCTACGATATCGAAACGGACACATATACTGGTCTGGTTGATGCTGATGCAGACATCGCAGAGCATGACGGCATTACCAATGGCATCGTTCTTTCTCCTAAGGCTAGGGCAATTCTGCTTAAGGCTGTAGACAAGAATGGCCGCCCGCTGTTTATCAACAATGTTGCTGAAGGCGCAGTACCGATGATCCTCGGTGTAAATACACTGCAGTCCAAAGGTGCTTACGTAGCAACAACACCTGCAACACTTGGCTTTGCTGGTGACTGGACACAGGCTGTTTACGGAACAGTAGCGGGCATGCAAGCGTCTGTATCTGATCAGGCATCCCTGACTTACAATGACGGCTCCAAAGACGTCACAATCAACCTGTGGCAGAGAAACATGTTTGCTGTCCGTTATGAAATCGAGATCGGCTTCAGATGCGATAAGACTGTATTCACCAGACTTGTGAATAAGGCATCGGCGTAATATGAGTACGCTGATGACAAACGGATCCGGCACTAAAGCGCTTGTCGCAGACAACAGAGTTGAAGAATATAAGAAGCTCGGATTTTCGGCTGTTACTGAAGAGGAACCGGAAGTGTCGGAGAAAAAACCGGTGACAAAGAGAAAAACGACAAAGAAGGCAGAGTGATTGATTATGGCAGATTATGCGACTATCGATGATGTTAAAAATGGTTTCCGGGATCTTTCTGAGACAGAAATCAGCAAAGCAACCGCGCTGATCAGTGAGGCTTGTGTCATCATTGACGCATACAATGCTGATGCATCTGCCGATGTTAAAAAGGTCGTGACATGTCGGATGATTCGGCGTGCGGTTGGTGAAGGTGACGGCGCTAATGCATCTCTGCCGATTGGGGCAACACAGGCTTCTATCGGAGCTCTTGGATATTCCCAGTCATGGACATATGGAACCGGATCATCCGGCGAACTGTATCTGACATCTCTGGAAAAACGCATTCTAGGTGTTGGCAACCGCATTGGAGCGCATTCACCGCTGGAGGATATGGCTGATGATTAAGGGGATAACTGTTATTCTGCATGAACGAGTTGAAGGCGAGCCTGATCCTCTTGGCAATCCTGTCATTTCTTCAAAAGATGTGACGGTGGAAAATGTTCTTGTTGGATCACCGTCAACAGAGCAGATAGTGGAAACACTAAACTTGTACGGAAAACAGTTATCCTACCTTCTTGCGATTCCGAAAGGTGATACGAACAGATGGGAAGATGGGACAGTAACGCTGCCTGAACCATTTGCTGGAACCTATCGAGTGATTGGTTATCCAACTGCAGGAATAGAAGAGAATATTCCATTGGCATGGAATAAGCAGATCAGATTGGAGCGTTTTGGATGAGCAATGTAAAAGTAGAGGTAAAACTGAACAGTTCCGGTATCAGAGATTTGCTGAAAAGTGATGGTATCAAAGCTGTGCTCAATGAACAGGCAAAAGCGATTGCATCGGAAGCAGGACATTGTAAAGTCACGCAGGGTGAATTTGCAGAAAGAGCGAAAGTCTATGTCAGACAGAAAGTATCAGAAGACGACATGGAACAGAATACATTGCTGAAGGCGGTGCATATGAAATGATCGAAGTTAAATTGCTTCAATATCTGAAGTCTCAGATCACTGATGCAGAAGTCTATGGCGAAGTGCCTGCGAATAAACCAGAAAAATATGTTGTTTTCGAGAAAACAGGCTTATCTGAGAAAAACCACATCAGTATGGCAACAATTGCGATCAGATCTATAGCTCCAACGCTTTATGAATCACTGAAGCTTGATGAAGAAGTACGGCATGCAATGGAGAGCTTCGATACGGTCACTAACATCTCAGGGGTATCACTGAACAGTGATACGAACTGGACAAACACAACAACAAAGGAACACCGTCAGCAGGCGGTGTTTTTGATTACTTACATGGAGGAATAAAGATATGGGTAATACTGTTTCTAACGTAACAACAGGCAAGCCTAAGAAGACTGGTGCCATTTTCAGTGCACCACTTGGCTCTACACTTCCGACGGATGCAACAACGGCACTTGATAAGGCATTTGTGTGCATGGGATATGCCGGGGATGATGGTGTAACCAATAGCGATGCGCCGGATACAGATACGGTTAAGGCGTGGGGCGGCGATACTGTCCTGATTATTAACAATGGCAAAGCGGATACTTTTAAGCTCAAGTTAATTGAGGCTCTGAACCCGGAGGTTCTGAAGGCTGTTTACAATTCTTCAAATGTTACAGGTACTCTTGCTGATGGACTGACAGTGAAAGCCAATAATGATGACGGAGAACATCGCGTGTGGGTCATTGAAATGATTATGCGTGGCAATGTGGCTAAGCGTATCGTTATTCCTGATGCAGTAATCAGCGATATGGATGATATCAGCTATACAGATAGTGATGAAACAGGATACGACGTTACACTTACTGCTATGCCTGATTCGGATGGCAATTCTCACTACGAATACATTAAGTCTACGGTGACAACAGCATGATGAAGGGCAAGACAACAAACGGCTTCGAATTTGAGGTAGATCCGGTTAAGTTTGAAGATTATGAGTTCTTCGAAGCATACACAAAGTGGATCACGAATGGCTACTATCTTCCGACTGTACTCGATGCGCTTCTCGGAGAAGATCAGAAAAAGAAACTGATTGAATATCTGAAAAAGGAAGAAGGTAAAGCAACCACAAAGGCTATGGCTGAGACTTTGACTGAGATCTGCCAGATTGCCATTACTGAAAATAAGAACGCAAAAAACTGATGATACTGGCGCAGTTCTATGTGGATAACGAGACTGCGCTGGTTTCTGATTTTGCGGAATACTACCACATCTATAACTGGCATAGTCTGCCGTTGAAAACAGCCGCACAGCTGGCGGCAGGGCTGAGACCGTATTCACGTTCATGTATGTATGCAGCAGGCGTGAAGGCCGATCTGACCGACAGCCTGCTTGCTTACATTCATGATGATCTGCAGGCACTGATTTACCAGCATGCCGGTAAGCATGCGAAGAAGCCGGAATTCATTTCCAATAGAATCATCCATGGTGAAAAGAAGCCTGGTGATGATCTGGTTAAATTTGATACCGGTGAAGATTTCGATAAAGCATGGAAGGAGTTGACACAGAATGGCTGATGGTAAGGGAACAATAGCAACTGCGTATGTGCAGATACTGCCTTCAGCAGAGGGTATTCAGGGAAAACTTGAAGAAGCCTTAGGCCCAGCAGCCAAGGCGGCTGGGTCCTCTGCTGGCAAAAGCGCCGGTGGAAATCTGGTAACTTCACTTGGCAGTTCCATGTCAAGCGCTGGCGGTAAGCTGTCATCTGCTGGAAAAGTAATGTCAGCAGCCATTTCGGCTCCACTTGGTGCGATCGGTGCTGTAAGTGTTAAAGCCGCATCTGATTTTGACAGCGCAATGGCACAGGTTTCTACTATTGCAGATACGTCACAAGTGCCAATTAGTGAACTGCGTCAGCAGATCATTAATCTGTCAGATCAGACAGGCGTTTCAGCGTCTCAGATTGCAAGCGCAACCTACAGCGCAATATCGGCTGGTCAGTCAACTGGAGATGCGGTTAACTTTGTAGCAAGTGCTACAAAACTTGCAAAGGCCGGATTCACCGATATGAATACGGCAACTGACACGCTTACAACTGCCCTGAATGCTTATGGGCTGTCAGCGGATCAGGTTGGCTCGATATCAGATAAGCTGATAACGACACAGAATCTAGGTAAAACGACAGTTGCTGAGCTTGGTGCCAGCATGGGTAAAGTCATACCGACTGCAGCGGCTTATGGTGTAAACATTGATCAGCTGTCAGCAGCGTATGTTGCAACGACCAAAAATGGTATTGCTACAGCAGAATCCGGCACTTATATCAACTCCATGCTGAATGAGCTTGGAAAAGCTGGATCAACGGCAGCAGATGCATTGCAGGCTAAAACTGGCAAATCCTTCCAGGAGTTAATGCAGAGCGGCATGTCACTGACAGATGCCCTCGGAATTCTGCAACAGTCAGCAGAAGAATCCGACGTATCAATCATGGATATGTTCGGATCTCAGGAAGCTGGCAAGGCGGCAGCTACGCTGACACAACATGCTGATGATTTCAATAGTGCTGTACAGGCAATGGGCAATTCTGCCGGAACTACGGAAGATGCTTTCAGTAAAATGGAGGGGACAGCCTCAACTTCGTTTGAAAAAATGAAGAATGAGGCTACTAACGCAGCCATACAGCTTGGCAGTGCAGTTTTGCCTGTTATTGTACCGATGGTTGATTCACTGACTGAAAAGATAAAAGACTTTTCTAATTGGTGGGGAAAACTTGATGCTGGCACACAGAAGACAATAGTTACTGTGGCTGGTGTTCTTGCTGTGGCTGGACCTGTCACTTCATTTCTGGGCAAGACAGTAACGAATGTTGGAAATCTTGTTTCTGGCGTAGGCGGTCTGATCGGTAAATTCAGCGGTGCTGCAAAGGCGTCTTCCAGCCTTTCCTCGTCCGCCAGCACACTTGGCAGCTCATCATCTACAGCTGCAGGCGGCGTTGGAACACTGACAAAGAATGCACTTGGATTCATTGCACTTGGCGGTGGAATTGCACTGGCAGGTGTTGGCATCAAACTGATTGCTGATGCAGCTGTCCAGGTTGCGTCGGCTGGCCCGGGTGCTGCTGTGGCAATGGTGGCCATGGTAGGCGGATTGGCTGGATTGGCTGTTGGTGCTGCAGCGTTAGCACCTGCACTGACAGCTGGTGCAGTTGGATTGGTTGCATTTGGCGCAGGTGTTGCGCTGGTGGGAACTGGTGCCCTTGCGGCATCTGCAGGAATGACGATGCTGGCAGGACAGCTGCCGACAATATCAACATATGGGACACAGGCGTCTGTGGCAATACTCGCACTGTCTGGATCTATGGTGGCGTTTGCCGGTGCCGCTGTAGCGGCGGGTGCCGGCGCATTGGTATTAGCTCCAGGACTGCTGGCGGCTGGTGCTGGCGCAACAGTGGCCGGTGCGGGATTCACTGTAATGGCTGGCGGTGCTACATTGGTATCCGGCAGCCTGGCATTGATGAATCTGTCTGTGCCTATGCTCTCTGCATCACTGCCGATGCTGGCGATTGGTGCAACTACATCTGGTACTGCATTTCTGATCCTTGGGCCGGCAGCTACTGCTGCTGCGGGTGGAATTACATTGATGGCCGGCGGCGCAACACTGGCGGCTGGTGGACTGACGCTGTTCGGCGGCGGTGCAACTGCTGCCGCAGCTGGTGCGGTAGCGCTCAGTGCATCCCTTGTGCTGGTTAAGTCAGAGATGTCCTCAATCAGCAAAAACGCAGAGAAAACGTCTGGTGATTTGAAAACGATGGAGGGCAGCATTGACATCGTATCTAGCGGCATGGGTGCGTTAAAGAGCAAGGCATCTGATGCGCTGAATGCGCTGTCCAGTGCATTCAAGACATCATCATCTAATGTCATATCATCTGCTACTAGCATGATGTCTGGCGTTAACAGTACGGTTTCATCTGGGATGTCCACGACAGTGAATTCGTTCAAAACTGGTGCGAGCGAGATGGGATCTGCCATGCAGACTGCATCGAGCACGACAAAATCTGAATCAAGTTCTATCAAGAGTTCGCTGGATCAGATCAAGTCAGCCATGGACAACACTGGCAAGGCTGTCACGCCATTTGTCAATGAATTCAGCAGTATCGGTGACATTTCTAAAAAAGTTTCATCTGCGCGTGGAAATGTCGAGCGTGAGATCGGCAAGATCAAGAGTGCATTCAGCAATACAAAGTTCTCTTTCAATCAGCATGTCGCTGTGCCACATTTCAGCATGCACGGCAAATTTGATGCCAAATCAGGGACAGTTCCGACGGTAAGCCAGAGTTGGTATGGAACTGCAATGAACAAGGCAGCTATATTTGACAAGCCGACTATTTTCGGCAGAAGCGGGAATACATACCTGGGCGCAGGAGAAACTGGATCAGAGGTTCTGACCGGTGAAAAACATTTGAAAGAGGACATTGCTGAAGCGGTTTCTGATGCTGGCAACGTAACTACTGTGAACGTCACAGTATATCCATCAAAGGGTATGGATGAGAAGCAGCTGGCAAAGTACACGATTGAAGAGATGAAACGTCAAATAAGGAAGGAAATTGCCTAGTGAAACGAGTAAAACGGATTATTTTCTTCGATGGAATCAGCTCTGAAGATATGGGAGTTGATTTAAATGTCATCGGATCGTTTCAGCGCCCAGAAAGGGACGTGGAAACGGTTGATGTTCCTGGGCGCAATGGTTCACTTATCATTGACAATGCCCGGTATAAAAACGTATCCATCACGTATGGATGCAAAATCTGGCGTAAAACAACAGAAGAATTCCGCAATGCGTATGATGCATTTGCGGATTTTCTTTTGTTACATCAGTCAAGCTATTACAGATTGGAAGACAGTGGCGATCCGGATCACTACCGTTTAGCACGATATTCCGGTGGCATTGAGCCTGATGTCACCGAATCATGGGACGGTGCAAGATTTGCTGAATTCGATATTGAATTTGACTGCAAGCCACAGGGATACCGTGTTGATGGCGATCAGATGCGGCAATTCACATCCGGATCCACTCTGTACAATCCAACCAGGCATACTGCATCACCACTGATTAGGGTGTACGGAACCGGGGCTGTTACGATTGGCGATGTAATTGTCAACATAGCATCCGGTGCATCCAGCTATGTTGACCTTGACTGTGATCTTCACATGGCATATGAGGGACCAGAAAACAGAGCACAGATTGTAACGCTGAATGACTGGCCGGCACTTTCGCCTGGTATCAATGCTGTCAGTTATGACAGCACAATTATGCAGGTTGAAATAATGCCTAGGTGGTGGGATTTATGATCTATCCAAGATTGTTTGAAAAAACAGAAACAGAGTTCAGTTCTCTTGGACTTGGTGAGCTGGCAGAAGCTGAAGAATGTACAGTCACTGAAAACCTGAATGGGAGCTATGAACTGGAGATGAAATACCCAGAGAATGGGAAGATGTTCAGTGAAATAGCAAATGACAGATGGATCGTGGCGAGGCCAAACCAGACAGCTGAAACTCAGCCGTTTAAAATCTATGATATAGGAAAAAACAGCGATGGCAGCGTAACCGTTTATGCTCGTCATGCCTGCTATTTGGCAAATGGAATCCCAGTAGCGCCATTCAATGCAACTGGGATCAGCAATGTGCTGGATGGGCTGAAATCACACAGCCTAGTATCATGCCCATTCACGTTTGAAACGGATTTAACCAACCAGACATCTGACTATACACTGGATAAGCCAAAATACCTGAAATCTTGCCTTGGTGGTGAAAAAGGCAGTGTTCTTGACGTGTTCGGAGGCGAGTATGAATATGACAAATTCAATGTCATCTTGCATAAACATCGTGGATCAGATAGCGGAGTGTCAATTGAATATGGCAAGAACATTATTGATTTAAAGCAGGAGGAAAGCATCGAAGAAACATACACTGGTGCTGTGGCTTTCTGGTCTGGCAATGTTAACGGCGAGACAGCAACAGTCACAGGTGATGTAGTCAAGGGATCTGATACCAGCAAAAACAAGATATTGATTATTGATGCTTCTTCAGAGTTTGAAAGCCAGCCTACAAAGGATCAGCTTACAAAGTATGCGCAGAACTATTACAACTCCAACAATATCGGCGTTCCTAAAGTGAATCTGACGGTCAGCTTTGTCGCACTCTGGCAGACGGAAGAATATAAAGATATCGCGCCACTTGAAAGTGTATCTCTTGGCGATACGGTACATGTTAAATATCCGGAACTTTGTGTTACTGCAACAGCGAGGGTAATCAAAACCGAGTATGACGTTCTCATGAATCGATATAGCAGCATTGAAATCGGAGATGCCAAAAGTACACTGTCCGATACGATTAAAAGCGTTGTGACACCATCAATTGATGATGAGATCAAAAAGAATCGTGAGTTCTTTGATGCGGCAATCGACTATGCCACAGAGCTGATCAAGGGCGGGCTTGGAGGCCATCTGGTTATAGGAACAGATGACAATGGACAGCCGAATGAGCTGCTAATCATGGACACAACGGACAAGAGCACAGCGAAGAATGTGCTTAGACTGAACATGAATGGCATCGGGTTCAGCACGACTGGCTACAATGGGCCATTTACTACAGCCTGGACGATTGACGGGCAGTTTAACGCAGACTATATTGCCGGCCTTACGATCCAGGCTGTTAAGCTACTGGGTGGCTCCATAAACATTGGTAACGGCAAGTTCACGGTTGACTCTAGCGGCAATATGACATGCCGTGATGCCACAGTTAATGGCACACTGTACGGTTATATTGGCGGTTCCGGTTTAGATTGTTCAGATGGTTTTATTCGGGCATCTGAACTTCGAGACAGCAATGGAAAGGTAATGCTTTCTACTAAGTCTGATGGAATTGAAATTAATGCGTACTATAACGGTCATTCAGCAACTGTGCTAACCACAGGCGAAATGAACAGCACAACGCCATGCGTGCTTCTGTCTAACACAACAACGTCAGGCATTCCAGTCATATCAAATGGAGCAAGCCATGCCTTCACCATAGACTGGGACGGCAGCAACATAATCATCAAAGTCGAAGGCAGCAATCAGGTAAAGATTGGCGCTGGATCATATACAACTCATAAACTGCGTCCGCTATACCGACTGATAAATAGCAATGGTGAACATATGGTCAGTAATCAGACATCAGAAGGCGATTATTCAAACGATGGATTACTAGGATATGTATACGATAGCAATGGATGAGGGCGAACAACATGAAAACGATATACATTGATCTAAAGATGACACCGGGAGGCATCCCGCCAGTCATCCACCTGAACCAGTACGACCGGGGGATGACAGAAATCGTCTTTACCCTGATAGACGACACTGGTTACTACGAGATCCCGAATGGTGTGAGCGTGTACCTGGTCGGAACCAAGACCGATCAGACAGGCTTCCAGTATGACTGCACTTTCAGCGGCCATACAGCGACGATCACCGTGCAGGAACAGATGACAGTCTGCAGCGGGCGCGTGCCGGCAGAGCTAAGGATCATCGACAAAGACGCCAGCGTGATCAGTACGGCCAACTTGGCACTGCAGGTGGAAGCCTCAGCGCTGTCAGACAAAACGGCGGTCAGTAAGACGGATCTGCCGATGGTTGAAAAGGCCGCCGAAGCATACGACGCTACCAAAGAAGCAGCAGCCGCGGCCCTGGTATCAGAGCAGAACGCCAAGGCGTCCGAAACGGCAGCCGCAAGCTCAGCTACAGCTGCAGCAACGTCAGAAGCCAATGCCAAGACGTCAGAGACCAATGCGGCCGCATCGGCTCAGTCTGTGGCGGACAGCGCGGCAGCGGCTAAGGTATCGGAAGAAGCGGCGGCAAAGAGCGCCACAGCGGCATCAGACAGCGCAAGTGCCGCATCTGGCAGCGCATCAGCGGCGAAGACGTCAGAGACTAACGCCAAGACGTCGGAGACCAATGCGGCAAGCTCGGCCACGACAGCGTCAGATCAGGCTACAGCGGCGGCGAACTCCGCCAGCGCGGCCAAGACTTCGGAAACAAACGCCAAGACGTCGGAGACCAACGCCGCCAGCTCGGCCACGACAGCATCCGATCAGGCTACAGCGGCGGCAAGCTCCGCCAGTGCGGCAAAGACATCAGAAACCAATGCCGCCAGCTCAGCGAGCTCGGCGAGCACATCAGCTACACAGGCGTTGGAAAGCGCAACAGCAGCAGCCAGCTCCGCTACTGCGGCATCTGGGTTTGCAACATCCGCAAGTGACAGTGCAACGGCTGCGGCAAATTCAGCTAAAGCAGCTAAGGCAAGCGAAGACAAGTGTAAGGCTTTGGCTGGCTTTACGGTCGATGACACTGTAAGCAGTACATCGACAAATGCGGTGATGAGCAAAGGCATTTACAACTTTGTGGCTGATCAGGTCAGCACAAAAGCCACCGCGTCTGATCTGACGTCTGAGATCAGCCGTGCCAAGGCCGCGGAGCAGACCAATGCCACGGCGATCAGCGACGAGACAACAAGGGCAGAAGCCGCGGAAAAGACAAACGCGGACAATATAACGGCTAACTACAACACGCAGGACGGCGTAAATACTGCCCTGAAGAACCGGATCACAGCTCTGGAAGAAAAGCACACGATCACAGAGCTGACTATCAGTTCAAGCGGCTGGACGGCTCAGGATGACGGCACGGCCAAGTATACGGCGACACTTACCGCAGTCTACGAGCGGCCGGAAGTATACTTGGAGGACAGCACGGTGCAGGTGACAAAGGCTACATACGACAGCACAGTGCCGGCACTGTATCTGTACGCAAAAACGGCACCCAGTGTGGATTTTAAGATCATCATTAAAGGAGCAAAGTAATGGCAGAAGAAAATGCGATCCTAGTCAATGCATACAAGGCCAGCGGATCAGGAATCGGGTCTGCGATTGAGCCGTATATCATCGACTACAAAACGTTCGGAACCGACAGCTATGTATACAACAACAAGGATATCTTGCATGAGGTATACGAGCGGGCAGACTACTGTATGAATGATACAAAGCTGCGTCAGGAGTGCTTTGACTACCTCAACAGCATTGATGAAGCTGGGCATGCGCTGGCAGGAGCATACGGTATATCTGACGCGGATACGCTCGAACCGCTGGGTGCCATGACGGCAGTCGCCGCGTCCAGTACGGCCATGACGGCAGTCGCCGCGTCCAGTACGGCCATGACGGCAGTCGCCGCGTCCAGTACGGCCATGACGGCAGTCGCCGCGTCCAGTACGGCCATGACGGCAGTCGCCGGGTCCAGTACGGCCATGACGGCAGTCGCCGCGTCCAGTACGGCCATGACGGCAGTCGCCGCGTCCAGTACGGCCATGACGGCAGTCGCCGCGTCCAGTACGGCGGTAAATACTATCGCCAAAGCATCCGTCAGCACCACCATGCCCTTCTGGAAAGCTGCTAATTCGAAGATTGATTATGTCACGGCCATATATGCAACAATTACGGTTGGCGGCTATACATTAGAATCACAATACAGTAAGGACTCTGTATCAGATTTGAATAACATTTGCGGAAACAAATCAAACACGATCATATTCACTGCTACAGGATACTATTCTAATGGCAATAGCACGAATGTGATTATCAATGGCACAACAGTTTTAAGTAATAGTGCTTTACGCAATACATATCAGCCACGAAGTGTAACATCGTCAAATGTCGGGGCTGTATCAGTGCCGACTACGACCTGGACCGAGAAAGGTGACGGATACGCAGCTGTAGCGGTATATAACCTAAAATGAGGCACATTATGAAATCCCTTTTAGAAGAACTTAAAGAACATCAGAAGACCTTAGAGAGCCAGCAGGCTCAGCGCTTAGCTGGTTTTTCTAATCAGCTTTCCGGTATGGCCACAGACCAGACTGCTATTATGGACGCCATCGCTGATCTGTATGAACAGATCACATCAGTGCAGGATCAATTGGCGACGATCGAAGCAAAGACGGAGACAAGTGCAACAAGAGACGAAACAGCCGAGGCGACGACCGAGGGAGGAGCCGAGGCCGCCACGGGCACGGGAAACAGCACCACCACAACAGAGACGACTGAAACGGAGGCGACAACAGAATGATTAAACTCTACGCACGACTAATCATGAAACATCAGAGGACACTGGACAGCGTACCGGAGAAGCTCCGCAGCCAGGTATCCAATCTGCTGCACCTCTGGGGCTACGATGATGACGGCAACCCGCTCACAGCAGAGGAGGCATAACATGGAACATACAGTTATCGATGTATCAAAGTACCAGGGCACCATTAACTGGGCGCAGGTCAAGACCTCCGGCGTCTGGGGCACTATCATCAAAGCCGGCGGATCTGACAATGGCTTTTATACTGATCCGAACTGGAGCGCCAACTATGCAGGTGCCAAAGCCGCAGGCCTGCACGTTGGATCCTATTATTTTGTTGGCCCGGGGTGCAAGTCATACGCTGACGGTGCGGCAGATGCCAAGCGCTTCCTCGCACTGCTGGCGGGAAAGACTTTTGATCTGCCGGTGTATATCGACTATGAGGCGCCAGACGCCACTAACAAAGCGGGCAACACACAGGCCTGCATCGGGTTTGGCGATGTCATTGAAAAAGCGGGCTACTATTGCGGTGTCTACGCTTCCGATCTGTCGGGCTTTGCCGATCGCCTGGATAAAAACGCGCTGAAGCGGTTCTCCTGGTGGGTCGCCAAGTATGGCGGGAAGCCGGGCTATGCGACGGAGAACTGCCATATCTGGCAGTACACCTCATCCGGACACGTCGGCGGTATCGCCGGCAAGGTCGACATAGATATCTGCTATCAGGATTTTCCGTCCATCATTAATGGCGCCAAGACGGCCAAGCCCAAGGTAACTATTAAAGCTGAAGCTTACGGCGTCTTCCGGCTGTACTCCGGCAACGATCATGTCTATACCGCTGACATCAAAGAGGCGCAACGGCTGGCAGATCAGGGATGGACGTATGAGGGCATCGCATGGCACTGGACAGGCAAAACACCGGTTACTCGTCTGTACGATGGCAAGACGCATCTCTTTACAACCGACAAAAGGGAGATTGACACACTGAAGGCGAAAGGCTGGAAGGTGGAGACCGAGTCCGCATTCGGGTGCGAAAAGGAACGCAAAGGCGATACCGTGCCGGTCTACCGTCTGCATAACAAGGTCAGCGGCGAGCACAACCTGACAACGGATGTAACTGAACGGGATAAGCTTGTCAAAGCGGGCTGGAAGTTGGAAGGAATCGCATTCTATGAGCACAAATGAACCGGTGAATATTGAGCAGAGAGAACGGCTGCTGGATGAGGCGATGGAGATCCGGGACTACTGTTCAGAACATCGCGAAACGATGCACGTATGCGGCTGCCCGTTCAATGTAGGCGGCGTCTGTGGTCTGCACTTCAATTACCCAGACGGTTGGCCGGATTTGAAGGGAGTGTGCAGATGAATCCGATTGAGTCATACATGACGGCATGCACCCTGATCACAATCACTGCGTCTGTCATTTCAATCATTGTGAATCTGATAGGAAAGGCAAAAGCACCGGTGACTGCTCAGGACGAGCGAATTGCCAAGTTAGAGGCAAGGATGGATGGGGCAGAGAGCCATTTAAACAATGACAATAAGAGATTGATGCAAATCGAAGAGGGCAATCGTGTCACCCAGCAGGCGTTATTAGCTATTA
Organism: Solobacterium sp.; assembly: GCA_022644565.1. Lineage (GTDB taxonomy): Bacteria > Bacillota_I > Bacilli_A > Erysipelotrichales > Erysipelotrichaceae > Bulleidia. Next base: position 19,253 of record JALCHG010000006.1, on the reverse strand, counting down.
TGCGGCATGACATCGATGGTAATAACATGGAGCAGCTGAAGGCAGCTGAAATCGATCTTCAGGAATACCTCATCAACAAAGGTGGCTGATTATGCAGCGGACATCACGACGGAGACGGTCACTAACAAAATATGTTGTTTTTTCCTTAACTGTACTGATTACATACACGATCGTATCGCAATTGATCGCGATTAAGACGGGGATGGAACTGTCAACACTTACAACATGCGTGTTTTCTGCGTTTGGCGGGGAAATTCTAACGTGTGCGCTTATCAAGATATTTAAGTTAAAGAATGGAGGCCAATGATGCAAACAGTATTCATGCTGCTGGCGATAGTGTCAGCGCTGACAACTCTGGCGACTGAGGCGGTAAAGCAGATGATGCCAGAAAATGCCAAGTATAGTAAAAATATCCTTGCCGGAATTGTTGCAGTTGTTGTAGGTGTAGGTGTCAGCATCGGCTATTGTGTCCTGACACATACACCAGCTACGCCGGAGGTGATAGTGTATGCGGTGTGCCTGGTGGCGCTGTCATGGATCTGCGCGATGGTCGGGTATGACAAGGTGGTTCAGACAATTGCGCAAATGAAAAAGGACAACTGGTTCAACAACTGATTGGACAACTATGACTGAGATTCTGAATGAATTAGTAATTCTAGTAATGTGCCATTGTATCGGTGACTATGTGCTACAGATTGATTTCATTGCAAAAACAAAAGGGAAAAATTGGTATCACTTATTTGTGCATGTGGTTCTGTATTGCGTGCCCTTCGCAGTCTGCTATGGAGTTGATTGGCGGTTGCTCATAATCGGCGTACCGCACATTGCCATTGACGCTTTCAAGGCACGTTATCACATTATCAATTACGTTACGGATCAGCTGTTGCATTATGCTTTAATGCTGGTTTACTTATTATGACCAATCACCGGAAGGAAGAGAACAGAGGGATGGCGTTTGCTGTCCCTCTGTTTTTTTACGGTTTCCGTAAAAATTTCCGTAAAAGTAAGAAAAAGTGTCGATAGAATCGACACTTTTTACTGTTTTGATGGCGCAGGAACAGGGATTTGAACCCTGGCACCGTGTTACCGATCTACAAGCTTTCCAAGCCTGCCCCTTCAACCACTTGGGTATTCCTGCATGGTTTACAACCGTTCTTTACCGAACGCTTGTATATAATACCATAGATTCTGAGAATTGGAAGAAAAAAATCAGGAAAATTGAATTTTCTCTCTGCCTTCTGCCGATTGCCCCAGTTTTCTTGCGGTTCTCTGCAGACCGTCTTCTGCCGCATTGAGTTCTGCTTCATCGAAGTGAGGTTCGATCGGCAGAAGAGAATGAAACGCATCTACCGCAGCTTCATACAGGTAATAGGCACTCTGGATATTCTGTTCCATGCCGATGCCGCCTTCCAGACATTCTGCCACACGGGTGTAGGCAAAGGGCAGATTCTGCATGTCTGACTGGTGCTGTACCTGATCCAGGGCATTGAGATAGAATTCAGAAGCCAGTGTGCGGTCCGGGGCAACTTCATTTTTAATGCCGTTCCAGTACAGATCGCCAAGTGCAATCATGGCTTTTGTATTGCCCTGTTCAGCAGCTTTTTCATAATAGTCAAGGGCCTTGGAAACATTGCGGACACAGCCTTTGCCTTCAAAGTAGCACTGTCCTATCATATAGACAGCATGGGAGTTGCCCATGGAAGCTGCTTTGCGGTAATAGCGCAGAGCCTGTTCATAATCTTTTCTGTCCATGCCGAATCCGTATCTGTAAGCATCACCGATGCCGGACAGAAGTACATCGATGTCGGCTGATTCCTGCTGTTTATCTGTCATAACGGTTAACAGTTTAGCAGTACATCAAATTTATGCAAGTAAAAGTATCAATTGGTTTATAATGATTTCAGGTAGGTTTATGAATACAAAACAAAAATTGGCAGATGCTCTGAAAGAGGAGATGAAAAATACGCCGATACCGCGCATCCGCATCGGCGACCTGACAAAAAGGGCCGGCATCAACCGGCAGACTTTCTACTACCATTATCATGATATCTATGATCTGCTGGAGGATATGTATGCCCGTATGCTGGATGATGTCATGGATCTGGATACGGCAGGAGACAGATGGACCAATAATATCTATGATATTCTTGTATGTCTGAAAGATAATCGTGAGTTTGTGGAGAAAGGCTATCATGAATTGGACCACGAACGATATGAAGGCATATTCCGCAGGGCAGTCGGAAACCTGATTGAGGCGGCTCTCAATCATACGGCCGGCAGCCGACTTTCCCGGGAAGACCGCATTCTGATCCGTGACTTCTACACGTTTGCGGTTGCCAGTATTATGATCAAGTGGATCGGCAACGGTATGAAAGAAGAACCGGAACTCTTGACGCGCAAGATCAGAACCATGGTTATGGACGGTTTTACGATTGCCGCATCTTCTTTTGCGGCGCAGTAAATAGAAATAATAATAGAAAGCAGGCATTTTATGTATGATGTTGTGATCATCGGTGCCGGTATTACCGGTACAATGACAGCGCTGAAGCTGTCGCGCTATCACCTCAGGACGTGTGTGCTGGAAAAGGAAAATGATATTGCGGATGAGGCAACAATGGCCAATTCCGCAATTGTTCATACCGGCTATGATCCTGAGGATGGTACTCTGAAAGCACTTCTCAATGTAGAAGGTGCGAAACAGTATGAAAAGCTGTGCTCTGATTTAGGCTGCCACTATAAAAAGGTGGGGGCTTTTATTGCGGCATGCGGTGAAGAAGAGGAAAAGAAGCTGGCTGTTCTGAAGGACAGAGGCGACCGCCGCGGTATTGTCAATGAGATGTTAAGCGGCCAGGAAGCGAGAAAACGGGAAAAGAACCTCTCTGACAATGTGAGTGAAGTTCTCTCTTTCCCTTCAACTGCTGTGATCTATCCCTGGGAAGTAGCTTTGGCGTGCATGCAGACGGCGATGCGCAATGGCACAGAACTGCATCTCAACAGCTGTGTGACGGCCATTGATAAAAAGGAAGATGGCTTTATCGTTCATACTTCTGCCGGTGACTATGAGACTAAGCTTATCATCAGCTGTGCCGGAACCCATGCGGATACCATTGCCCGTATGGTATCGGATGAAGTTTCCTATACGATGAGACCGCGTAAGGGTGAATACTATGTCCTGGATCAGGATACAGACTTTGTGCATACCATCATTTTCCCGGTGCCTTCAGATAAGGGCAAGGGTGTTCTTGCCGTACCTACCGTATATGGCAATGTGCTGCTTGGTCCTGACAGCAATACTGTTACCGATCCGGAAGACAGAGAGAACAGTGCGGATGGGCTGGCCTATGTGCGTGCCAATATCAGTAAGACCATGAAGAATGTACCGTTCAACAAGGTCATCCGTACGTTTGCCGGTTTAAGACCGAGTTCAACGTCAAAGGATTTTGTCATTACGGAATATGACGATGCACCAGGCTTTATTGATGCGGCTTCCATTGAGTCCCCGGGCTTAGCCAGTGCTCCGGCCATTGCGGACTATATCATTGACCGGTTTGTCAGAAAAGAATTGACCCTCAACGTGAATGAAAAGGCGGTCATGAAGCGGGAAAAGCCGGTGGTGCTGAATGAGCTCAGCGATGAAGAGCGCAACCGGATGATTGCGGCAAATCCGCTGTATGGCAGGATTGTATGCCGGTGTGAACAGATCTCGGAAGGTGAGATTGTCGACTGTATTCATACTTTATGCGGTGCTGTATCGATCAAAGGAGTGAAGAAGAGAGTCAGACCGGGCATGGGAAGATGCCAGGGCGGTTTCTGTGAGCCGAGAGTGGCTGCCATTCTTGCCCGTGAGCTTCACATCTCACCGCTTGATGTCGTTCTTGATTCACCGGCATCGAAGATTCTGATGAAGGAGAACAGAGAATGAGGAACTATCAGGCTGTTATCATCGGCGGAGGCAGTGCCGGCCTTTCCGCTGCGGTTACACTGAAGAAAAACGGCATTGAAGACATTGTCATTCTGGAAAAAGATTCTGAACCGGGCGGCATCCTGGAACAGTGCATTCATAACGGCTTCGGCCTGCAGACATTCCATGAACAGCTGAGCGGCCCGGCCTATGCCGAACGCTTTGTAAAGATGGCACAGGAATTGCATGTGTCAATCAAGCTTGACAGCATGGTTACTCGTCTGGGTGCAGACCGCCACGTCACTTATGTCAATCCTGAAGAAGGCTGTGTCACGGTTTCAGCAGATACAGTCATCCTGGCAGTCGGCTGCTATGAAAGACCCCGTGGTGCCATCAATATCATGGGAACAAGATGTGCCGGCATCTATACCGCCGGACAGGCTCAGCGCTATCTCAATATTGACGGCTACATGGTAGGCAAGAAGGTATTTATTCTGGGATCGGGCGATATCGGACTCATCATGGCAAGGCGGATGACGCTGGAAGGCGCAAAGGTATACGGTGTTGCGGAGATCATGCCGTATTCCAACGGCCTGCCCCGCAATATCAAGCAGTGTCTGGAAGACTTCCACATTCCGCTGTATCTCTCCCATACTGTGACGAAGGTATTCGGCAGAGACAGACTGGAGCGCATCGAACTCATGGCCGTGGATGAACATAAGAATCCGATCCCGGGCAGTGAGCAGTACTTTGATGTGGATACACTGCTGCTGTCAGTCGGTCTGATACCGGAAAATCATCTGGCCAGCCAGGCCGGCATCATCATGGATCCTGCCATCAAGGGACCGGTTGTGGATGATAACTATATGACGCTGAGCGATGGCATCTTTGCCTGCGGCAATGGTCTGCATGTTCATGATCTGGTTGATTTTGTTACGCTGCAGGCATCCCGTGCTGCCGAGGGTGCTGCTGCATATCTGAAAGAAGGAAAGAATGAGGCGCCTCTATACAAGGCGGTGCCGGGTGAGAATGTCGGCTATGTCGTACCGGGACGGTTCCATCAGGGCACTTCACATAACACGGAATTTTTCTTCCGGGTCAGAAAACCGATGGATCAAGCGGTACTGCATGTGACATGCAATGGAAAAGAAATCAGAAGGATTGAAAAGAAGAAGCTCATGCCTTCGGTGATGGAAAGACTGATGTTAACAGGAAAGCAGATGGCTGAGCTTGATGGTGATCTTACATTTTCAGTGGAGGATACAACATGCCTGAAGTAAAGGAATTAGTCTGTGTCAACTGTCCGATGGGATGCCGGATTACGGTAGAGATGGAAGGAAAGACAGTGCTGTCGGTCAAAGGCAACAGCTGTCCAAGAGGCAGAGCCTATGCGGAAAGTGAATGTGTCAGACCGATGCGTATTCTGACCAGTACCGTATCCATTCATAACGGTACCCACAGAGTTCTGCCGGTCATTACCGCGGATGCCATTCCGCTGGATCTGATGAAACAGGCCATGGATGAAGTCAGAACCATTCAGGTGGAAGCGCCTGTAAAGGAAGGTCAGGTGATCAGAGAAAACCTGGCCGGCACCGGTACAGCACTGATCGCTTCCAGATCATTACCGAGAAAACAGTAATAAAAGGAAGTTCGGAATTGCCGAACTTCCTTTCATTCTGCCTGTTTACTCTGCAGCGGAAGAGCCGAGGGTGACATCATATGTCTTTTCATTTCCATCGCGCTCGACGGTAACAGATACCTTATCACCGATCTTATGCGAAGATAATACAGCAGAAAGATCTGTGTAGGATGTGATATCCGTATCATCGACCTTGACAATGCGGTCATAGACTTTCAGACCTGCCGCTTCAGCACCGCCGCCATCCACTAAGCTTGTGATATACACACCAGCCTTATAGCGGCCGCTGTCCTGCTGCAGTTCCTGTACATAGACACCCAGGGAAGCACGGTCTGTCACCTTGCCGTTTTCCATCAGCTGCTGGGCAACATCCATGGCTTCATTGATCGGGATCGCAAAGCCTAAACCTTCAATAGTTGTACCGGAACTTGTCGTGCCGGAGTCCTTGGCATTGACAATGCCGATCAGGTTGCCCTGGCCGTCGAACAGACCGCCGCCGGAGTTGCCGGAGTTGATGGCTGCGTTTGTCTGGATCAGATTCATGGATTCATTGTTGATGGTGATCTGACGGTTGGTAGCGGAGATGATGCCGTCTGTTACTGTTCCGCCAAGGGTGCCGAGCGGGTTGCCGATGACAACCGCCTTGTCGCCGACCTGAATCTTATCACTGTCGCCGATGGTGGCAGGGGTAAGATCCGTTGCGTCAACCTTCAGTACGGCAATATCGCTCTTGGAATCGGTGGCGACAAGGGAAGCAGTATATTCCGTGCCATCGGATGTGACCACTTTGTAATCACTTCCATCTTCTACTACGTGGTTATTGGTGATGATATAGCCGTCAGCGGAAATAATGACGCCGGAACCGGCTGCTTCGGTCTGGTAGGTGCCGCCGAACATGCCGTAGTATGTTTCCGTACCGGTCACATTGATCTCAACAACACTGGGAGATGCCTTGGCGGCAATATCCGCGGTGGAAAGATCACCGCTTTGGGATGTGCTGGAAGTATTCTTTGTGGACGCATCACTGCTGGACGCATCCTTGTAGACAACGGTAGTACCGCCGCTGCCGGTTCCATTGAATACGGCATAGCCGATGGCACTGCCGCCAAAACCTGCTGCTAAGCCGCAGGCGATGGCAATGGCCACCGTGCCGCCCTTATGGTGCTTCTTAGGTCTGCGTGGATCATTCACCGGTCCTGTGTATTCTTTTTCTGTATATTCACCGTCTATAATACGATCGTTATCTTCACTCATATGGTTCTTTGTCCTCCTGAAACATCTGTTATTATAGTAAGCAAATGTGAAGGGATTGTGAACTGAATCTGAATGATATATACACTTCTTTTCACATATGAAGACGCTTTATATAGAAGATGAGGCTGATCACAAGAGCAGCAGCACCGATATAGTAGAACCAAACGGTATAGAAGGAAGAAGTACCATAGATTTCAAAGATTCCCTGTAAAAGAGAACCGAACGTCATACAGAGCACACCATCATGGTAGAACCGGGGCAGATCAGGTCTGCTGCGCAGGCGGACAAAGAGACTGGGCAGAAAGCCAAGAACAAACGGATAGGCGGAAAGAAATACCATCGCATAGGAAATGACGCCGAAAGAGAAATGCTCATAGATGATGGAGAAGACAAGCAGAAATATGCTGAAGATCAGATAGATGATCACCGGATTCTGCTTTTTGCTGTGCATCTTAATAGCCGATATAGACAATGTCGCTCACGCTCCTTTCCTGAATGGTTCTGCCGTCTGTGGTCGGCTTGTTGACGACACTGCCGTTGAAGACCATGGTGGAGGAACCGCCGCCGTCCAGGTTATAGGCTGTTTTCACCCCAAGGCTCTGCAGGAATTCAGCCATCTGATACAGGGTAAGACCCTGGCTTTCACTGGTTCTGCCGTCACTGACGACAAACAGATAGTGGAGCGGTTCAATTTCACAGATGGCAGTACGCGGATTGGATGCCATGGCCTTGCCGACTTCATCATTTGTATCAACGGCGATCTGTCCGTTTTCAATCAGAACCGGTCCGAATGACAGTACCTGCAGGGCACCGCTTTCCTGCAGGGAAGAAGCGGATGTTTCAGATTCACTGATGATCGAGAAGGAACCGTCGCTGTTGATGACAAGATCTTCCTGGCCGCCATCGCTGCTGTCACGATAAAGAGTGCCATTGCGCAGAACATAGCCGCTGTTCTGCGCCCCGTAGAAATCACCGTTGATGGCCAGAATGGCATTCACACTGTCCGCAATCGTACTGGCTGTTTCCGTGACATTGCGGCCATAGGTGTTATCCGCCAGGGCTGTTTTCAGATAATCAATGGATGAAAGCTGTACATCTGCCACATAGACGGTTGTGTTGTCATAGGCATAGGTGGAGATGGTGATGGAAATATTGTCATCTGAATACGATGTATCACTGACCTGTGGGGAAGTGGAAGAAGCTGCCGCAGAATTCGAAGCAGTCGAAGAGCTGGAAGAAACGGTGGATGTATTCACAGAAGCCGATGCATTATTGGCTGAAGCATAGGTGTGGGGAATCAGAAACGTATCCAGCAGGACAAATACGGCGGCTGCGGTAATGATCACAGCATCCAGGGCATGCATGTTATTTCTTTTGCGTTTCATTTGATGAAGGCGCTCCTTTGGATTTCTGCTCTTTTTTCCTTTGAAAAGACAAACATCTTCTGCATGCTCCAGCTGAAGAAGAACAGGATGACTTCAGCCATGATCTTGGCAAACCAGGCCGCAATGTTCAAAGAGATGAAGAATCTTAACAGCAGGGTGTTCAGCACCAGCACAGCGGAAGCGACACAGGCATATTTCAATGCGCCTGATGCATGTGAGCCTCTGTCTTTGAACACGTATTTCCGGTTGATTTCATAGTTGGCAGTAGCACTGATCAGGCGTGCGGTAATGTTTGCGGCAAGGACATATTCGGTGCCGAAGAACAATGTGAACAGAGAGAAGAGACTGTAGTCGATCAGAAAGCTGGAAAAAGAAGAAAAGACAAACTTGAACAGGTTTTTATAGATCAGAAAGGAATCCCGCAGGACATGGAAATGGGAAGTCGGATTGCCCGGTTCATACACGGTTTCAATCGGGATTTCCTTGATCGGTATATGTTCATCCACACACGCCAGCAGTTCTTCCATCTCATATTCATACCGGCTGCCTTCCACTTTCCATAAAACCGGCATCAGAGAAGCGTGGAAGGCACGCAGTCCGGTCTGGGTATCATGAATCTCTGTACCGGTAACCAGCCTGAATGCCCTGGCCGTAATGGTATTGCCCATGCGGCTTCTTGCCGGTACTTTCTTCTCATCAAAAGTTCTTTCACCAAGTACCAGAGTATCGGGATGAGCATAGGCATATTCGGCTACTACACTGGCATCTTTTGCCTTATGCTGGCCATCCGCATCTACTGTGACCACTACATCCGTCTCACTGCGGTTTTCAAACAGTCAGTGCATGCCGTACTTCAGGGCGGCACCTTTGCCCTGGTTGGGCACTTCATGAATGACAGAAGCGTATTTTTCCGCTTCTTTGAACACCGGCTGGCAGTCTGCCGGGCTGCCGTCATCGCAACAGCTATATCAAATGATTCTGCTTTCAGGTCCTGGATGACATCAATCATCGTTCCATCGGGACAGTAGGCAGGAATCAATGCAGTTTTTTTCATTGATCTGTCCTCCTTACGTCATCAAGGATAAAAAAAGGATCTTATGATCGGATGGCGGAAGAATGAATGATACGTGAACGATTGCCGATAATCATGCGAAGGTGCTTCGGCTGTGTTTCTGATCCAGAAGACTATAATTGCATTCATGACAGCTCGTAAAACAAAAGAAATGAATATGCTGGAAGGCACCCTGGGGGATAAGATACTGAAGTTTGCCATTCCGCTTGCGCTGGCCAGCATTCTGCAGCAGCTGTTTAACAGTGCAGATCTGGCTGTTGTCGGCCGCTTTGATTCATCTGCTTCCATGGCTGCGGTTGGTTCCAATGCCCCGGTTATCTCCTTATTAATATCCTTATTCATTGGTCTTGCGACCGGGGCCAATGTCGTCATTGCTTCATTGATTGGAAAGGGACAGAAGGAAAAGATCAGTGAAGCGGTGCATACGGAATATCTTCTGGCGCTTCTGTGCGGCTTTCTGTTGATCGGGATCGGCATTCCTTCTTCGCACGGCATCCTGTTATTAATGGGGGCACCGGAAGAAGTCATGCATAAGGCAATCCTGTATCTCAGAATTTATTTCCTCGGGATGCCGTTTTTCATGGTTTACAACTTTGCTTCAGCGGTATTAAGAGCCAAAGGCGACAGTGAAAGGCCGCTGATTGCACTTGTTATTTCAGGTATTGTCAATGTGGTGCTGAATCTGTTCTTTGTCATTGTCATGGATTTATCAGTGGCGGGTGTTGCGATCGCAACAGATATTTCCAATGGCATCAGCGCTGCCTATATGACGGTATGTTTATTGAAAGAGGAAGCACCATACCGGCTTTCCTTTCATAAGCTGCGCATCAGAAAGGAATATCTGAAACAGACGATGGAGATCGGCCTGCCTGCCGGTCTGCAGGGAGTGGTCTTCTCTTTGAGCAATGTCGTGATTCAGGCGGCCATCAATTCCTTCGGCAGTGCGGCCATTGCCGGTGCCTCCGCCGCCAGTACGTTTGAAACCATGTGCTATTACGTGGTCAATGCCTTTGCCCAGACAGCCGTGACCTTCACTTCTCAGAATTATGCGGCCGGTAAATATGAGCGCTGTAAGGAAGTGTACCGGAAAGCCATGCTGTACGGGACTCTGATCACTCTGTCGCTGAGTCTATTCTTCTGGTTTTCCCGCAGTTTTATCCTGTCCTTCTTTACGGATGATCCAGAGGTTCTGCATTATGCCTGTATTCGTCTGCTTCTTGTCGGTACGCTGGAAATCGGAACCGGCCTGTATGAAATCTCAGGCGGATGTCTGCGCGGGATGGGGCACAGTATGACCCCGGCCATTCTGACGATCATCGGTTCCTGTGTATTCCGTCTGATCTATGTGAATACTGTATTTGTATGGCATCGCAGCTTTGTGACGCTGTTTCTTGTTTATCCGATCTCATGGGTTATTACCGGGGCCATGGTTCTATATGCCTATTTTTCGACAAGAAAGCAGCTTTTGGGCTGATGTGTTTGCCACAGAAGAGAAAATACAGTTATACTAATCGGGTGTATATCAAAAAGGGAGAAATACTATGGCAGATCCGAAAGTAAAAAATATTCCGCCGGTGGAAAATCCGGAACTGGAAAAAATCATTGCGTCTCTGAAAGACGGTTCAACGCCTGAAAAACAGCAGGCTTTATCCAGTGCATTGAAAAATGCCCATCTGCTTTCACCGTGTGCCTTCGATATTGAAGAGAAGAACGGCAAGGCAGTGATGAAAGAGCAGAAGATCAAGTTCTATATGCTCAATACAAATGACGGCAAGACATTCTTCCCGGCTTTCACATCTTTCCCGAAGACAGACAAGATCAAGTTCGGAGAAGAAAAACCCAAGCTTGTTGTCAACAGACTGCAGCTGTTTGCTCAGATGCTTTCTGCCAAGGATCAGAAGGCAGCGGGCATTATTCTGAATCCGGGTTCTGATAACATTGTTGTGCCGAAGAATATGGTTCTGATGCTGGAAGGCAAAATCAAACCGGCTGCCCAGTCTCAGCGCCCAGCCCCGGCGGTCAGGCCGGTCTACTCTGAACCGAGAGTCTATCCGACTAAAATGGCCAATGCCGTTTATGAATTATGCGGCAAGAAGCCTTCGGTTGACCGTGTATGGCTGAAACAGAAGCTTGTCGGTCCGGAGCTTTCCTTTATTCTTGTCGTAGCGGCAGATCAGCAGGAACAGAAACTGCTGGATGAAATCCAGGCATGTGCTGTATCCTATGCCAAGGATGTACCGGTAGAAGCCGTCTGGTACAGTGATGAAGCAGAAAAGGCCATCGTACAGGGAGGTATTGCCCTGTATGACCGCAATCTTGCTTTATGACAGTCATGATCAGAGATACGGAAACAGCTGCGGCTGTTTCTTTTATTCAGAAGGTTTTTGAAGAGGAGGAGCATCTTGGCTTCAATGATAAGGCTTCAGCTTCTTTCCTTTCTTTTCTTGAAGAACATGGAAATGACCTTTCATGGCTGGGAGCATATCTGGGGGACAGACTCATCTCTGTTCTCGGCTATGATCCGGAAACATATCATCTTTCTCTGCTGTTTACAGACAGGGCCCATCAAAGACATGGAGCTGCGGCAGCCCTTGTAAAAGAACTGATTGAACAGGCTGAGGAGGAAGGAATTCAGCGCGTCAGTGTCAATGCCCTGGAACAGGCGGTTCCTTTCTATGAAAAGATCGGCTTTGAAAGAGAAGGGGACGGCATCATCGCTTCCGATATGAAGATGCGATTGATGGAATACAGAACCGGTGAAAGAAATCTCGGCCGTAAGGTAAAGGTCATCATTGACCATCCCTATGGTTCCTTCCATCCTTTTCTGCCGGATGTTATGTATCAATGTAATTTCGGTTATACGGAAGAGAGCCTTCATCACAAGGATCTGCAGGAAGCATATGTCTATGGCCCTGAAGAGCCTCTGGAAGAATTCACCGGTACGGTCATTGCCATCATCTACCATCGGGACGAAGAACGTACCAGATGGATTGTCAGTTCTGCCACAGTCTTCAATGAAGAAGCTGTCAGAAATGCCGTTCTGGAAACAGAACAGGACTATGAAATCCGCATATCATGGCTTAAGCAGAAATAGGCTTAGGCCTTTTTTCATGCGATTTCTGTTCATTAATATGATATTATGGCAGGAATACCTTCGTTTGGAGTATGATTCAAGACATGATGAGGGATGAAATGATAAAATGGGCTTAATCTGCAGATCTGAAGCAGAAAGCTATATACAAATATTTGTATATGATGATGATTGCCGTCAGATTATACTTCATCATAGAGTACGGCAGAATGCCGTACGGAACGGCTTTAAAGGCTGGATGAATGATGCGTGAACCGGGTGCGTTTTCCGTGATTGAGTCAACAGGAGATAGATCGAGATGAAGGCTGCAATAGAAAATATGGTCAGGAGACTGCGTGAGTATTTTATCAATGAGGATGTGAAAGTTTCAAAGTGGGATGCGGAAATGATGCAGGACTTCTATTCCTACAACCTTTCTCTATGCATGACCGCAGCCGCGATGGTGTGTATTATTTCCCTCATTGGCTTTATCGGAACGTATTCTCCTTTCTCGACCGGTTTTGTGATTCCTGCCATCAATGCCACATTCGTCTATCTGGCTATCTTTTGTATAAATTTGCTGTTTTTTGCAGCGATGTATTATGTCAGCACGCATTCGGATCATATTTCATCGGCGCGCTACCGGCGTCTGTTCATCTCTTTTACCGGTATCAACATGGTTCTTGCCAGTGCCACCTTCTTCACGACGCAGGAGAACAGCAGCTTCTTCTTTGAATATATTCTGATTTCAATCATTATCTATCTGGTCCCCAATTTGGACCTGCGTTCCTTTTTCCGCAATGTTGTCATCAATGTCATTTCGGTATTGGCCGTACTGACTGCGGCAAAGCGTTCGGTTGCCGGGCAGGATATTGTTGATATTGTGTCATTGTTTGTTATCTGCGGTTTTGTGAATAAATTCCGTCTGCAGTCTTTTGCCCAGCGGGAAAAAGAGAAATACTTCATCCAGAGACAGAAGGATCAGTTCTATCATGACAGCCGTACCGATGAACTGACCCATGTAGCCAATCGAACGGCTTTGCGGGCTGATTTTTCACGTTTTCTGAATCAGCCTCTCTGTGTTTCTCTGATCGATCTTGATTCATTCAAGAAGTGCAATGATATCTATGGTCATGTATATGGCGACAAGGTTCTGGCCAAGACAGGAAGCTATCTGAAACACATCTTTCATGGTATGAATGATCACTGCTACCGCTATGGCGGCGATGAATTTCTGATCATCTCTGAAAATGAAGAAGCGGCTGCTTTCCGCCGGCGGCTGGAAGCATTTCAGAAACTGTGTGAGACAAAGGAAGATGAGATCGAAATTTCCTGCTGCATCGGCTATTACGCGGATCAGCCGCATACGGAGAAGGACCTCAGGACAATGATCAATAATGCGGATTATTATCTGTACCAGGCAAAGAACGAAGGCGAGAGCAGGATTGACGGTGCAAGTGCCGAAATAAAGGAGGGAGGCAGCAGTTCTGCTTCATCTGAAAGCACTTCTTCTGCAGTTTCACCCATCACCGGCCGGGATCCTCTGACCGGCCTGCCTGATATGCGTACATTCCTTGACAGCATGCGGCAGTACCGCCGCAGGAAACGTGATGTTTCCACAGAGGGAGAACTTGCCGTACTGTATTTCGATCTGATCAATTTCCGTATGATCAATCTTCTCTACGGCATGGCCTATGGCGATGATACGCTGCGCCGGGTGGCAGAGAGTCTGCAGAAAAGTTTTCCGGGAAGTATTGTTTCCCATTGGGATGTGGACCGCTATGCGGTACTGAGCGATACGCGGAATCTGGAAAAGAGAGCAAAGGACGCGCTTGAAAAGATCAATCAGGTACTCCCGCTGAATGCAGAATGCAGTGTCGGTGCCTGTATCTGGGATGATCATGCCCTGGATGCGTCCACGGTATGCAACAGAGCCAAGGCAGCATCGGATGAAAGCCGCAAGAAGATCGGTCTTCATTTTGCCTGGTATACCAGGGACATCGGGGAATCATTGACGGAGAATGCCTATGTTGTTTCACATATCGATGAAGCGATTAAAAAAGGATGGATTGTGGTTTATTATCAGCCGGTTGTCCGGGCGCTTTCCAATCAGGTCTGCGGCATGGAGGCACTGGCCCGCTGGAAGGATCCGGAAAGAGGGCTGCTGCCGCCGGTGGATTTTATTGAACCGCTGGAAGATGCCCGTCAGATTCATAAGCTTGATCTCTGTGTGATACGGCAGGCAGTGGAGCAGATTGCGGATCGATACCGCAGGCATCTGATGGAAATACCTATTTCCATCAACCTTTCCAGACTGGATTTCCTGTGCTGTGATATCTATCAGGAAATTGAGAATCTTGTGATGCATTATGATATCCCCCGGCGCATGCTGCATATTGAAGTAACCGAAAGCATCATGCGTTCAGAAGAAGGTGCTATTCTCAAGGCCCTGCAGTCATTCCGCAATGCTGGATATGAATTATGGATGGATGATTTCGGCAGCGGCTATTCAACATTGAATCTGCTGAAAGATTATTCGTTTGATCTATTGAAGATGGATATGGGATTTCTGCGCAGTGATACGAAGCGTTCCCGTGACATTATCATTTCGGTCATTGAAATGGATAAGCGGCTCGGTATCCGGACGCTGGCTGAAGGCGTGGAGACGAAAGAACAGGTTGAATTTCTGAAGAAGGCAGGGTGTGAAATGCTGCAGGGGTATTACTTCAGCCGGCCGCTTCCGTTTGAAGAGTCTCTGCAGAACTGTCTTGATAATGGAATCGGGGTTGAAAGTGCCCAGCAGAAGATCTGCTATGATGCCCTGGGCCATGTCGATTTCATGAGTGATGTGCCGCTGCTGATTTCTGAAGTACAGGGCAATCAGACCCGGCTGCTTTTCGCCAATGATATCGGCCTAAGGCAGTTCAAAAAGGACGGCTTCGCTGATCTGAAAGCCCTGGAAGATACGCTGAATGACAGCCATAACGTGGCCAGCCGGGAATTGAGAAAAGCGATAAAGTATGCCGATAAGGTGAATGACAGCGGTGAAATCACCTCCTTCTTCAATGGAAACAGAAGGGTTGTAAGATACCAGATGCTTGGCCGCTATGATGATACGCATTTCTACGTATTTCATATTTACGGCAGAGCTTCCGAAGAAAGTGATCCGGCATCCCAGAATCAGCTGCTGATGAACCTTACCTATTTCTACCGTAATCTCTTTGCCATCAACACAAAGGACATGACAATTCAGAGTCTGCGCTTTGTCAATCTGGCAGTTACCCGCAGCAATCTTGAACCGGTAAGAGATCAGAATGGAAATTATGCGTCTGTTCTGCCGTCCGTCTTTGAAGAAGATCGGAAAAAGTATGATGCGTTCATTGATCCTTCAACGCTGTTAACAAGGCTTGAAAAGGCCGAATACGGCATTCTGCATGAAGCTTTCCGTACCCAGGGGGCAGATGGAACATATATCTGGATGTCGCATCGGCTGCTTCTGGTGCCAAATGCCGGAAACCGACAGATTCTGTATGTCATTCATACAATGGATGAAAAGGATCTATCCAATGAAGCATCAGCTGAAAAGGGCAATCGGGATATGGCATATTTTGTCAGCCTGATGCGCCATATTCCGCTGCCTGTTTTCTGGAAGGATAAGGAGTGCAGATTCCTTGGCGCAAGCCAGTCGTTCATGGATTATTATGGTCTTTCTTCTGTGAATGAGATTCTTGGCCGGACAGATGAAGACATGAGATGGCATCTGAATAGTGAAGAATACCGGGAAGAAGAGAATGCACTGCTGCAGAATGGAAAAGAGTATCGGAATGTGCCTGACAGATGCATATGCCAGGGCGAGTCGAGAGAGATCTATACGACGAAATGGCCGACGTATCAGAACGGAAGAATATCCGGTCTGATGGGATATTTCATTGATCCGCAGAAGATTGCGGCAGACCGGAAAGAACAGGCAGACGATCTGATGAAAGAAGGTCGTGGGAAAGACTGCTATATGCAGGATCTTGAGGCTTATCAGACTGACTACCGTCTCAATCACAGACCGTTTGGCGTCATATATATCCATGTGCCGGAGCTGATCCGGATTGCTGAGAAATTCGGCCATGCCACCATGCATTCTGTATCAAAGGCATGTATGCAGGTGATCCGTGGAACATTGAAGCAGACAGGTTCCTGTGAAAGCCTGGATGTCGGTTTCTTTGCAGTTACCATGGGTTTGAAGGATGGAAATGAACTGAAGGATAAGGCGGAGATCATCCGCAGGGGCATCAACGCCATCCATGAAGTAGAGGGCATTCCCTGCTCTCTGTATGCAAAAGTCAGAACAATGAACGCGGATGAGATCATGCGGCTGCATCATCAGATTCTGGAAATGATTTATCCTTCCGCCGCAAAGACAGAAGCGGATGACAATGGGCTGGCTCTGCAGGATGGAAAGGCTCTGCTGAAACTGCTGGATGAAATACCGATCGGCTGCTATATCCTGAAACCGGATCATACGGTTCTTTACTGGAGTGCTGAGGCCGCGTCACTGCTTGGCTTTACAGCTGCGGAAATGCAGGGCAGAAAGTGCACGGATACGCCGCTTGGCTGTTCATTTACCACAGGTGAAAAAGTGCGGAACCAGTTCTGTCCTGCGGTAGTGGCCTATCGTACCGGCCGCTCTTCTTCCCTGCAGATGTTCATGCGCAGAAAAGACGGCAGTGAGATTTTGGTACGCAATGTTCTGACGCCGATCAGGGATCACAACGGCAGGGTGACACAGCTGCTCTCCTTCTTCTTCCCGCTTGCCGATAAGGACTATGATGCCACGATGATCCGGGAACTGTATGAAACGGCTACCCGTGATGCCCTGACATGCCTGCCGGGAAGAAAGTACATGGAAGCCTGTATACAGGATGAACTGGAAAGGTTCAGACGTACCGGAAATCTGTTTGCAGTGCTCTTTGCGGATGCGGATTACCTGCATGAGATCAACAATACGTATGGTCATGAAGCAGGTGATGCGATGCTGAAAGAGATCGGTATGATGCTGCGGAAATACGGACGCAAGGCGGACCGCTTCTGCCGCTGGGGCGGTGATGAGTTTGTCGGCCTGCTGCAATTGAAACATCCGCAGGATATTGAAGGCGCGGGACTGCGCTTCAAAGCCGCAGCCGAGAAATGTGAAATCGAGGTCCATGGCCGCAAGATCACATGTCAGACTGCCATCGGCATCACGATTGTCAGGGAAAATGATGATCTGAAGTCATTGGTGAATCGGGCTGACCGGTATATGTTTGAAGCGAAGAAAGTCGGGACTGCACAGATCGTAACGGATTTCAATACAAAGAATATCAATGGCTGAAGCAAAGGAAGAAGTTCAGCGTGACTTCTTCCTTTTGTTATGGATCTGTAAGAAAGTTTATCTGGATTCAACATTTCACATAATTTCCAAAATGCCGTCAGGTGAACACAGATCGGCTGTTTATGATCTTCATGTAAACAAAAAAGGAGACACATATGAACCAGCAGCCGATTGATACCTTCCAGCGGGTTGAAGATAAATACTTACTGAATCAGAAACAGGCTGATCTCTTTCTGCAGCTTGCTCTGCCGTATCTCAAACCTGACATCTACTTCAGCTATCACTGCCATACCATTTACTTTGACAATGATGCTGCCCAGCTTATTTCCGCATCACTGTCCCATCCATCCTTCAAGATGAAGCTGCGGCTCAGAACGTACAGTGAACCCGAAGATGATACGCCGGTCTTTCTTGAAACAAAGAAGAAATACGGCAATATCGTTTATAAGAAACGTTTCATGATGGAAGATCGCGAAGCGAGAAATTATCTGTTCAAAGGCATCCCGCCTCATACTGATAACAGTACATCCCGTGAGATTGATTATCTGATACATTACTATGATCTCAAGTCGAAAGTCTATATCGGCTATGATCGGATCTGTTATGTATCAAAAAATGAAGCAGACGGAGATTCACATTTGACCGCAATATTGTCTATCGGACCCGGGATATATCTCTGCATGAAACCGGTAATGAAAAGCCGCTTGATGAAAGCATGTATATTCTGGAATGCAAGGTCAGCGACCGCTATCCGATGTGGCTGACAAAGATACTGTCCAGCCAGCATATGTACAAGAGCAGTTTTTCCAAGTATGGAACGATATATAAGAAAGAAGAGAATCTGCATCCGCAGATACATGCCGCAATACCGTCATATCAGGCAGGAAAGGAGAGCAATGCATGCTCAGTACAGTTCTGACTTCCACCCTTACATTTTCATCTTTTGCCATCTGCGTCATCACCGCATTGATCTGCGGTCTGATCGTCGCCGCGGTTTATAAGAAAGCTGTTCACGCAACCGGCAATCTTACGGTGACGCTGGCCCTTCTGCCGGCTGTTACTGCAATGGTTATCATGATGGTCAACGGCAGCCTCGGGGTAGGGGTTGCGGTAGCCGGCAGTTTCTCTCTGGTCAGATTCAGATCACTGCCGGGCAAGGCAAGTGATATTGTCATTCTCTTTCTGGCCATGGGGCTTGGCTTATGTACCGGCATGGGCTATGTGATGTTTGCCCTGTGTATGGCGGCTGTACTGTCGCTTGTCTTCTATCTGCTCAGTGTTTCTGTCTTTGGTGAGAATGAGCGCTGTTACAGATGCCTGTGGGTAACAATACCGGAAGATCTGGATTATACAGATGTCTTTGATGAAATCTTTGATACATTTACGCAGAGTCATAAGGAAACTGCTGTCAGAACAGCAAATCTTGGAACAATGTATCAGATCACTTATGATATCGTAGTCAACTACCCGCAGCTGAAGCTGCAGGCTTGAAGGAACATCAGCACATGCACAGCGTGCACTGATGCACTTCAACTTGCCCTGATACAGCGGACTCGCTTATCTGCCTTAA
>JALCHG010000005.1:0-50630 GCA_022644565.1 Solobacterium sp. | reverse complement strand
TGAGATACGGAAGTATTCCTGACATGCTGGAAACACAGGAAAAAAGAAAGACGGCATCAGCCGTCTGGAAGCTCGGTTACTTGTAGCCGAGTAGTTCACCTTCTCTTTTCAGGTGTACACACTCATGTACATGAAAAGATTTACATGTCTGATCATCACTCTGCCCCATTCAGACTGGAAATCATCAGGTCAGCCAGAAAAGACAGAAGGTGCACTGAGATTCATCTCTGTGCACTGTCAGAGCTTATAGATGACGGTAATTCATTACTCTCAAGTTGTGCTTTTGACTGCAATCTTTTTGCTACGTTTGTTAGAGCCGGGCGGAATGGGCCATTTTGCGCCGGGAGAAAACGGCCAATTTCAGCCGAAAGAAAAGGCCAATACGCCAAGCCCATTCATTTCAAATGTCTAATTCTGTAAATTGTTAATCAATTTGCTTCGATCGGGGGGTGCGTTTTCACCTGGTCCTAACAGCCCTCATGCGTCCGTGCCTAAATGTATTTCTTATGTCCAGAATCTCTTCATGATTTATCTTGCATTCGCAAAAACATTTGAGGAACTTCCCTATTTCAAAATTCAATATCATGCTTCGCTGATGAGCTCATCTTTGAAGTTTCAAAGGATACCAGCATGCAGGAGATCTGCGATCTCATGGGACAGACACCAGATTGGATGCCGGGACTGCTGCTGCGGCCAGACGGGTATGAATGTATGTTTTATCAGAAAGACTGAAAGAAGGCGGCCAGTTGATGGTCGCCTTGTCGTATGCTTCTTTATCATGAAAATTTAGAATTGCAGAAATGCGTGTTAAAGTAAGCCCTGATCTTTTTCCTCATCAAATTTTCTGATCACATGCTTAATTCTATTAAGTGGGAATGGAGCCTCCTTTGCCGGATGATATTCAACCGATTCAATTCGCACAACCGCCTCGTGGTTATCCTCTCCAGCAGGCACAATAATAAAGTCACCGACATCAAAATCTTCATCTGATTGATAGCAGTATTTCTTTCCACCGTCTTCAAAAACGACATTGCAGAAAATCAGATCATTGTTTCTTCGACGAACTTTCCCGTATGTACGTTTGTCAAAGAAATCTCCTACCCCATAAAATGATAGAAACTCATATAAATCATCTGCGAATTCCGGCCAATCCTTTGGTAATCCATTTTTGTCGAACGTACCTGATATCTTCCTTACACCACCAAGCTTTGTCGTCACGAGGATCTGATACCGGTCTGTATGATGCAGATCAACGTAAACATCAGGCGGATTGCCCCTTGCTTCCGAAAGAGCATTCAAATCCATGTCATCCAGAAAACTGGAAACACCTTCTTCAATATGATAAATGCTCCTCACATCGCATCTCTCAAAAATCTGTCGAAAGTGTTCTACTGTCTCCGTAGCTCTGTCAATTTTTATTTCTTCGTGGTAATTCCATTTAATGTATGGAAGTTTCAGATCCTGAGGCCTTGGGTTCTTTATTTCAGTGTACCTATCGTAATAAACTTCAATACGGTCTACCCGATCAGGATTTCCATCAAATAAAAGCAGATCATTTCTATGAAGTTTGTCTCGTATAAGATCAGAAAGACTTGGAAAAGACTCCGGAACACCCGAAACCAGCGATCCTCTTATATTTGTCGTTTGACCATTGGAATCAGTAAGCTCCATACTCCAAAAACCAACATCTGTTACATATATACTGCTTTCATTTTTACTAAAGGCCTTGGCAAAGGCATCTAGAATAATTTGTATGGTTTCTCCATCTGCAGGAATTTTTTCTTTTCCAAGCAAGCGTGCTCTATCATCGAATCCGCCATAACGATACCGTGTAAGCCAGATGCCCCCGCCGGCTCTAATCGAAAGTCGCTGTTCTACTTCATCATCCAGGTAAGGCTCAGGACCATAACAAATGTTATTAGAGATGATCCGTATTTTTTGAATAGTCCCTTCAAATGCAAGAGGACCTTCTGATTTATCAGAAGGATCCTGACTGTCTTTGTTTGTTGTCATTAGAATTACACCCCATTTAATGATAATCCGAATTGATTCCTTATAATCTCATTCAATTGCCCTGCAATTATTGAAAACTCCTGATTTAAATCAAGCGTCTTCACAGAGATCTGATTGCCGCTCATGTGGTACACATTATCCGGCACCAGATCTTCGTCAGTTTTTGCGTAGAGAAGCATGCCGGAGACCTGATGCCCAGTGCCTTTCAACTCTGCTTCCTTGTTCTTCACATATGTAAAAATCTGATACATGTTGCCGGAATGCAATGTCCGTACATCGAAGTTTGTCTGCAGCGTATGCTCATAATACTTGGCGTCGATGATAAGTGTCTGGTTCCCATAAGTCAGCGTGATGTCTGTTTGCATAACCGGGAGCAAAGCATCATAGCCATCATCGAGCTGCCATGGGATCTGCAATGATCGAGAGGAAAATCCTTTGATCTGGTGTCCGAATTCCTGAGCGTAGTATTCGAGAATGAACTTTTCATACAGTCTACTCATCCGCTGCTCATCCACAAAACTCGCAAGCCGGTACTCTCCGTTTTCCGTTGTTAGAAGTGAACCTTCAATCAGCAACTGACAAATAGCAAGCAGCAGTTGATATGTGCGGTTGTTTCTCTGGAAGCGAATGTCTGACCATCGAATATGCTGCAGTTCAATCTGATCCACTTCCGAGAAAAAAAGCATTTCTTTTTTTAGCTGAGCCTTGTGCTTTTCCTGTACATCCTTCTGCCGTAGTAGAAGAAAAGCCGTCGATTTCAGGATCTGATTGAGCAGGTTGTTTTCCAAGAGATCGTCATAATCACAGGTTACGATCATCCGATGCTCAATCCTGTTTTTTATCGTCCCCGGCATGTCGATCTTGCCTCTGACAACAGGTAGGTTCTCCACCCGGTTGATGTATTCCCGATAGAGTCCCTGCTTCAACTGCAGCCCGATACCTTTTGCCAAAATAGCGGCAAACAAGTTGTGGATGTTATCGAAGGACTCTTTCTGAATATCGTCGTAGACGGATTCCTTCAGTGTGGTGAAAGCGTAGGACAGCATATAGTAAATGTTCTTGATGAATATGCTTTTATCCTTTGTCATTGAAATACTCCGTGCAAGATGTTGTCCCACCGCTGTACCTTGCTGTCATCGTCAAACCAGTATTCCGAGAGCATTGGAAGGATGTCGTAATCCACGACCGACTGCATCCACTCATCCGTGCAGTTTTCCTTTGTCCTTCCGCAGAAATAGCTATGTCCGATGCAGAAGCCCTTTCCGAGTGATTTGTCTCTGGTAATTTCTCCATTCAGTTCGATGACTTTCTTGATCAGCTCATCAAACGTTTCGTTCTCCAACGTCTGCTGATAGTCGCTGAATCCCTTCGATTCAAATCCCGGATCAATCTCGAAGAAGCTGAAACGCCGCCGCAGGGCATAATCGATCATCGCAAGGCTCCGGTCCGCCGTATTCATCATGCCAATGATGTAGAGATTTTCCGGTACAGTAAAAGGCATGCCGTTATAGGCGAGCGTCGCTTTTGTGCCACGGTAATCCTTCTCGATCAGCATTAAGAGTTCACCGAAAATCTTACTAAGGTTGCCACGGTTGATCTCATCAATGATAAAGAAAAACTTCTTATCCGGCTGATTCTCTGCCTTCTTGCAGAAGCGGTAGAATACACCGTATTTCAGCTCGAAGGTATCTCCGGACGGCTTGTAGCCCATCATGAAATCCTCATACGAATAATTCTGATGGAACTGTACAAACTCAATCCGGCTGTCGTCCTTTTCACCCATCAGGGAATAGGCGAGACGCTTTGCAGTAAAGGTCTTCCCGACACCGGGAGCGCCCTGAAGTATGATGTTCATTTTGTTCAGGAGCACACCGTTAAGCCGGTCATATTTCTCCTCGTTCATATAGACCTCAGACAGGAAATCATCCTTTGTATAAGGCGGAATCTTAACTTCGGTATTGAGAGGATTCTCATCACGAATCATGTCCATGATGAATTCGTATTCGCCCTTGGTAAGCTTAAAGAAGCTGCCGTTTGGATTCTGGAAGAACTCCATTTTCTCCAGCTCCGGGCATTCCTTCAGCGTTTGGTAATCAATCGGATTTGCGAGAGATTCTGTCTTTTCAAAATAGATTTTCTGGCCGTCATTTGCCGCGCTGACCTTCACGAGAGCAACGACCTGCTTGACAGGATTGGCCTCATAGCCAATAACGAGATCACCAGTCTTTGCGTCGATGAAATTCTGGAACACGCGGCGCTTATTTCCGTTCTCGTTAAAGAGCGTGTAGTCCTGAACTTCACCGACCTGCAGATCAGAAAAGCTCCAGATCTTCGGATTTGCATTCAGCCACCAGTACCCATGTTCTTCTTCTCCGTCTACCGACTTTGCGTAAAGATCGACATCCTTCAGGTCAATCTGGTCCAATGCGTCAGAGAGTTCGCTACGGAGTCTCCAGATATAACCGCCGTCCTCATCTTTGGTAGCATGCTTGCCGACATAAAGAACCGGCCACCATCTGGAATTATCTGAATCGCGCGGCATGACCGGACAGCCAGTCCTCTCGACCACACGCTTTGCCAGTCCGACTGAACCGGCGTTATAAAAATTCTTACTTTCTCCATATTTCACTGCGAGCTGTGTGCAGGTGGCTGCTCCGCCGTAGTCCTTGAATCGTCTCATGATTTCAAGGCTACTTTGTGTGAAGACATCTTTATCATTTAAGAGAGCAACCCATTCCTGAACCGTTATTCCAGGCGTATATTCTTCCTGAGAAGGGAACCACTCGTCGTCGGAGGAAACGCTATCTCCCTTTTTTGAATACTCCCTTGAAATGTAAAATCCAACATCGAAGGTCAGCGTTTTCAGTTCCGGATCAGGATAGCAATCTGCTGTCAACTGGCTACGAAATAAGTTCACCAGTTCTGTGTCCTGCTTCAGTTCTTCACAAATTTCATCATAGAACTTGAAGAAGTTTCGAATGTTGTCGGCGTAGGCTCCTTTTTTGAACCGGTAATCACTCTCAAGTTCATCGGATACCGATTTGACCTCACCGAATTTATAAATATAGTACTTGTCCGGATATCGTAACCACAGGTATACACTAATCGCATTTTCGTATTGATAATGCTGCGCAGCTCCATTCCCATATTTTTCGAGTAAGATGGATGATTTCATTTTGAAGCTGTTGATACGCTCATAAACGTCCTTGCTTTCATCAAATAGCTCGATATACATTGCCCGAACTTCTTCCGGTGCAGTCTTGGCAAAGCCGATTATCATTCGTGCTGGGAAGTTATTCATCGAAGCAAGCAGGTTGTAGGTCTTAGAAAGAGACCGACTGAGCATATCCGCGAAATCCTCTGCTTTGACATCCCAGTTATCCTGAAAGCATTTGACGGCTTCCCACTTGTATTTTTCGTGTTTCCAGTGCTTTGGAAGGAAATCCTTCTTGTACTGGATGAGCACCTCTTTCAAACGAAATTTGTCAAACATTCATGCTTCCTCCATTATGCATCTCGCAGGCTCTTGTATATTTCCTCCGCAAAAATACCAAGCACCTCGCGCTTGATTTCATCATTACCAAGAATGAGTTTGATAATGTCTCTGCCCGTGTAGTGATCGCCAGCCTCGGCATATTCAGAAAAGCGGCGGATCAGGTCCTCAAATATATCCCATCTTTACGTTGTCGATTGTTCTTGGATTCAGGTCGAGCTCAGAGAACGCCTTCACAACAGCAAGCAGGCGGTTATTCTTGTCCATCTTTGTAATCTGCTTCTTAAAATCCAATCCTTACGCCTCAGAAACCAGAATCTCCTGCACATTGGATGAGAAACCCTGAATGTAAGAGATAAAGTTATCAGCCAGATGATCCGGATCATTGCACAGTTCAGCGAGTGTAAAACGACTCGTATTTATTATAGAACTGGAAGCCTGAAATACGGTACATTGCCTTTGCCGGGAAGGTTGGATTCTTTTCATACTGCTCGACAACTTTTTCTTTTGTCGGTTCCAGTGCGCATTCAAAGCGGCGGATAATCATCATCGGAATGATGACATCTTTATACTTGCCACTCTGATAAGGTCCACGCAGCTTATTCGCGATAGACCAGATCATGCTAGTTTCTGCTGATACATCTACCGGGGAATCATCCCACATAGCATCTTTTGTTTTATGAACTGACATCATTTCCTCCAAATCTAGCCATATAAATCGTAACTATAAGTATTTTGAAACAGAGTTTGCCTTATATAATTTATTTCTATTTCCCGGCATAGAAAAAGGGCGCCGGTTTATTGGAAATGCAATAAATCGCGTCCATATTTAGATCGAGCTCATTTGTCTGAAACTAATTTTTCATCAGTTTTTGTAGCTTTGGCGTTGAGGTTGATAGCGATACTTACTCGAAGATATGGTTCAGCACGCTTCCGATAGCCCAATTGATCAGTTTTACTAAACGACCTATGTTTGAAAAAGTGCCTAAAATTCAGGATTTCTACGAGTTCACAATTTGTAGTCAAATCATTGCGTTGACAACCTTCATGCATTAACACCATGTATCCAGATTTACCCTTCTGAAATACACCGTATCCCTGTCTATATCATTCACTTCATTACGGAGTTCTTCCCGGCTTCTGATTTCATTTTCATAGTTCTTATCTTTCTGATAAGACCTGATCCATTCCTGTGGAGACAGATGATTATCACTGACCTTCTTCATGAATGCCTCCACGGCATTGTAAGAATAGTAATGGGCCGGATACCAGTCTGAAGTCTCTTCCTGCAGGTTCTGATAAGCCTTCTGTACTTCTTCCTCAGCCTTAGCGCATTCTGCCTCATGATCAGCCTTTTCTTCATTCAGCTGTTTCAGACACCCTTTCCAGGCATAAAGGCCGGCCGCAATCCCGCCGCCCGGGCCGATGCACAGGTAAATGTATACAGGCATATACTGTTCCACAATGGCATTGACAAGGGTCAATACTGACAATAACAGCATAGGCACCCAGAGAAATACCGCTGTCAGAAACAGGATCATCTGAATCAGCTGATTCTCCGGCAGCCGGATATACCCGTTTCTTAACAGAGAAAACGGTACATATGCCATGAACAGACAGCCGATCATGCACATGAAACTGATCGTGGTACCGGATGTTTCCGTCTTTGCCACACCGGAAAGAAGAATGGTCAGAGCCGTTGCCAGAAAGATGCCGGATATGATACTGGCAATAAGACTTGCCCGCTTCAGCTTTCCGTCTGCCTTCAGCTCTTCCTCACATCTTCTTTTCAATCGATCTTCCTTCAGGTATTTCTTCTGACTTTCAAAGGTCTCTTCAATCCTGTCTTCCACCAGTTTCAGCCCTTCTCTGACGGCCTGACGATCTGTCATATCCATTGTGCATACCTCCAGCTGTTTCTCATTATATAATAGTTTTCATGAAATACCGTTTCAGCTATTACATCCTGCGTACTGCAGTCATTATTCTCTCCTGCTTTCTGCTTTTTCTTGTGCTGCATACGCTTCTGCTAAATCACGTGATTTCGCCTGCTGTTGTGCTGGAGCTGCTTGCTCCTGTTCCAGTCATGTTCTTTCTTCTCTCCCGTCTTTCTCTGCATGCCTATCGGGCAGCGTATGTGGATGGACTTTCCGGTGAAGGGTTTGAAGAGTTTCTGCGGCACTGGTTCGGCCGCCATGGTTTTCATGCCATTCACACCACAAAAAAGACCCGCGACTATGGCGCGGATCTGATCATGAAAAAGCATTTTCATACGTATGTGGTACAGGCCAAACGGTATGATGGCAATATCGGGGTTCATGCCATCCAGGAAGCCATGGCAGCCAAAGCCTATTACAAAGCTGATAAGGCCATTGTTGTCACCAACCGCTACTTCACTGCCTCGGCCCGCACCCTTGCCAGTGTCAATGACGTACAGCTCATAGACCGGGAAGTATTATTCGGCATCAAGCCGACTTATCAGGAAGAAAAGAGTCAAAGATAATCATATCAAAGTGTTTTTCTGCATAGACAAGCTGCTGCTCTGAGCGGACGGTCCAGCATACGGCTGTATTGCGATACAGGCCATGGCATAACAGCCTGGAAACATTGCCGGCATACTTTACATCATAGGCAATGAAGTCCGGCTTTGTCAGGAAGTTGAAGCACAGCATCGCACACAGAAAATGGATGAAGGAACAGTGTCTTTTGTGATAGAACGCATCGCTTAACTGGCCGCGCATGATGTCCGGCCGGTTTTTTCTGTACCAGAGAACACCTCTTGGATTGAAGCTTTCGATACAGTACTGTCCATGGTATGCTGCTAAAAGCTTCTCACTGACCGCACACACGCTGCAGTCCCGATCACTTTCTTCAATCTTGTATTCCAGAATCAGCGGCACTTTTCCATCCACCGTCTCCAGAAACTTTGACAGAGCCGGCACTTTCTCTTCACTGTTTATAATATGAAACTGCATCAGCTCTTCATACGTGTAATCCGAGATCTTTCCCTTTACCGGCCTGTTCTCTCTGTCTCTTAATGTTCTTTTACAGGCAAAGTCATGATGCAGGACCGGGATACCGTCCTTAGTCAATTGAATGTCTGTTTCAATACCGAAGCCTGCTTCAACAGCTTTACGAAAAGCAGGCATGGAGTTTTCCGGGGAAATACCGGCATTGTCAAAAAGGCCGCGGTGGGCAAAAAGCTTCTGTTCTTTCATGACACGGGCATAGGGATGCCTGCGCAGGGCAGGACAGATGCAGAAAAGATACAGGATCAGAATCACCAGAAGCACGATCATCTTAATGCGGCCAGTTCTTTCTTATAGTCCGATAAAATCTCGGTAAGCTCTGAGAGAGAATGCACATTGCATACTTTTACCTTATAACGGGAAGAAAACGGCATGCCGGCAAGATAATAGACAGCCATGCCCCGCATCATACAGATGCCACTGCGCTCTGTTTCATAAGCGCAGAGCTTTGCGGCATAGTCATAGCAGAGATCGAGTCTTTCTTCATATGTCGGTTCTGTATAGGAAGTATGGTTTTCTGCTGCCAGTATTTCCGTAATGAAATACGGCCGGCCAAGAAGGCCTCTGCCGATCATGACGGCATCACAGCCGGTTTCTTCTTTCATGGCTTTGAAGTCTTCTACGGTACGTACATCCCCATTGGCAATGACCGGGATAGATACGGCTTCTTTGACTTTGCGGATCCAGGAACGGTCGGCCATGCCGGTATACATCTGTGATTTGGTTCGGCCATGTACGGCAATGGCATCAAGGCCTGCCTGTTCCAGGGTCTTGGCAAAAGAGACACAGGTGATATGTTCCCTGTCCCAGCCAAGACGGATCTTGGCGGTAACAGGACGGTCGGTATGATTCTTTACGGCTTTGACAATGGCTGCGGCTCTTTCCGGTTCCTTCATCAGATAGGAACCGGAAAAGCTTTTGATGACCTTGGTGACCGGACAGCCCATATTGATATCAATGATATCGCAATGGGTATGCTCAGAAAGATATTCAGCCGCTTCACCCATCGTATCCGGATCAGAGCCGAACAGCTGCAGGGAAACCGGCCTTTCCGTTTCATTCATCCGGCACATATCGAAGGTCTTGCTGTTATGAAAATGCAGGGCTTTATCCGATATCATTTCCGAAACACATAAGCCGGCCCCATAGTCATGGTTCATCTGCCTGTATACCGGATTGGAAATACCGGCAAGAGGCGCTGCCACAATATCATTGGCAATGCTTACTTTTCCGATGTTCCACATCTTTCCTGCAGGATCTCCTTCAGCTCATCCACCGAATAGACATACTTCTTCTCACAATAGGCACAGGTAATCTCAGCCGGCTTTCCTTCCGCAATCATCTCTTCAAGATCACTCTTTCTTAATACGGCCAAGGCATCATGATAATGTTCTCTGGAACAGCCGCAGTAGTAGCGTACCGGCTTATGGGCCAGTATCTTTGCGTCAGGGAAGTAGGTCATGATGATTTCATCTGCGCTTAAACCTTCATGAATCAGATCAGTCATCGGCCTGAGATGCTTTGTGACTTCTTCTACTTTATCAACGATGTCATCTCCTGCATCCGGCAATAATTGAATAATGAGTCCGCCTGCCGCACTGACTCTGCCATCCGGTTCCACCAGAACCCCGACCGAAACAACACTTCTTGTCTGTTCACTGATGGCATAGTAATAGGCAAAGTCCTGTCCGACTTCACCCGTCTGGATTCTGACAACACCGGTAAAAGGCTCTTTTAATCCCATATCACGGGTAACCGTGAGGTTGCCGTCTGTACCAATGGCCCCGCCGACATCAAGATGGCCGTCAGGACGCGTCATATAGAGATGGGGATCACTGATATAGCCTCTGACATCTCCTTTGCCATTGGCCTGGGCCAGGACGGTACCGGCGGGGCCATGGCCATTGAAAACAGCAGTGATCTTCTCATCCGCTGCTTTCAGATCGCTTGCCATAATCGCGCTCACGGTCAGTGTTCTGCCTAAGGCAGCTGCACTTGTGGCAAGGCAGTCATGTACTTTTCTTGCCTCATCTACCATATTGGTGGTTACGGCCGCATGAATACGAACCAGTCCATCCCATGTCTCTGCAATTGCAATTTCATCTTTCATTTCAGTTTCTCCATCAGTTTTTCATTCATCTTGCGCATCTTCACCGGATCAATCTTGATTGCGGCACGATCTCCGGTCATGATGCCGTTATCTTCATCTTCTATATCTGTCAATTGGGTATAGATACAGCCGGACAGTCCTTTTTCAATGTTCGGCACAATGTCTTTTTCATATAAAGCATTGACCGCCTGGTCATAGTCCAGTCTGTCTTTGTACTGCTTATAGCCGAACACCTTATCGCTGGTCGGATGGGCAGTGGAATAATAGCCATAGCCTCCGAACTCACTTAAAAGAACAATCCTGCCGTCTTCCGCCGG
This sequence comes from Solobacterium sp., assembly GCA_022644565.1. Taxonomy (GTDB): domain Bacteria; phylum Bacillota_I; class Bacilli_A; order Erysipelotrichales; family Erysipelotrichaceae; genus Bulleidia. The sequence goes on along the minus strand of JALCHG010000005.1, from coordinate 39,668 downwards.
CATATGAAAATGCCGGTAATAGACATGATAGCTGCTGAAATCCCCGCATCCCTGATCATGCCAGCCGCTGGCACTGTCCACCAGCCTTGTTGTATCGTATTTTCTGATCCGTTCGGTAATATCTTTCGCATCAAACTGGCCCCAGCCTTCATTGAAAGGCACCCAGGCAAAGATACAGGTATTGTTGTAGAGAGTGTCCAGCATATCATCCAGTTCAGCTTTATAGGCTTTGATGCTGTCTGCCCTGCGGCCCTGTTTTTCATAATCGTTATCTTTACACCTGCGCAGATGGAAAAGCAGAGGTCCGATGCTGTTATGCCATCTGCGCAGAGCTGAACCGCCGCAGGGCATATCCTGCATGACTAAAATTCCCATCCGATCACACAGCGAATACCAGCAGCGTGATTCTATTTTCATATGCTTGCGGATCATATTGAAGCCCATCTCTTTCACCATGCCGAGTTCATACCGCATGGCTTCTTCACTCGGGTAGGTTGTACCGCCTTCCGGCCAGCGTCCCTGATCAAGAATACCGCTTAAAAACAGCGGCTTATTGTTCAGCATAAACCGCACATGGCCCTGTCCGTCATTGCCTCTGGAAAACCGGCGCATACCGAAATAGCTGTGCACCTGATCATCTTCGGTCTCAACTTCTACATCATAGAGAAACGGATCTTCCGTGCTCCAGGCATGGAAATTTTCCATCGGTACGGCATAATGACCATCCCGGGTCAATCCGACATGCGTAAAGGAGCCATCCGGGGCACTGACGGTAATCTTAGCCTGTTCATAATTGCCGGCAAGCTCAATCAGGGCTCTTGCCCCTTCATAGTCAGGCGTAATCTTCATGTCTTCTATGGCATGGGTGCCAAGCTCTTCCAGCCATACCGTACCGGTAATGCCGGCAATAGGCGAATACCATATACCCCCGTGTTCGAGCCTCTGCTTGCCATAGCTGTAAATGCCGGTATCAGTGACATCCCTGACCGCGATCATCAGGGCATTCTGGTATTTGATATACTGCCCGACTTCAAAGGAGAACGGCAGAAAGCCGCCATAGTGGCTGCCGACTTCAAAGCCATTGAGATATACCGTACAGATCTGGTCCACGCTTTCAAAATTCAGCATGATCCGATTCAGTCCCGGTTTGGCCGCAAAGGACTTGCGGTACCAGATGGTTTCTCCCGGCTCCAGGGTATGAGGCGCCATGGATAGAGGTGCACCAACACCAAAAGGCACAACAATCGGCAGCCACAGCCCCGCTTTTGTGTCTTCATCATCCTTCACAATCTGATATTCCCAGATCCCGTTGAGATTCAGCCATCTGCTTCTCTCTAACAGAGGTCTTGGATATACCTGCCAGGGCTTCTTCTCATCCAGTTCATCCGCCCATTTTGATATCAGCACCATAAAACTACTTCTTCTCTCTTACGATATATACAGGTCTCTTCTTTGTTTCAAGATAAATCTTGGAAATATACATGGCCAGTATGCCCATGCACAATAACTGCAGACCGCCGAAAAACAGAATAATCGACACCAGGCTCGGCCACCCCGCTACCGGATCGCCATAGATCAAAGCCCGTATTACAACAAACAGTAACGCCACAACCGCAATCAGAGCTCCAGCCAGTCCCAGTCCGGCAATAAACATCAATGGTGCGGTGGAATAGGCAATGATGCCATCCATCGCATAGCCAAACAGCTTCCAGAAACTCCACTTCGTCTTTCCGGCACTTCTTTCAATATTTTCATAGGACAGCCACTTGGTCTTAAACCCGACCCAGCTGTAAATCCCCTTGGAAAAACGGTTGTATTCCTTATCATGAATGATGGCATCCACCATGATGCGCTTCATCATGCGATAGTCTCTTGCCCCATCCACAATCTCCGTATCGCTCATCCGGTTGATCAGATGATAGAAGCGGTGGGCAAACCAGGAACGTACCGGCGGTTCTCCCTGCCTTGAGCTTCTTCTTGCTGCACAGCAGTCATAGCCTTCTTCCATAATCACCCGATACATTTCCGGTAATAGCGAAGGGGGATCCTGCAGATCCACATCCATGGTCACAGCAAGGTCTCCTTCGGCTGCAGAGAGTCCGGCTAAAAGCCCTGCTTCCTTGCCGAAGTTTCTCGAAAAAGAGATGTAATGTACTCTTTCATCTTTTTCCTGCAGTTTTTTTATCTCAGCCAGCGTATGGTCTTTACTGCCATCATCCACAAACCAGTACTCCGCCTCTACCGGCATCTTACTTACAGTTTTCTCACATGTCTCATAGAAGATCGGCAGTGCCTCTTCTTCATTGAAACACGGAACAACAATTGAAAGCTTCATCCCTGCACCTTCTTTCTTCTTCTATGAGACAGAAAGACATATAAGAGACAGACAATGTGGATGATGGCTGTAAACAAAGAAAGATCTCTTGTCAGCGTATTGCCGCTCATGCCGTAGCTCACAAAGAAACTGTAGAAAAGACAGATGACAAATGACAGCAGTACTGCTCCATACTGGATCACATGCACGGCATACTGAAAGCGTTCTGTGACTTCCATTGCCTTGACAAGACACAGCGCAATCACACAGAACAGTACGATATTGACCGTATTCATACGGTAGCCCGTCCAGCGGATCAATGCCAGCAGGACTAAGGCCATAGCAACCCCGCAGCCAAGTACCACAGGGATATATCTCAGGTTTTTTCTCATATGTCTTCTATTCTAGCACCAGATACGAAAAAGAAAGACCATGAGGTTCATCTCACAGTCTCTCTCACTCAGTTATTCACACCGGCAGCTGCATCAGGTTCAGGCTTATTCACATCGGAAGGCGTATTATTGTCTTCCAGCGGTTCACCCCTGACTACCTTCTGGATTTCCTCAGCAGTCAGTGTCTCATACTCCATCAGAGCAGACGCAATGCGTTCCAGCTCTGTCTTATGGGCTTCAATGACCTCCTTGGCCTTATCATGGCAGGCATTGATGATCTTTCTGACTTCTTCATCAATCTCAAAGGCAACCTGGCCGGACACATTGTTCGGGCTGTTGTAGTCTCTGCCCAGGAATACATTCTCAGTGGAACCGGAATTGTACTTGATCGGCCCAAGATCACTCATACCGTATAAAGTAACCATATCCTTGGCAATGTTGGTGGCTCTTTCAATATCATTGGAAGCACCGGTTGTTACATCATCGAAGAACATCTCTTCGGCTACCCGGCCGCCCATGTAGGAAGTAATGCTGGCCAGCAGGTCTTTCTTTGTATCCATCATCTTTTCTTCCTTCGGGGTCATCAGGTTATAGCCGCCGGCCTGACCTCTGGGAATAATGGTGACTTTCTGTACGATCTGGGCATCATCCAGATACAGACCGATAATGGCATGTCCTGATTCATGATATGCCACAAGCTTCTTGGTCTTGTCATCATAGACCCGGCTTACCTTGGCCGGTCCCATCATGACTCTGTCAATCGCTTCATCAATCTGTTTCATGCCGATGGCGTTCAGGTTTTCACGTACGGCAAGAATAGCAGATTCATTCAGCACGTTTTCAAGATCCGCCCCAGAGAAGCCAGGAGTACGCTTGGCCAGGGCACCAAGATTGACATCCGGCCCTAACGGCTTATTGCGGGCATGAACCTTGAGAATGGCTTCTCTGCCCCTTCTGTCCGGTAAGGATACCGTAATCTGACGATCGAAACGGCCTGCTCTTAATAAGGCAGGGTCCAGAACATCCGGCCGGTTGGTTGCCGCAATGACAACAACACCATTGTTTTCATCCATACCATCCATTTCAACAAGCAGCTGGTTCAGCGTCTGTTCACGCTCATCATGGCCGCCGCCGAAACCGGCGCCTCTCTGTCTGCCGACCGCATCGATTTCATCGATGAAGATAATGCATGGTGCGGTCTGCTTTGCCTTGGCAAACATATCTCTGACACGGCTGGCGCCGACACCGACAAACATTTCAACGAAATCTGAACCGGAAATACTGTAGAACGGTACATTGGCTTCACCCGCAACTGCCTTGGCCAGTAAAGTCTTACCGGTACCGGGATGGCCGCATAAGAGAATGCCCTTGGGAATACGGGCACCCATCTTCTCAAACTTCTTCGGATACTTCAGATAGTCGATGATTTCAGCCATTTCCTGCTTTTCTTCATCACAGCCGGCGACATCTGAGAATCTGACCTTGATCTTGCCTTCCAGCTTGGCTCTGGACTTGGAGAAGTCAAATGCCTTATTGTTCTGGGAAGCAGCACCGGCCGTCCGGTTGACCAGCCAGACGGTCAGGCCGAACATCAGGATGACCGGAATAAAGGACAGAAGACTCTCCAGAAAGAGATTGCTTGACTCTCCATCGGATATTCTGAGCTTGGTGCCGTCCAGCTTTTCGACCATGTCATCAATCGCGCTGTCCGTGGAAGGAATTTCGCTCTTGATGACATTCTCCCTGCCGTCACTGTCATAGTGCAGCGTGACCGTAGTGATGCGGGAGCCGACTTCAATATCCGCATCCGTAATCTCCTCACTCTTGATCACACTCTGCATGGTTTCATAATCCGCTGTTCTGGCACTGCTTCCCATATTCATATTGATTAATGAATAGATCGCAATAATCAGAATCAGATACGGTATGAACCTGAGCCATCTGTTATTCTTATTATTCTGCATTCTTACTCCTTATTCTCATAGCACTCATCTTTGAGCACACCGATATACGGCAGGGCTCTGTACTTCTGATCAAAATCCATGCCGAAGCCTACCACAAACTCATTTTCCACTTCAAAGCCGGCATACTTCGGACTCATATCATTGATTCTGCGGCAGGGCTTATCCAGCAGTGTCACCACTTCTACGCTCTTCGCTCCCTTATGCAGCAGCATCTTCTGTACGGTATCAATCGTTCTGCCCGTATCTACGATATCTTCAACCAGAAGAAGATCCAGTCCCTTGATCGATGTATCAAGATCCTTATTGATCCTGATATCCCCGATACTCTCCGTTCCTTCATAGGAAGAAACATCCATGAAATCATACTGAATATCCAGATCAATATGCTTGATCAGCTCAGCCAGAAACGGTACTGAGCCTCTTAATAACGCTACTAACAGCGGCGGATTATTCTTATAATCTTCTGTAATCTGTCTGCCTAACTCTTCCGCTCTTTTCTGAATCTGTTCTTCACTGACAAGAACCTTCTTGATATCTTTCTCTTCCCACATATGCCGAAAACTCCTTTATGGCAATTATCATACCACAATCCCAATCACACACATATCAATCTGATTTGACATGCACAAAAAACGACGGATGCTGACGGTAATGGTTCACATCACACCCCAGCCCCGGCACCAGAATGATATTTCCTTTCCGGTTCACGACCACCGGCCATCTTTTTCTCATGTATAAAGGGATATGACGGTCAATGAAAAAGCGATGTACTTTCTTTGTCCCATAGCGCATGACAATGGCATCGCCTGACTCTGCACTGCGTATGGTCAAAGGAAAGTCTTCTTCTTTTACCGCGACAGCTTCAGTGCTTTTCCCTGTAAAGCCAACAGAAAAACACTTTTCTTCTTTTTCCTGAACCTCATCCAGAGTGAACCGGTACGGTTCACTCTGTTCCGTCAGGAACACATGACCATCATTATGGACAAGCCATTCCTCATGAAACACCACAAGACAGTCCTTCCCGCACACCACATGATCCACATCACATAAATACTTCTCACTCAGATGATACAGATGCACCGGATCCAGCAACTCTCTTAATGCAGAAAGCCTGACCTCTTTCTCTTCCTTCTTATACTGGTCTAAGACAATACCCTTATCATCCAGACACATTCCCGCTCTTTTTCTGACTTCACTCAAATGTGCATTGGCCTGATCAATCTCATGCAGAATCTTTTCTTTCTCATGCCTGTCCAATACATGCTTTCTGAGCTTTGAACGGGTATTTTCACCATTCAGATTGGTCTCATCAATGTAATACTTCACCCCATGGTCAATGCAGTACTGTTCCAGCTCTTTCTTCTCATAGCCAAGAAGCGGCCGCCATACCCGCATGCCGTGATACAGACTTTCCTCTTTCAATCCATACCATGCCGGTACAATCCCTCTCTCCCTCTGCATCAGCCATGTCTCAATCACATCATCCTTATGATGAGCTACCATCACTCCGGCATAGCCATACTCTTTTACAAGCGACACAAAAAAGTCATACCGCCATACTCTGGCGGCCGCTTCAAAATTACCGGACCACACAAAAGGATCATCCTTCACATGGCATACAATGCCATGTGAAGCACAATACTCTCTGACATACTCTACTTCTTCATCCGCTTCCGGTCTGACATGATAATTCACAATGGCTGTACTGAATGCAATCCCCTGACTGATACACATATGCACTAATGCCATTGAATCCGGTCCGCCCGAACACGCCACAAGCCACTTTTCATTCATAAATATATAAAACCGGAAACACTCAAGTTTCCGGTCATCCTGGCAGATAAATGATCCCAAGCAGGAAAGAACCTGCAAGATACGCCAGTCCTGCCGCCAGAAGGAAAAACAGAACCTGTCCCTGACTGACATGTCCCTGCTTGAGGAAGCGGTTATAATCCAGCCCCATCAAAGCCCAGTAGGACAGCACAAAGCATGCGATATAGACTAACGCCCTTACCAGAAAAGAAACCATTACTTCGTACCGAAGATACGGTCGCCCGCATCACCGAGACCCGGGACGATATATCCGTTTTCATTCAGATGGTCATCCAGAGCAGCCAGATAAATATCCACATCCGGATGTTCATGCTGGACACGCTGCACACCTTCCGGCACACCGACAAGGCACACCAGCTTGATATTCTTTGCCCCTCTCTTCTTCACCGCATTGATGGCATCCACAGCACTGCCGCCTGTTGCCAGCATCGGATCAACAATCATGACAATAGAATCCGCCAGATTGCTCGGAAACTTGGCAAAGTATTCATGCGGTTCCAGAGTCTTTTCATCACGGTACATACCGATGAACCCTACCTTGGCTGTAGGCACCAGTCTTCTGATACCATCCAGTAAACCAATACCAGCTCTCAGAATCGGCACAATGACAACTTCCTTACTTAACTCAAAACCGGTTGTCGGACAGATCGGTGTTTCAATGGAAACAGGCTGAATCGGCAGATCACGGCATACCTCATATGCCATTAACTCAGCAATCTCATCCAGATTCTCACGGAAATCCTTCGTTCCCGTCTCCTTCTTTCTCATCTGTGTCAGCTTATGTGTAATCAGGGGATGATTCAGTACTTCAAGCATACATTGACCTCTACTTTCTCAGTAATGTTATTCCGATAAGACTCAAAAGGCAATGATTCATTCCGAATCATTACCCTCATACAAAATCGCATTTTTCCTACGATTCCTTAAGAAAACAATGATTTTCAGGAATTCAATATAATCTCTTTAGTCATCCAGATAAGCCGCGACAATACTAACTGAGCCGTCCTGCCCATCACTTAATGAGAAATTAAAACCTATATTAGTAAGAAACCAGCCATTTGTTGACACATTATCACCTGTAATAGTATATATACCAGTCTGCGAATCATATGTGCAATTGCTACAACCCCACGGACCACCACTCATTGTGCCATTAAATGTAAATTGAACAACCCACTTTCCTCCTGTACCGGTCTCATCATATAAATACAAATTTTCTTGACCAGTGCCATTCCAATAGTAAGTTGGTTCATTATTGCAATACAAATTTATCACTTCTTTATCAAGGATCGTCGTATCTACAGTTGTATCAAGTTTAATCTTATAGTCTGTATTTTCATATAAGCTATTGGTAAGTGTCTCTGTTTCACCAGCAATATACCAGTCACCATAGCTCGGTTGTACGGAAGCAGTCTTTGTAATATTTCCATTAGAATATGTGTATTTATGCGGCATTGGATAAGGATTATTTTCATCCTGATTTGCGACATCATTTATAAATGTGTAATAAGGATGATTTTCACTAACTGCTCCAAAACCATCAGTTTGACTTGTCATCTCTGTAGCCAAGCCAGCTGCGCTATAAGCTTTCACCCTGCCTTTATAGTTATTAATATAGTTCTTTGTTGATGCAGTAGCCAGCCACCCACAATGAGAAAGATTATTTGGATTTTCACAGCTAGCACAGAAAGCATAGTTTTGATTTACACCCCTATAATCAGTATCCCCATTCATGCACCAGATAGCGCTGTAGTTGTACTGTGAAGTGCCATTGTATCCAATCAGCTCGCGTGCAAATCCGCTTATAACAGAAACTGCCGCATCGTTAGTATCTGCTAACAGCACTCCCGTTGTGTAATTATATTGAAGGTTTGTGCTTGATACCTTTGAGACAAAACCTGATACATATTCTTTGTTGCTATAACCACTATGTTTACTCTTCCATACCCATTCATCAGACTTCGTACTTGCTCTGATGACAACATTAGCATAGTTTCCTTCAATCGTTCCACCATTAGAAGTCACAACAAATCCAGCAGTTTCCTGTTCAGAGGCAATTGTTGCTGTAACACTGCAACCATATATATTACCGGTATTTGTATTAACAAAACCGCCAATAGAATAATTCGTGCTATCAAGGATATTTGAAGTTTTCGGTTGATAACCGATAGTCGTCATATTATACAGATTGTAATTTTGAGGTGCATTCACATCATATACACCTCCAAAATCAGCTGCACCATCTTTTCCATCTAACTTAAAATATTGACGATCATTACCTAACACAGCTCTATAAGAATAAATATGATCATCTACCAGATTACCAGAGTTCTGCAAAACAAATCCTGTCCCACCAATCTTTGCATTTACAATCGAAGAAGAAGCGATAGTACCTTTATTAACTGCTGCAGCTCCATTTTTTCCAATATATGCATTACTAATATTGCATTTGTTAATAAGCGAGCCACTTGTATTAGTTTCAGCTAAACCATACTTGCTTAAATCAACATCATTAATACTTATATTATTCAAACTGCCACTATAATTGTTCTGATTATTGTCAACAGTAAAAGTTCCACCGTTATATGTTACAGCTCCATTTACAGCATTCACATGGTTTATATATACATTATTTATCTCTCGACCATTACTTCCTACTATGGCATTTCCTGCTTTCATTTCACAAGATGTAACATTAATATCATATTTTTTATTAATTTGACCGATGATTCCAACATTCAATTGTGCAATACCATTTCCTGTATCAAATGTATAAGATTCAATAGAAATGTTATCTATGGTGCCATTATAAGTATTTGTACCAGCAATTCCATTGCCATTTGTAAATTCATGCTCTGTTCCAGACTGTGTGCTATCTTTTCCGATTTTAACATCACTGATTATACCGCTATTTTTTCTTACAATACCATTACCGTCACCTGCACCAGTCGCAGTGTTAAATTCAGTGTTATAAATTTCAACTGTTTTAATAGTTTTATTATTTGTGGTTGCTATTCCATTGCCCGCATTGATTACACAATTTATCAACTTTATATTATTAATCACACCCTGATTATCGTCACAGATACCATTCACAGTTGTACTGGCAGTTGTAGTATCACTTTGCGGATTTACAGTAACTCCATTCAAAGTGACATTGCTGATTTCACCGCCATTATTTGTGCCTGAAACAACCACATTCTTGCTAAAAGTACCGTTTGTCACATCAACATTTGTTATTATTGCATTGCTTTGAAGTGTTTCAAAAAGGCTCGTTGTGTTAGCATCCACAATATTTACATTTTCGAAAATTTTACACATGTTCTTTGCAAATGGTGTAGTAATCCCTTTAATGATATGCTTTTGGTCACTATCGGATAAGCCATTATAAACGCAATTAAAATTATTTCCTGTATATTGTTTACTCGAATATTCAGCCTTTTTACCAGCTTCTGTACAATCAATCTTAAAGTCAATATCCATTGTCTGATTGACAGTGAATCCATTAGCACTAACATTTTCAAGGAATTTATTATTATTTTCCATTCCAAACAGCTGAGAAAGCTGCCGCGAACTTCTGATTTCTCCCGATGTATTCTTATCAACACTCACTGTAGATATATCATTAGCAAAATATGGGTTTATAAAGAATTGTGCAATTCTAACTGAATTATTGTAAACATCTGAATCACTGCTCTTCTTAAACACATAAAATCCACCATCCTGACTTGACCAATTATTCCAAATCAAAGTAGGATCTTTCAGAACATAAGCAGAATAATCACCTGAAATTCCGAGTCCTGTCTGCAAATTGTTATAAGCAATAATTTTTTTATTGCTTGTCAGTTTATTCAAATCTGCTGCTTCTTGCTGATGGCCTATTAAAATATTCGATGCGTTCAGTCCCATTGAATTCGAGCTCTTGATTAACAATGCATACCCGTCTTCAATAACATAATTTCCGCTCTCATTAACAAATGGATTACTGCCATCACCATTAGAACTTATTTCTTTTGCGTTATAATTTGTCTCATCGATTGAGAAATCACCGGTTCCTTTTTTGCCATTAGCAAATTTCTCAGAATAGCCATGATAGCGCCATACTATGCTTCCATCAGATTTGTGAATTTTTTCATAATATACAAGCATGGCATCTTCTTTAGTTTCTTCAGGAATCGGCCAGTCACCTACATGACTTATTCCTCCTATGCCTCTGTAAGCATATTGGGATTTTAAGCTTTTATCACAAGGTGTCGCTAATGTGTTATTAGATTTGAAAGCCTCTGATGATTTGGTGTCATCTTCTTTATTTTTAATTCCATACTGAAGGCCATCAATTTCATTTTCATTATCACCGATCAGTTTAAGACTGGTATCATTTATTCCACTGAGAGCATAGCAATTCGTATAAGTTGCTGTACCGCTTTGTGCACCTATGAAAGCCCCCTTATTGATACCATCATCTGCAGTAACCAAGCCAGTACAATACACCACCCCGTCAGTTCCACCAGTTAATGTTACTCTGCCGGTATTCTTTCCAATAAACCCACCAGCAGCACTATCTGCAACACCCAGAGTAATGTTCGTGTCGCCACTATTTACACCAGCATTAGCATATACAGATGCTGTTGTATAACTGTTTGAAACAGTTGCAGTGCCCGTAACAAAACCGATAAAGCCACCAGCAGCATCCCCGCCTGCAGCAAAAACATTCTTATTAAAATTCCCACTCTCTGCATATTTTCCATCATTGGTCCTGCCAGCCACATAACTGTTACTGACATTTAAATCTCCACTTACTTTACCAGCAATGCCGCCAACACCATAATTAATTCCTGCTGTGGCATCATTATAAACATGTCTACTATCGCTAATGAATCCAACACTGGCATAAGAATTACTTAGCGTTACGCTTCCTGAATCGAGCTGTCCAATGACCCCGCCTGCACTTCCTGAATAACTCGAAATACCACTGTTAACTGAATAGACATAGCTATTTTCAATCGTGACACTTTTCGCACCTGTAATAAGGGCAATCATTCCACCAGCCGTATTTTCTGCGTGATTATTACTTCCAATTTCATTTCCAATAAAATATGATTTATCACCGCTATATTGTACATAGGAAGAACTTATACTTACGGTCGGGCTACTTGAAACCTCTCCGATCATGCCACCGTTCTCTGCACCTTTACCTGCAATTACTGTATTAGTAACTTTAGTTTCAGATACAGTAATATCAGAATAACCACTGGCACAGCCAATAATGCCGCCCTGTTTCGTAAGAAAATCTTCTCCTGTGCTCCTAAAACCAGCACTCAATTCAGAGTCACTTATTTCAGAACTGTTAATGCTTACAACAGCATGATCTTTATTCTGATCATTGCCATCTTCACCGTTTACAATACCGATAAATCCACCGGAGAATTGCTGTGTTCCGGAACTGCTTGAATATCTTCCCGCCTTTAAATTATCAACTGTAACACTGTTCATTGTCACATGAGATGTCTTATTCGCAGCACCAATGACACCGCCCGACTGCAGACAGTTAGCCTGTAATATAACATCACTTACAGATGAATTATTAATTGTAATATTCGTGTACTTAGTTGATGAATCATCAGAATTCACGGTTCCGATCATGCCGCCACACTGCTGAAAATTTCTTGCTGAATCATCAGTAAATTTCGAATTATCTGATGGATACTCAATTGTTCCTGCCTTAATTTGGATATTCTTCAGATTTACAGTAGGTGTTGCATCAACCAGACCAATCAAGCCGCCGGCATGTGTTCCATATTCTTTAATGTCAAAGTTGGATACAGTAATATTATCAATCGAATAATTATTGCTATATACGGCACCAAACAAAGTCCCCATACGATAACCGTTAATACTGGAACCTGTTTCACAGCCAGTCAACGTAAAATTCTTAAGAGTAAGATTTCTCACAGTAATTGTATTTGAATTTGTAAGTGCACTGAAAAGACCGGCATTATTACTGACTTCTTGGCTGCTCATAGCTGTACTCTGTGCATTAGAATCCGTAATTATTGCTGCGCTTGGAGATATACTGAAATTACTTAACTTAACAATACCTGTAGCAGATCTTACGTCTGTTAAAGTACTGCTGACAATACCAAAATATGTTTTCTCTTTACTGTAGTTACCAGTAGCAAGATAAACTGTATGGCTTCCTTTTTCTGTGATCTTGGTAACGATCAGATTGTATTTTCCATTTTCGACATTTATGTTATTGAAAAAATCCTTCCAATCTATATCATTCAAAATAACAGCTTTATTTACCGTTAATTCTTTTCTGGCTTCATTGTCATTCTGCTTCGCACTGTTCATCTCATAGGAAAGGTTTTCAAGATGTCTTGCATTGGAAACCTTAGCTCTCGTGACAGTTGTGCCTGCTCCTTTTATATTGACATCTGTACCATCGGCATACAGACTGTTATGAGTTTTTTTGCACTTACCAGTCTTAGTCTGTTCGTATTTAGTATTCTGGGCAAATGTCAGTGTAACCTGTGCAGTAATATTTCTTCCTGTAAGTTCAGGAAATTGGTTGCTGAAATGATAATTTGTTCCATCAACAATACTGTCAAGAATAAAATACTGTGACACTTTATTTCCACTCTTAAATGTTGATACCGCTTTGCCAGTGCTATTAACCTCACTGACTGCCTGATTGATAACATATTCGTTTTTATTGCCATTGCTGTCATAGATATTGATATTTTCCTGAACGGAATAACTCCCATTATTAGCCAGCTTATTCAGTGCATCAAAATTATCTGTATATGTAACTTTCAGATACAGACGGCTTCCGTTGATTATTTCAACTTCCGGTGTCTGCAGCTCTGCTGCAGTCTTATCAGATGCACTTGCCTTTTCTGCATCAGCACCGCCATAGTAGCCAACTGCATACTTTTTATTATCATCCTGATACAGCTTTCTGTAATCTCTATCAGTACGGCCATTTTCCCGATCAATCTTTGCTACATCATCTGTACCAAACTTCTGGTCTTCCGTATAAAAAACACCGTACACCTGTGCCGTTGCCGCATCATATTCAATGACATAGGTGCCGCCTGAGCGAACGGTTTCATCTATTGATCCAATTGGCAGCATTGTTTCCAATGCAGTACCAGTAAGCTCAGTCTGCGCATTTGAGGCGTTGATCGTAATTGTTCTGAAATCATGCGGTTCACTGCTGCTTACTGTATATGTTTTATCCTTTGTCTGATCGAAGACGTCTCCATAATATGATTTCTTATTGTTTGTATCCTCTTCTGTACTGCCGCTGTAACTTGCATATTTATTCTGCCATGCACCGGATGCTTCTGCTGCAGTCAGATGATTCTGTGCGCCTTCATAGATTTCACGGGCAATATTGTCTGCTTCTGTCAGCTTAAGATTACGCTGATGCTGAACAACAGCAACAAATCCAAAAGCACACAGTATACCCATAATAGCTATTACTATTAAAAGTTCTGCAAGTGTAAAACCCTTATTCTTTCTTCTATCGCACATATATATCACCATTTCTTATTCCGCCAGCGCATGAGCATATGCTGTCTGCTGCGCAATAATCTTGTCCGGATTTTTCGTACTGTACACAGCAATCGTAAATTTGAAACATTTCGAACTTTCGTCATACCAGAAATCAAGTACATGATTATTGGTCAAGATCACAGCATAAAGATTCTGTGACTGTGTTTTATCTGCCACAACCTGCTGTGTTATTGGCTGCGCTGTATCATCCGGATCAACACTTGTATAAGTATGCATAATAACGGATTTACCAGAATTCTGCTGTTTGTTGCTGAATGATTCGTTATAATTCAGTGCTTCATTGTAGAAAGACTCCACTGGTTTAAAACCAGCAGTATCAGACGTATCACTAACCGTAACTTCTGTGGCATTGTAAAGATCTTCTGAAACCGCAAGAATGGAAGTTGACAGCAGCGTTTCTGCATCTGCCTTTTCACTTACCTGTTTATAAACACGGTACGCAGCAGTTGAACCGCTGGTAACCGCCACCAGAATAATAGAAAAGATAGCTATTGTTACCAGTGTCTCTGCCAGACTCATTCCTTTCTCACTTCTCAGTTTCTTCATTCCTATGCCTCTTCTACTTAATTTGTTTCTGTATATTTCAAAGATGTATTTCCGTTTTTATCTTGAATCACCGTCACACCAATTGGTTTTAAAGATTCACTCCAGGTAAAACCGTTTGCAGCGCTATCTGTCAGCTTACCAGACGAGAATTGGACCTGAGCACCAGCAGTAGGAAGTGCGGTTGTATCAGCCGTTCCATCTGATCCGCCATATTCTGCCGCATTCTTTTCCTGCATATTGCTCTTGAACGTTGTTTCGGATTGCTTCACCAGTTTGGAAGAAGCTGTCACCATATTCACAACAAGAATCATTGCCAGGGCAATAACAAGTGCAGCAACCAATACTTCCGTGAGTGATTCACCTTTATTATCCCTGAGCATTTTCATTTGAACCTCCCGCAGAAGTACTGATTTCACCATCATCCCAGACAATGGAAAGTGCAACACTTCTTGGCATATTGTATTTTATCTGGCTTTTATCTTGTGAGCTCACTGTTTCCGAAGAAACACGATTGATCTCACTGGTCTGAGGCTTATAAATAAGGTATCTGACATTTACTTCTTTCGTTTTCTCTTTTGAACTGCTGTCAGAACCGGGAATGTCCTCCAATGTATAAAGTTTCACTGTAAAGTTGAAACTGCTGTCCATGGAAAAAGCCGCATATACGGTTTTCATGCTATTGTCATCCAATTTAATCTCATATGGTTTGGAACTTGTAATCTTATATGTAGTGTCTGAGTTTTCACCAAGGATAGATGACCATTCCTCTGTACCCATCGCAAGCATGTACCAGGGATCAGAATTTGAATCAGAACTTTCCGTACTGTCTTGCTGTGAGTTAATAATCGTATTCCAGTAATGCCTGTATATCTGATATGCCATCAGATCTCTGATCTGGTATAACTCTGCATTGTTATTTAATTGCTCAGCATTAAACAGATACGTCGATGCATTTGAATTCGAGCTGTCACCTACAGTTTTTACATAACCTGACCAGTCACTGTCGTTCAGAGCCATTACCCATTTATTTCCATTATCAAGTGTTGGTTCGCTATAATTGCCATCACTGTCAATGCTTACTGTGTAATTAGCGTTCCATGACTGAGTCACTGACATTGTATTCTGTTTATTCATTTCAGTTCTGATCAGCTTCAATGCACTGCTGACGGCATATCTTTCGCTGTTTCCGCTTTCCTTTACGCTGGAGACTCTCCCCGCTGTTGTATTGGCCGCTGCCAGTATGACAGACCCCACACAGGCACACACCAGAAAAAACAGCAGAGCAACCATCAGAGTCGCTCCCTTAACCGATTTCAGTTTTCTATACACACACCTGTTTCTGTCCATAAATATTACTCTTTTTGACCGGATAGTCTCCGGCATAATAACTATAGTGGATTTTCGCGCCGGCAGACAATAAATATGACTTCTTTTCATTGTTTTTCCTGTACTTTTCGTCCTGCATGGTCAGAAATATTACTCAAGTCTGTACAAGATAACATTGAATGAGGAAATACATGTGTGCATGTATTTCCTCATTCAACATCAATATCCTTTTTCCGTATAAGTATCACCCTTCATGACACTTACTTCTATTTCTGGCTGTCCTTTCTTATTAAATGTAACTACCCAGTACCGGTAGATATCCGTACCAAGCGTATAGTGCACTTTACGAATCGTCTGATCCAGTGTATCTATCTTCCAGTTATCGATATCTGTTGGCAGCTCTGCATCACCTGATAAATGGTCACTGTGTATGATCTTATCCTGTGTACTGTCATACCAGTAATACCCATCCAGTACTTCTTCCCCTTTGTCATTCTTCTTATAGGTGACATTGCCAGCTGCCACATCCTGATGGTACTGATCAGAAGCCAGGGTTCTTGCCTGACGGGCATTACTCTTATTGACGGATAATCTGTGTCTGCCCGGAATCGACAGAATATACGGTACGACGATAACAGCTGCCATCACAATCACAGCAATGATCAGTATCAGTATGACTAATGTAATCCCACTGTTCTTTCTTTTCATTCTGTCTCCCAGCTTTCTATTATTGTGTGACAGCACAGATCTGTGTCAGATAGCCCGAAATATAAGTACCAGTGCTTTTTGTCAGCTGGATCTGCCAGACTTTGTATTCCTTTGCGCTGATCTGATCATAGACAGTTTTTTCCGAATCATCACCTGCACTAACTGTCTTCAGCATTGCAGCTGTCCATGTTGCTATATTCATATTGTTGTTATTACTGCTGCTGAGGTGTACGGTATCCGTCCAGGTCACATTGCTACCGATGTTCTGTGTCACTTCACCTGTATCTGTATCATAGGTGTATGTTACTGTAATATTTGAAGTATTACCGCTGCCTGTTGTATCAACTGTATCCAGATAATCCAGATATTCTTTCAGACAGGCCGTATAGGCTGCTCTGATATTTTTAATATTTGTTTCGTATCTTGTCTCTTTCTGTGTGCTGATAAACGTAGGCAGAGATACGGCAACCAGAATGCCGATAATCGCCACTACGACTAAAAGTTCAGAAAGTGAAAATCCTTTTCTGTTTTTTCTGTGCATCTGAAACCACTCCTGTCTTTGTATGAGATATTTTAGCAGAATCAGCCTTAAGCCATCACAGCGATCATGAGATTTCTTATCATCAGCACAATATAACAAACTAACAGCACCAGCATTACCATCAATATGACATACACTGCATTGACTCCCTTTGTCTGTCTGATCCGCTTCATTTCTGTCGGTATGGCCCAGCTGAGTAAAGCAAGGAATACGGTATTGCCATTCATCTTTCCCAAAGCAGTGAAAATCAGAAAAACAGAGAGCCCAAGGAAGATGCCCCAGACACTGATATTACTGACTGTATTGGCATGGGAAGGATGAATGGCTCTTTTCCTTCTGTTTCTCTTAGTATAGATGGCGCCGTTATTGGGAAACTCTTTCTTCAGCTTTCCAATGGTATGTACGGTGCCATTGTTTCCCTGTTTTACCATCGTATCTTTATTCAGCAGATGGTTGCGCATCAGGCGCATGATATTATCCTTGTCACATGGGCCGAACCATCTGCCATCCAGAAAGTAATACCAATTGTCAGAATTCCGGTATTTCACACCTTCCGCCCTTCGCTGTCTGTCCTGTATTTCTCTTCGATGCCAGTCTCTTTCCTCAATGCCCATAACAGATACTCCTGTTCTCATTATACGCTGTACACCCTTTTCTTTTAATGAAGCGATACAGGAATTAAGACACATAAAAAACTGATTGTCAGTGTTCTCTTGAACTTATACAATAATGTATCATCCTGGTCTCTGAAACTGTCTGACGCAGACACAGGCGTTATGAAACAATAGCTGACGTAAAGAAGAAACCAAAAGCCAGGCGTTATTTACATTGAGCTGCTTTCTCGCTGTATTCAGGAAACCCAGCCCTTGATCAAGAAGGAGAAAAGAAGTGTATAACATATCAGTTCAATGATGAAATCAGAGAATTTCTGGAGAAACAGAAGATGGCCTTTGCAGTCTATCAGGCTGTAGATGGAAAAGCGGTGACGGTTCTTGTTTCGGATGGATTCTGTGCAATGTGCAATGACACCCGGAAACATCTGATGTCAGCGCTGGATCAGAGTATGTTTGAAAGAGTAGATCCGCGTGATGCGGGCATGCTGGCACAGCTTGGCAGAGAATTTACCGAACATAGAAAACCTTATGATATCGTGTATCGCAGCAGTGATGAAACCGGGGTAATGAAGCCGGTACATACTGTCGGCTATTGGCAGACGATGATGGATGGAACAGAACTTGCTTTTCTCTTCTATACAAATCTGACCGAAAGCATTGAACTGATCAAAGAAACCACCGGACAGTACTTTGATAAGAAAGAAGACCACTTCTATACCGATCCTTTGACCAAGCTGCCCAATCTGAACTTCCTGTATGAATTCGGCGATGAGAAGATCAATGCCATCCGCCTGGATGGAAAGCAGCCGGTGCTGATTCATTTTGATGTCAGTGCCATGGAAAGCTATAACAGCCTGTATGGGTATGCGGCCGGAAATGATCTGCTGTGTCTGATTGCGGAAGTACTGAAAGATAACTATCCGAACACCCTGATCACAAGAGGCTATGATGATCATTTCCAGGTCATAACCGAAAAGAAGGCATGTGCAGACAGCATTCAGAAAGTAAACCAGGAAATCATACGGCGTGCCAGAGGCAATACATCGGGCATCAAAGCCGGTGTATGCATATTAACAAAAGATGATACAGTCATTACTGCTTTGAACCATGCCCGGGATGCCTATAAGACAATCGGATTTGATGTCAGTCAGAACATGGCTGTCTATTCCCGGGAAATAGAAGATGAGTATTTCCAGCAGAGATATATTGTCGATCACTTTGAGCAGGCCCTGAAAGAACACTGGATTCGTGTTTTCTACCAGGGCATTGTCGACAGTGAACAGGGAAAAATCCCGCATGGTGAAGCGCTGGCCAGATGGATTGATCCCAACCAGGGAATGATTTCTCCCAGCAGATTCATCCCGGTATTAAGGAAATACCATCTGACCTATAAACTGGATCTGTATATGGTGGAACAGGTCTGTCAGGAATATCAGGAACGTAAGAAGAAGGGTTATGCGCTGGTTCCGGTGTCCGTCAATCTGTCTGCCCAGGACTTTGATCATGCGGATATATTCCAGGAAGTGGCGGATCTATTGCAGAAATACGATATACCGGCTGATAAAATCGTTATTGAGATTACGGAAGAAGATCTGGCAAAGTCGGAAAACACATTTGCCAGACAGCTGGACTTATTCCGAAACCAGGGCTATGCCATCTGGTGTGATGATTTTGGCAGCGGGTATTCCAGTCTGAATGTGTTTGCCAGATACCGCTGTGATCTGATCAAGCTGGATCAGGGCCTGATGAAGGATCTGAGTGAACCCAATAAGATCATTATCAAGGCAATTGTAGAGACGGCCAAGAAGCTTGGGATCGGCACATTGTGTGAAGGAGTAGA
The DNA here is from genome assembly GCA_022644565.1 of Solobacterium sp. GTDB lineage: Bacteria > Bacillota_I > Bacilli_A > Erysipelotrichales > Erysipelotrichaceae > Bulleidia. The sequence goes on along the minus strand of JALCHG010000005.1, from coordinate 20,009 downwards.
GACTGAGGAACAATATCAGTTTGCCAAAGATGCAGGAATTGATCTGATTCAGGGATTCTATTTCTATAAACCGACGCCGCTTGCCATGGTGGAGTATGAACGTTCATTACATCCAGAAATGAATCTGTATGCAGATATCCTGGCTGATCATATGTAACAGAGACAGGTAAAAGCGGGAACAAGTTCCCGCTTTACCTGTCTTTGTTATTTTCTTTCTTCTCACTGACCATCGCACCAAAACTGATCAGCATGCGGCCAAGACTCTGAACATAAGTCTCTCTGCTTGTATTCTTCTGATCCAGAACCACAGTCCTTACCAGGGCAGAGAGAGCACACTGCCACTCACCGACCCTGCGCAGCTTTACGATCTCTTCCTGAATTCTTGTTCTGTCTTTCTGCAGATGTTCCGGATCGGTATCCTGCAGCAGAATTGTAAAATAGCTGCCGGTCAGCCGGCCGATGGAACACTCTTTGCCGAATATTTTCCGTAATATCCTGCCGATACAGTAAAGCAGCGTGTTGCCGGCTTTCTTTCCATAAATACTGCTGAAAGCCAAATATTCCGGCACATATACCTGAATCATGCTGAAAGGCATATTGTCTTGCCATAATGCCTCCAGATAATCCGTCATACTGTCCGATATGCCCTTGGCATTGAGCAGATCCGTCACTGCGTCAGTTAAGCGGGACGCATAACCGTCACTCAATAATCCGTCCAGCGCATCCACGTCAAAGAAGTTGCCGATCAGGCCGACAATCTTTCCATCCCGATAGAGCGGTTCCTTATTGGCGAGAATCGTTCTCTGCTTGCCCCGGGCAATGCACTTGCCTTTGGCAAAACTGATCCTTCGGCCATTATGCAGAACATCCAGCTCATCTGCCTTGAACGCTTCTGCATCCACATGCCAATGCATATCTTCATCCGTCTTACCAAGAATGTCATCCAGTGAATCAAAACCATAGTAGTCAAGAAAGCTCTGGCTGGCGCCGACAAACCGGCGGTTCATATCCTTCCAGAAATACATGCCTTCCGCATAGGCTTCCAGGTTCTTCCACAGCAGATCCGGCGTAATGCCTTCCTCTTTCTCGGCAAACGTTCTGTAGTCTCCTTTCTGCATCAACTGACGCAGTTCAGGATCCACCACAATCGGCAGGGTAACAGCCAGATACCGGTTGAAGTCAGACTTGGGAATCGGCATGAACGCATGCATCGTCCACTGGTATCTGCCATCAGCTGTTCTGACACGGAAGAAGCCGGTCAGATCCTGTCCTTTCTTCTGCCGCATCCTTTCGGCCATTGTACTGGGATTGGCGAAAGCATAGTAGCGTTCCTGATCCGGGACATACACAAACTGCTTCGTGTAGGTTTTGACTGCCTGTCTCAGATCCGCTGTCTCTCCGGCATGGCTCACCGGCTGGCGGGAATCTGCTGCTTTCAGCCCGTATACGGTATTTTCCTTCAGACTGATAACATTGATATCACTGCACAGATAATAGAGATACTGGATATAGAACGCCTTCTTCTGATCATCCGACATGGCATTCAGTTGAATGTAGCGGATATTCAACGCATAGATATACCGGTTCTCATACCGTATCACGGTCCTTCCGCTCAATTCCATATAATGGTCGCCGGAGGGATAGGTAATGGTCTGTTCTCCCGTCAGCTTTCTGAGCTGTTCATCCGCGTAATGGCGGTGCAGAACATGGACCGGATTATTATCCGTATTGATTTCCTTCACCCATTCTTCGATATTTTCAATCCCGTCCCGGCGCAGTACACTGCGGTATGCCTCATTGGCAAACAGCAGTGTCATTGTCCTGCCGTCATCCTCAATCACACACAGCGGCTCATCCGTCTGGAAGTTGATCCGGCCCAGGGCGTCGTAGTAGTTCTTCCAGCGCGGCTTTTCATCATCGACATGGTATTTCTGACAATGCGAAATAAAAGTCTTTTTATCCATCGGCCTGCCGAAGTAGTAGCCCTGTACCTTTTCACAGCCGATCCGCTTCAGAAAAGCATACTGCTCTTCGGTCTCCACGCCTTCCGCCAGCGTCTGAATGCCGATTTCTTTTGCCATTCGTACAACGGATGTGATAATGGTCCTTGCCTTTTCTGATGAAGTGGAAAGAAAGCTCATATCAATCTTGAGTTCATCAAACTTCAGATCCTTCAAAGATCCTAAGGAAGAATAGGCCGTACCGAAATCATCCATCCATACCTGAAAACCGAGCTCATGGAACCGGTTCACATAATGGTTCAGCCGTTCCGGATGCTTGATAAAGGCACTCTCGGTAATCTCAATATTCAATAATTCCCGCGGTATCCTGTACGCACTGGCCAGTGCTTCAATCTGATCCACAATCCCCGGTTCCCGGAAATCCTTACGGGACAGATTGACCGATACCGGTACGAAATTGATGCCGGCCTGGATTTTCTTATGGCCATCCTTGCATACCTGCTCAATCATATATAAATCGAGCTTGCTGATACGGCCTTCCTCTTCCAGCACCGGAATAAACTCACCTGGTGAAATCATGCCATAGACCGGGTCAATCCACCGGCATAATGCCTCCGCTCCGCACAGTTTTCCTGTCAGAGTACGGATGACCGGCTGATAGTATACCTGAATCCAGCCGCGGTCCATGGCCTTCTGATAGTTCTGCAGGACATACTGGCGCATCCTGGCCTTGATCTGCATCTTCTCATCAAAGTACACATAGGCAGAGTGGGCCGGTTCATTCAAAGAATCACAGGCCAGCTTAGCCCGGTCGATCGCCCCGGCAAGTCCCACCTTATCATCCTGCATGATGCAGATGCCGACCGCCAGCGGCCTGGAATTGCCCTGGTTCAGCTTCCCTTCTTCTACAAAAAGATGTGTGATCTTCTCTTCCAGATGCCCCGCCTCTGTACAGACAATAAAACAGTCACTGTTGAAGTGGGCTGAATTGCGGATCCCGAATGTATCCCGGATCAGCCAGGCAAGACCGCAGACCAGTGCTTCACCCGTTTCCATCCCGAAATCAAGGACATAGTCGCGCATCTGGCTGCAGTCCAGCCACAGCACAGCCGGTATCCTGCCTTCATTGCGCATCTGCTGTACCAGGCCTGCTGCATATTGGGAAAAGCGGCCGAACATCGGCAGGCCGGTCAGATCATCATACTGGCAGCAAAGCAGGTTATTCTCCAGGGCCATCCATTGGGAAAAAGCCTCGGAGAAAGGCAGATCCGTCTCTTTCTTTTGATCCAGCGCTCCGCTTTCATCAATGACAGTCATGTATTCAAGCTTCGCACCGCCTCTTGTCACAAGCTTTCCTGCAGCATGTATCACATGGTAATCCGACTGATGCCGGTTCTTACAGCGAAAGACAATATCCAGCTCTGTTTCCTGCCAGACAGAACGAGCAAAACATTGCTTTACCCGGTCCGCATCCTCAGGATAAATCAATTGATACAGATCATGCCCGGTCATCTTTTCCGTTTCATCCATACCGAAAAGAACCCGGAAATGTTCCGTCACATATACCGGGACAATCTGATCTTCAATCATCTGAAAGACACCTGCTGCACCTGGCATATTCTCAAGAGCCTGTTTCTCAGCAGCTGTCAGTTCAACATCCGTATGACTCATCCTGACACCTCCTGTATTTAATGACTGCTTCAGGACAGGGTCTGTATTTCTGCCCGATTATCTCCCCACAGTATAGCACATCTGCTTTCCTGCAAAGCTTCATTGATACAGCCCGAAGGCATTCCCTCCGGGCTGTATGCTTATCTTTCTTTTCCATCCGGAAAAAACTGTTCTTTCAGCTCCGACACATCCTGTGAACTGTAGACAGCAAGATCCGTTCCCGGGACAAGCTGAATGGTATGCAGACACCAGGCATACGTTCCATCCGCCGTCAATGTACGGAACATCCTGGTTATGGAATTCAGATCCCCGTTCTTCATCTTCTCCTTCAGCATCTGAGGATTCATGAAGTCCACATACGCTGCCCGATCTTCTTTCTGGATATAGAGCTCAGCCGCATAGGCAGGATTGAGCTGCCACGACTGCCTGCGCCATTCCCGGGAAATACTGGCCTGGTTTGCGCCTGCTTTGATCACTTCAAAATGACAGTCATTCAGATGAATCAGATACACTTCATCGTATAGGGCAAAAAGGACATGGAAGATATAGTCCCTGTTTTCCGTATCACTCATTTCTCTTCTGTAAAGATTCAATCCATCTATCGAAATCAAAGCATGTCCCTGCTGCTTTGCCAGCATCCTTGCTCTTAAACTGATAAACGAGCCATAGATATTGAACTCCATCGGTACTGCTTCCCCATCCGGTTCCAGCTTCTCAAATGCTCTTCTGACTTCAAGAGAAAGATAGGAATCACAGGAATTGAACAGTTCATCCTGCCAGTTATCGCGGTTGATCCCCAGCTGATTCCAGACTTCCGCATGCTTCCGGTTAGCATACAGAAGATGAATCTTCTTTCCATCATAATCCAGTATGCTCATCGGCTGATCCGTAATGAAGCTGACTCTTCCCACACTGCTGTAATACTGGCTGAACCCGGCCGGTTCGATCTCTTCCGGCTTATTCCGGTACATCGCATCCAGCTTCTCAGGCGGTACAGGCGGACTGAAGTAATAGCCCTGTACTTTTTCACAGCCGCTGTCCCGCAGAAAGGCATACTGTTCCTCTGTCTCCACACCTTCCGCCAGTGTTTCCAATTGCATCTGCTTAGCCATGGAAATGATGGAACGGATAATCCGCTTTGCCTTCTCATCGAAGTGATGCAGAAACATCATGTCAAGCTTGATCTCATCAAACTCAAATGTCTGTAATACATTCAATGAAGAATAGCCGCTGCCGAAATCATCCATCCAGATCTCATAGCCTGCCCTGCGGAACGCTGCCATCTTCTGTTTCAGCAGTTGTGGATCCCGCATGACGATGGATTCCGTGATTTCAATCTTCAGCAGCTGTCGATCCAGATGATACTTCTTTACACAGTCTTCCACTTCCTGAAAGATGTCACAGCTGGTAAAGTCAAGACGCGACAGATTGATGGATACCGGAACCGTAAACTGTCCCTGATCAAGCCTTGTGCGCAGGGTCTGACATACTTCTTCCAGCACATGCAGATCAAGCCTGGTGATCTGCTGGTGTTCTTCCAGTATCGGAATAAACTCACCTGGTGAAAGCATGCCGTGCTCTGGATCAATCCATCTGACCAGTGCTTCTGTACTGCATAAGGTATTGTTCACCGTTCTGATCACCGGCTGATAGTACACATGAATCCACCCTTCATGCAATGCCCGGTTCATATTCTGCAGAATATACGCCACTTTGCGTGAAGCCCGGCTCAGATCCTGATCATAAAAACGATAATTGTCAGCCGTATCCCGTATTGCATCACACGCCAGCTTGGCAAGTTCACAGCAGTTAGCCGCATCATTTCTTTCATCCAGTCTCAATACCCCTGCCTTGAGCATCATCGTACTTGCTGCATACTGGGTATTGAAGTCAAAGCAGACACTCTGCACCATCCCGGCAATATCCTGCCTGTCCGTTACCGTCACAAAATTATCCCCGCCGAACCTGCCGCTGAGATCCCCGGGATTTGTCTTCCGGATGAGACCTGCCAGATATCTCAGCACTTCATCCCCGGCCTTACGTCCATACAGGATGTTATAGTAGCGGAAGCTGCGTATATTAAAGTAAAGCAGAACATATCCTTTGGCCTTTCCCGCCGAAAGGAACTGCTGAAAACAGCTCAGAAACGATTCTTTACCCTGCATCCGGGTTATCGGATCAATACCGCAATCTCTGCTTTCCATACTTATCCCTGCTCCTGATACTGCATCAGTTATCTGTTCCAGGCATTTCTCTTTCTTCTATCCATCCCCTTTTTCTGATAGAAGCGTGCCTTTTCTTCATACATGCGCTGATCAGCCTTACGCAGTGCTTCTTCTGTTTCAGCACTGTCGCTGCACCAGTATGCCCCAAATGAGAACTGGTATGGATAATCCTGATCCAGCTTCTCTGTGAGAGTTTCTGTCTTTTCTGTAAATTCACTTTCATTCATCTGCGGCAGGATGACAACAAACTCATCACCGCCGGCCCGATACACATTTTCCCGGCTGAAATAGAATGCCAGCATATCTGCCGCATAGCGCAGTGCTTCATCCCCGGCTTCATGACCTTTTGTATCATTGATATCCTTCAGACTGTTGACATCCGCATACACAAAACCGACGGCAATATGTTCTTTCTCCAGTGCATTCATCTTTTCAATCATCGCATTGCGGTTATGCACATTGGTCATGGTATCCATATGACTCAGGCGGTTGAGATCTTCCATCAGACGATGATTTACGATCTTGGCACCGATAAAGTATGAGATCGTATTCAGCGTAAGCTGTGTATTCACAAGATCATCCTGCTTATAGTTATCGGCGCCAAGATACCCGATCAGCCTGCCCCAATGATAGAACGGCGCAGCCACAAGACGATGAATGCCCTGACGTTTGAGATTCTCATAATCAATCGGATCATCCTCTTTCAGTTCTTCAATATCAGAAATAACCACATCCGTGCTGTTTTCAAGATACTTCTCCCAGCCGCCAAAATATCCGTCATAATCCACATTCTGCAGGGTATCAATCTCCGGCCTGATCCCATCCGCACACCACTCAAAAGTATTGCTGGCGGTACGGCCATCCGTCTCCAGTACATACAGACGATCCGGATGAATGTACTGGCTGAGCTCTTTTAAAGCGCGATTCATACTCGCCTCAAAATTCTCGCCGTTATTCAGTATCTTGGAAATACGCAGAATAATATGACTGGTCGTCTTCTCACGCTCATTCTTTCGTACTGTCTCATCCACATTCGTAAACACAAAAGACACAAGATCCTCACCGGCAGGTCCAACGGTAAAATCCAGCCAGTGCTTTGTCTCTTCAGAAAAAGAACAGGCATGTACCGGCTTATGGAATTCCAGTGCTTCCCGGCAATAGGAAAACCAGTCATTTCCTTCCGGATATAACTCCAGAAAACAATGTCCGACCAGATCTTCTTTATCATATCCGGCCATCTGACAATATGCCTGGTTCACATACACATACTGTGTATTCACCACCTGTGAATGATCTGTATTATACAGCAGCCTGAATACTGCATAAGGAACCGGAATAGCCTCACAAGGATCAAACCGCAAGCTGCTATTCTGTATTTTATCTATTATCATATGCATTTTCCTAACCATTACCCGCTATTATTCTGCAGGCGTGTCATCAATCTGTTCTTATTTTAACACCGATGCTGTATCCAAGTCTGTTAAATATGAACGCTTAGTTCACCCAGATGGGTATGAGTACTTTAATAACAAGCATTAACACTGAATAAATGCTGTTCCTTTAAAGATTCTCTGGTGATATGGCAGTGAAACCATTTGATTGTTCCTATCAGTGTCTCTGTCTTCTTACGGCTGTCCATATCCTTCAGCCTTCTCATAAAGAGAAAAAGTGCCATGTATCTGTTCAGATATTTTGCGGCCACACCACGGTAGAAGGCATAGTTTCTCCTGATCATTGAATGAATAGAATTCACTGTGTTCAGATGTTCTGCTTTGTTGCAGCTTTCATGACCAATCAGATGCTTTACCGGGCATCTCCATTTCTTTGTGGGACGATTCTCATCATCTGAACAACTCTTCTCTTCATCAGCAGAAACAGCATCTTCACCCAGAAAAACAGAAAGAAGATCTTCATCGGATTGTTGAAGCCAACAAACCGGAACGGGAAACTGCACGGCAAGATGTACAGCAGTTCTGCCATTGCCAGACTGAAAACCATCATGGCGTATCAGTCCTGCGGACTGACGCTGAAGGAAATCGATGCCATTCTCAATCAGGATGGTGACGAAGAAGCAATCCTGCAGCAGGCAAAAACAAGATTGTCAAAGACAATGAAGAAGCTGGAACATCAGATCCGGCTTCTGGATGCGCTGCTGCAATCCAGATCAGAACAATAGCTGCAAATCATGCCAGAAAGTGATTCCAACGACAAATCACTTTCTGGCATTTTCCTGTGGTTTACTGTCAGCCCCTGCTGCTTTCTGCTATGACCGGAATGATGTACCTGTAGATGACTTTTAATTTTGTAAAACTCTCAAAAAGCACTGAAGCTAACACACCTTCTGAGATTATATGCATTGTCAGGCAGCAAAGCCCCACTATCGGATCCTGAACAGCCCTTCTTCATGCTGCAGGAATGATGATTCTGTTATGATGACTGCTTCTGTGAGATCTTATTGTGCCGGCGGTCATGATGAATGTAGTAATCTGCTTTATGCATGTACATAAAGCGGTCCGCCCGCCGGATCGTTTTATCCAGTTTTCCTGTATCCTCGTCCCAGGCAGTACCAATAGCGATATGGTACATCTTCTGCTGACCCAGCAATCGTCTGAGCCGGCGGTTTTTATTGGCAAACTCTTCCCGGGTAATATCTTTCAGCAGGACAACAAACTCATCCCCGCCTTCACGATAAACACTGTCTTCCCCATACGTTTCACTCAGGATGCGGGCTACAAAGCAGATCGCCCGGTCACCGGCATGGTGTCCCTTTTCATCATTGAGCTTCTTAAGACCGTTGATATCCGCATACACAACCCCAATACTCCCGCTGCCTCTTTTCATTGCCTCACTGTCTTCGATCATGGCATTACGGTTATGCACCCCGGTGAGCATATCGTGCCGGCTCATCTTCTTCAGATTCTCAATCAGATGATGGTTTATAATGCGAGAGCCAATAAAGAAGGACACTGTTTCCAGCAGTCTCTGGGTATTGATCTTGTCACTTTCCTCATAATTATCAGCGCCAAGATAGCCGATCAGTTTGTCATTCTGATAAAACGGCACTGCCATCAGACGCCGGATGCCCTGCCGTTTCAGATTCTCATAGTTGAGCGGATCTTTCTCCTTCAGCACCGCAATATCAGAGAGCACAACACTGGTATGAGCAGCCGCAAATTTTTCCCATCCCTGCAGATAATCCTGATAATCCAGATTCTGCAAGGTATCGATTTCCGGCGTCACCCCGGGTGCGCACCATTCAAAGGTATTGGATGCCGTGATACGGTCAGTTTCCAGAACATAAAGACGGTCAGGATGAATCACATTCGAGAGTTCCTGCAGAACATGGCCGATACTGTCTTCATAGTCCTCGCCGCTGCTCAGGATCTCTGACATGCTCAGAATGGTCTGGGCAGTCAGATTTTCACGTGCTCTGATGTCCATCAGTTCCTGTTCACGGTCTGCCTTTGTAAATATATAGGATACAAATCCCTTTCTCTTTGCAGGTGCCACCGTAAAATCAAGCCAGTGAGAGATCAGTGGTTCAAACATTCTGCCGCGCAATACTTTGTTCTGTGCAGCAGCCTTTTCACAATAGTCAAACCAGCGGTCATCCGCATCCGGATAAACCTCGGTAAACCTCTTTCCAATAAGTTCTTCCCGTCTGTGGCCGACCATTTCACAATATTTCTCATTGACAAAGACATACTTCGTCTCAGTCACCCGGTCTTTTGCCGCATTATAGATCAGCTCAAACACAGCATACGGAACCGGTATTTCCATATACTCATCAATTTCATACTCTTCCATTTCATTCAGGTCCGCAGTCACGACAGCATTCACCCCCCGTCTGAAGCATCACCCGGTCACTTCGCATACTGCACCGGCTATGCCCATAAACCACATTCTTTACAATATACTTTCACAGTTCTTCCGTATCTTCACTATTGAGAATGAGGCCGGACAAACCTCTCAGATAGGCATTTGGCTCACGGCTGGACGGATCCGTATAGGAAGCCCTGATGACAACACTGCAGTTGCCGCTCCACTGACCTGCCTGCCGCACAGCCTCTATGGCTGTCCGGATCTTTCTGGCAACGTTTCTGACTTCTTCCTTGCTGGTAAATCTCATGATCAGGTCAAAATAGCTTTCCTGGGTTCTGCCAATGATACAATTCCTGCCAGCGCAGTCTTTCAGAATACAGCCGACTTTCTGCAGAAGACGATCGCCAAAGCTGTCTCCATAAAGCTTTTTTACTTCCCGGTATTCCGGCACATACACCTCGACCATCGCAAAATTCATGCCTGTCCGCCAGCGCTCAATGAGGAAGGAATAGACACCATCCGAAACACCACGGGCATTGGCAAGTCCGGTCACTGGATCAACAGATGAAAGCCTCCTGCTTTCTGCAATGGCCTGCTGCTCTTCCGCAGCATCAATCATCGTTCCCAGAATTCCTATGATTCTGCCATCACGATAGACCGGAATCTTACTGACAACAATATGCTGATTAGAGCCATTGATAATACAGTCCCCATTGCGCAGATAAAACTTCCTGCCCTTCCTGAGAACTTCTTCCTCATCACTTCTGAATGGTCCCGGATGAATATGCCATCCCATATCCTCATCGGTTTTGCCAATGATCTCTTTTTCAGACTGAAAGCCAAAATATTGAAGAAAGCTCTTGCTTGCCCCAACAAACCTGCGCCTGTCATCCTTCCAGAAATACATGCGTTTTGCATTCATGATCATATTCGTCCAGAGAATATCCCCGCTCATCTCCACATGCGTATGATCCTTGTATTCCTGGTGATACAAAGCCGCAATCTCCTGAATATCTGCCTCTGGCAGGACGGCATTTACCGTCACGTGCAGCACTTTATTGAAATCTGATCTCTGCACGGGAATCAGGATATGCAGAAACCATTGATATTCTCCCGATGCCGTTATACTCCGGAAAAAATCCATCAGTGCATGATTCCTGCTTTTCTCCAGACGTGCTTTCATAGTAGTGACATCCAGGAAGTCCGCAAGCCGCTCCTGATCAGGCAGATAGCAGTAATTCATTCTCCAGGCATGAATCACCGCATCAATATGATGCAGCTCTGTGCCAATCCCCATCGGCTGATCCGACAGAGAAGATTTAAGGCCCAGAACCGTATCGTTTTTAAGGTCATAGACTGCAATATCATTGCACAAATAGTACAGATCACTCATCGCCCCCAGCGATGCCTGCTGGAGATCCGTAACATTTACCTTCACATACTGTATATGAACGGCATACAGACAATGACTGTCCTGTCTGGCCACCACAGATGCTGTCAATTGCATATAGTGATCACCGGAAGGATAGGCTGCTGTCTGCGGTCCTTCTTTCCTTCTGAGCTGCTGATCCGCAAACTGCCGGTGAAAGATATGTATCGGATCACCGGGCACGTTGATCCTGTGCTCCCATTCCTTCAGATCAAGAACATTATCCTTTGCCAGGATCTCTTTGTAAGCCTTATTTGCAAAGATAATCTTCAGTGTTTCACCATCATCGTCCACAACACACAAAGATTCATCCGTAAGATAGTCAATGCGGCTCAGTCTGGTCAGATATGATCTCCAGATCGCCTCTTCAGGCTCCAGCCCGCGCTGCTGAAGATACGATTTCAGTTTCTCTTCCGGCATCGGAGGCGCAAAGAAATACCCCTGTATGTTTTCACATCCGATTTCCCGCAAAAAGAGAAACTCTTCTTCTGTTTCAACCCCTTCGGCCAGCGTAGAAATATCCAGCTTCTTTGCCATGCGCACAATAGCCGTAATAATCTGCCGGGATTTATCATCAAAATCCCGCAGGAAAGACATATCAAGCTTCAGCTTGTCAAAAGAATAGTTTTTCAATACCCCCAGCGATGAGTATCCGGATCCAAAATCATCCATCCACACCTTGTAGCCCATCTGATGAAAGCGCTGAATGAACCGGTCCACTTTATCTATATTTCTGATAAAAAAGCTTTCCGTAATTTCCAGATTGGTGAACTCTCTCGGTACCGCATACTTCTTTGAAATACGGTCAATCGCATCCGGAAGGTCATCATGCAGAAAGTCATTTCTGGACAGATTCACAGATACCGGAATCGGAATGATTCCTTCTTTCATAGCCTCTGCATAGTCTTTGCAAACCTGTTCAAATACATAAAGATCCAGCTGACAGATCTGACCGGTTTCCTCCAGAATCGGGATAAACTGAGCCGGAGAAATCATCCCGCAGACAGGATCAATCCACCTTGCCAGTGCCTCACAATTGCACACTGTTCTGGTCATGGCGCGGATGATCGGCTGATAATAGACATGAATCCAGCCATTTTCCAATGCCTTGTCAAAATTCCGCATAATATGGAATTTCATGGCATTGTTTTTCTGAATATCGGCATCAAACCACGCATATGCAGAGACCGTTGTCCGGGCAAGGGATTCACAGGCCAGCCTGGCTTTGTCACAGGCATCCGTCAGCCTGGTATCAGGATTGTCATACTTAAAGATGCCGGTCTTCACCGTCAGATTATTGCCATCACCAAGCTCATTCATCCTGGCAAACAAGGCATTCAGTTTTTCTTCAATCCGGTCATTTTCTGCATAGACGGCAAAGTGGTCACTTTCAAACCGGGAAGCTCTGTCCCTGCCAAAATACGTTTTGATCAGTTCACCAAGAGCTCTGATCTGCCGGTCACCAACCTCAAGGCCATACCTGCTGTTATATTCCTTCAATCCACTCAGATCAAAATACATGATGACAGGCACCTGATTCTTTTCCCGGATCTTCGCAATGCCGTTTTCGGCATCATCGAAAAAATGCGTCATATTCTGCAGTCCGGTCAGACTGTCATAATGCTTTGCAAATTCTGTGCTTTCAGAAGGCGTGTACTTGTCAGACAGAGATGTCAGCACTGCCGTAAGCAGCTGATCACTGCCCGTATCTGCCGTCTCATCTGTATACGTGATAAAAGCAATATCAGCACCATCTACTGTAATATGTCTGCCTGTCGCATGAATCAGATGATAGTCCTCCTGATCCTGGCGGCGGTTTCTGAACACAACATCATAGTCATGCTTATGCATGGCAAAGTCGTAAGCACACTTCTCCATCCGTGCAATATCATCCGGATGCACATTCCGATAGAGATCTCTGCCAAGACCATACACTGCTTCCTCACTGCTGCTGTATCCGAATAGATCTAGATATGCCCTGGAAACAAGAAGAGGCCTGATCTGTTCATCAACGTACTGATACACCGCAATCGGAATAGGTACATTCTCAATAAATGCACGTGTATCATCAGAAAACGCATAGGCTTTCATACTCTCTTCCCCCCTTCTCATTTCCTGCTTTCAGACAGACTGACAACTGACACACTTCTTTTTCAGAATACAACATCATAAGAAATACAGGGACTCTGCCCCCAAAATTTTCAGCCCCCATACAAGTCACTGCAAAGATCTGACTTCTTCCCCTTTTCTTTGCCGCATGCAAAGCATCATCCGCATATTGATAAAGTAATCCGGAACTTTCACTTTCCCTGATCTGCACACATCCAATCGGACAGGAAAACCCGCTCCGTACGAACATCACTTTTAATATACCACCAGTATTGCCTGACCAGGAGCAGAAAAACGAACATGAGCAAACAAATTCATACGGTTGGAGTACTGAATATGAATGCTGATGAAGAAAAAGACATTAAAAAAGAGATCATGCACGCTGCGGCATAGATCCCTTACCATCACATGATCTGTTATATTCCCTTTTTCTGATATGGCTGTGATTCCTGTGCTCTCTTGTCTCTGTACAGCTGTGCATCTGCCCTTTTCTTCACCTCAAGCACAGACTCATCAGGATCAGTACACACAGCATATCCTGCAGATACCGTCAGCGGAAACGGCAGCCTCTCCTGTTTCACTCTCTCTTTCAGACTCTCACGCACCAAACGGATAATCCTGTCCGGGTCATCCTGACTGGCATCGGCATCAACCATAATAAACTCATCACCGCCAAATCTTCCAATCATCAGTCCTTCATATGACACCTGCTTCAGTGACTCTGCCAGTACAACCAGAGCACGGTCACCTTCCATATGCCCATACCTGTCATTGATCTGCTTAAAGTGATTGATATCCAGCAGATAGATACTGATGGGATGCTCAGGAGAACAGTGCTCCCAGATATGGTCCAGATATTCATCCACACGGTATCTGTTGTTGATACGGGTGAGTGCGTCCGTATAGATATTGGCATTCTGCATGTCAATCAGCACTTTGGTAATAGAAGGAAGAATGCCAAGAATGATAAAAGGAACATAGCTGATAAAGAAACTTGCAATGGCACCAATCATTGGATACATCATGCATTGCATCATCACGTAATAGCCATTGCGTCTGATTCTGTGCTTTTCCTGCAGGCATTTGACAACCGTATGAATCAGGGCAAATACCAGATAGAATACATCAGCCAGAATGTTCACGCCGTACAGCCACTGGTCTGACAGCGTCCCTGTACCGGCAATGCCAACCGCATGCAGGCAGTAAAAACACGTGATAGCAGCTGACAGAAGCACCGGAAGTGCATCATAAAACACTCTGCGCCTGCGAGAGACCGCAAACCCTTTAATATAGTATTCAGCAAAAAGAAACCAGCAGAAGGTAAAGTAGGTCAGAATACCGGATTCAAGGTATTCCAGGAAGTGGATTGCTGCCATGGATGCGGTATGGAAAGACACCAGCACCCATGCTGTATCAACAGCGATATAGATGATGTAAACCCGGATAATTCTGCGGAAAGAGCGGATGACAGACTCTCTGCCAATATTGTAATGAATTCTGTGGGATACCTGAATGGCAATCACCAGACAGACAGCCAGAAATGATAGATAGAATGGCTCATAAGCCCTCTCAAATGAATATGCCATCGATATACTGTCCATGATCTGTCATTGGTCCTGTCCACAGAACCCTTCTGTTCTCCTTTCCGCTTCCTGCCAGTCCTGGCTGCCTCATCCACAGACAGAATCAAAACCGGTTATCACGAGGATAACCCCACCAAAACAAGAAAGCAAAAAAGATGAACAAAAGAAGATCATAATACTGAGTATGCAAGAGATTTCCCCATTCATCTGGCATGACGGTAAATCGTTTTCCCGCTCATATCTTTAGTAATTCTTGTGCCCTGGAACCGATCACTGCCCTGCCATGCCCACTGGAGCGGCACATTATGATTGCCGCTGGCATCATACCAGACCCCGGCAATACTGTATGGCGAACTGCACTGTGGCAGAACAATCTCCTGAACCGTAACCGACAGTTCTGCCAGCATGTTCTGACTCGAGTGCTTCAGCACCGCTTTCGACAAATCAATCCTGGTCAGACTGTCAAAGCCCTTGAACACACTCTCTGTATTATCATCAATAACAGCTCCATCCGCAGCCACAATTTCCTTTACACTGGCAGGATCCATTCCCAATGTCCTGATCTCACCAAGCAGATTGCTGTTATTGATGACCTTCCCCGTCAGAGTCAGCGTACCTTTTGCCTTGTCATAAATGATGCTGCCACCGGTCCATATTGCAGAAATCGCCCCATTATTGACAGTCACCTCCACAAACGCATTCTCAGGCGTCCCGGAAGCACCCGTCTTTGAACCATCCGCATCATTGCCATGCGACTTTCCATAGCCATTCTCGCGCGTCAAAGAGGCAATCGTCTCCACATGATCCCCATCTACCCGGATCGCCGTACCGCCCGCATACAAATACGAAACAGAACCGGATTCTCCATCACTCATATACGCCGCAGCAGCCGCAGCCTTCGCACTTCTCACATTGGCCATATCCACCGCCAGCCTGCTCTTCTCCAGCTGTGAGCTGAAGATCGGAATGCTGATCGCCACAAGCACCGCAATGATAGCTGTCACAATTAACAGCTCAGCCAGCATAAACCCTTTTCTTTTCCTCATTTTTCATCACCGGTCATTTCTGCTATGGCTGACAGAATAACATATTTGTAATAGCGGTCAAGTAATCAGCAGCCTGTTTCAATGAAACTTTTGTTATTGCGCAGAGCATGGTGCGATCTTTTCTGCTCATACATCAGTTCATCGATATGATGGAAGAATTTATCTACATCAGAGTAAATTTCCGGATCATAGAAAGCAAAACCTGCAGATAAGGACAGCGGACAGTCAAGCTTACCGTGCTGATTGAAGATCTGGCAGCGGCTGTCCAGCTCCTTCAGTTTCTTTTCTGCCCCCTGTTTACTGCTTTCAAAATCAATGACGAGGAACTCATCTCCGCCATAGCGTCCAATACTTGCCTTTTTTCCAAATGTATCCAGCAGCAGGCCGGCGAGTGCCTTCAATGCTTCATCACCAGCATGATGACCATATTTATCATTGATCTGCTTGAAGAAATCAATGTCTATCATATAGACAAGAAAGGAATGCCCGCTGCGGTAATGCGTGCACTGATACTCCAGCTGACTGGCAATTCCCCTGCGGTTGAGCAGTCCAGTCAGGTAATCCGTATCTACATTATGTGCCTGCACTTTCAGGAAAAGCATGAGGCATGCCAGCACTGATCCGGCATATTCATAGGACGCACCGCCGATGAACACCTGCAGAAAACCGGCAACCAGGATACACAGCGGGAACAGAACAACAACCGTCGTATAGTTGGTCATGATCTGCCGCCTGCGCAGAAAGATATACAGAGAAATGAAAGCGCAAAAGGCCATATTCATCAATCCGCGCACAACATACAGCCGGCCATGCTGATAGGAAGTGTCCAGATAATAATAGAACCAGTCAAGCCCGAACACTGCACTGACAGTCACCAGTACAAAGTTCACAATCACATAACAGATCACAACATAATAGAAAAGCTTTTCAGCATGATCCTTTGTGCCTGCCGTCCAGGAATCAATATAGACCAGGGCAGACAGATAGCCAACAGGATCTGCAGCAAAGACAATATAGGTGCCAGCATGACAGAGCCACTGTCCCAGCGTACTGCTCAGCTGTGCTTTATGAAAAGAGTCAGCAAACAGAAGAACAAGAATGACAGCAAGCATAAAGACAAAGCTGCGGTCCTGCCTGATCAGCATTTTTTTACTTACCGTCATTGCCAGCAGCATCACTGCAATAATACCAACATACACGTTTAATACGAGCCACCCCGGTACGTTCATGCCACAATCTCCTCACCCAGCAGCACATATCATAGCACGATTGCATAACAGGCAAACAGGACAACAAGGCTATTTTGAGGAGCAGGAAACAAACAATATAAAAAAGCCCCTGTTCAGGCCAAAAAAATATCAGACAGTCCGAAAACCGCCTGACAGAGAAAATAAGATATCATCCAGTATTATCTGATATTGTGCTTGTTCATCTTCTCTTTGAAGATATCCGTGATGATCGTTCGAAGCTCTTCACGCTCTTTTTCCGGCAGTTCTCCTGGGTTCTTTGCGACTGCATACAGCTCAGGATACTGATTGGCGATCCGCTCGATTGTTTTCGTCGTTGCATGCTTCCTCACAAAGAAGGGGATCTTCTTGATCCACTCCTGTGGGACGAGAGCAAGGATCTTGTCAGCCGCCTCTTTATCACTGATCTCAGCGGTGGAGAGACCTGCGTTGATTTGTTTCTGTTCTGTGGATGTGAAATCTTCGAGGTTCATGATGATCTCCAAATTCTGTACAGGAATAGGTAGTATTGATCGTATACTATCCTTATTAAGTAGTCTAAATCTGCCCTTTACAGCTGGAATATATAGGCATACCGCAAATTTCCAGTTCCTGTCGAATCAAAGTAAAACGAGACGTAAGTAGTTTTATATTTTGAAAAATTTTTCCCTTCATCTCCATGTGGATTTGTAGCCGGTGCCGTAGCCGAATTATTATCAGTCAGAATAAATGGCAAGTTATCAGCTAGGCCACTCCAATCATTCGCTTTTCTGCTTTTAATGTTCACCTTTACCCATACTGCAGACACATAATATTTTGATCCAACATGGTTTACATAAATTCTTGTTCCGTTTTCCTCAGAGATGTAGTTTTGTCCTGTTCCATTGCCGTTCTCTCCCGTATATCCGTTATAAGTTAGCATATCAGACATAGCAACTGCATATGCTGAACGTATACTTGAGATTGAAACGGCATCTCTTGACTTTTCCAACTGACTACTAAAGATCGGTATGCTGATAGCCACAAGCACGCCAATGATGGCGACCACAATCAATAATTCCGCGAGTGTGAAGCCTTTATTCTTATGTCTCATCCATGATCACCTGTCTTTCATTACCATAAACATACGATTGCAAGGAAAGTACCATCACCTTGCATGGCAACATCCCAGTACCGATATGTACGATCGGTGAGAACTGTATAGGACATTCCTCCAGTACTATAAAGTTTTCCACCCGTGTCCATTTTCCACTTAGAAATGTCAGTCTCACCTTTTCCTCCACCTTGTGAGTAGCCGATGTTTGCAAAATCATCGTAGTGAACTCCGTCCCTGTCGTTCGGACTTTTATCACCCCAATCCACATATGTGCACTGTCCTGTTTTGGTATCATATCTGAAATACATATGCTGATTGCGGTTAGTCGCTGTCGTTTCCTTGACGTTATCCGGTGTTTCAAGAAAACACGTGATCGCCGCTGACATGGCAGCCCGCGCATTTGCCTGATTCACTGCAAAACGGGCTTTCTTCAATTGTGTACTGAAGATCGGGATGCTGATGGCCACGAGCACAGCAATAATGGCGACCACGATAAGGAGCTCTGCTAATGTAAAGCCCTTCTTATTCTTTTTCATTGAGCATCACTCCTTTCGTTCTATTATACTGCCACAAGATACCGCCGATTTGTGGAAACGCGGCCTATTACGCACAATTATTGTGCAGGCGACATGTGATGATGCAAGTCCTTGAATATATCCGATCTGGTCATCGTGGGAATAAATCTAATTACGCCCCAAGGTATCAATATCTGCGGAAAATGACCTTATTCTGCGCATTTGTCCACGCTAAGATCGTGCGGTTTCAAGCTCGAGAGCCGTTCGGTCCATGCCTTCTCCCTATATGCTAATGAACCGCATTGTAGGAAAAATTACATTACGCCCGCAGGTTCCGAAATACGTGGAAAACAGCCCCATTCTGCGCAAAAGTGCAGGGGTTCTACAGATCAATGGACAGGCGCGCGTAATACCACATATGCGGTGATGGCAGCCTACCTAAGGGAGTTATATTAAAAGGCACTTAGTCGGGCTGGAGTAACCCAGATTCGCAGCTTCCTTTTACACACGATACGATGACAGATACAATCGGTGAAGATGATGGAACTTACACGCTTATATTTACATATGCCGATGCTGGGACTTGCCCATTGACCAGTATTACAAAGAGCTATTTGATACCATATCACGAATCAGATAGTCCCTCATCCTTGCGATGAGGGATTTTACTTACAAAAAACACCCATCTCCCAAGGAGATGAGTGCCTAATTCTAATATATTGTATAAGAATTATTTTCCCACCTCGGCTTTCGCTGCAATTCCTGTTACATTTCCATTGGCATCAGTTGTGTAAGTAAAAGTAACAATCCAATTTGCTGCAGCTTTTCCGCCCATTCCGTCTTTTCCAGTAATTGTATCATCGACAGTGAAAGGAAGCTGATCTGTTCCAGAAAGTCCTGCTGCAGTTCCTTTGGAAACCACATTGCTAACACTTACTGTATTTTTAGCAGCCGTATAGGTTACAGTTTGATTTCCATCTGTTTCGGTTGCATCCTTACCATTTGCGGTAAGATACGTAGTCTGTGCTTCCGCATAAGCAGAACGCAAGTTAGCAAGCGTAACTGCATCACGGCTCTTCTCCAACTGTGATGTAAAGATCGGAATGCTGATCGCAACCAATACGCCCGGCACATTTCAGCCACAATATCTTGTGGTTTTACCTATGATTATGCGTCGTCTATACCATATATTGTGTTGCAGACTTATGCGCATATTAGAAAATCCACTTTGTGAGCTTTCCAACGCATCAGCCCTCAATGATGGAAGGAGCGCTCACCTTGTTTAATTTTCAAGGTTCCAACCACTGCCCTTCGCGCTTTATCAGC
>JALCHG010000004.1:0-52632 GCA_022644565.1 Solobacterium sp. | reverse complement strand
AAAAGCGCTGGACTGGGCCTTGAGGTTGTAGATCATTGAACTGACCGTGGTGCGGATGATATCAAGATCCGGCAGAAAGGAACAGATCGTATCGATCAGATCCTGAGGCTGATACTGCGGCAGGTTGTTGAGAAAGGAAACAATCAGCGTCAGAAACGGAAAAGATGCCACAATCAGGATAAGACAGGCATGGCCGGAATAGACCAGGATGTCATTTTCCACGTTGACGGCATAAATCCATTTTCCATAATATACAAGCTTATCCCAGAGTTCTTTTGGCTTCAGGTGCTTCAGATGATGCTTTTTCATACCTCAATTATGACGCCTTCAGCCCATAAATTCATCTGCTAAAAGCATTCTGCTGTCAGGAATCTTTTCTCATCCTGCCATAGGCCTGATGAATCCGCCGCATGATTTCATAGATGTCATCTTCATCCATCATCGTCACATAGCCTTCAATCGTGCTTGCTTTTGCCTTCAAGGCATGGCTGTGCGGGTTCAGGAAAGCATACGTACGGTATGGGGAATTGCGTCCATCCTGAATCAGGTTGGCCGCGGCACTGTTGCCGTCAAACGCCAGCGTAACCGAAGGACGCTTCTTATAGATTTCATACGTAAAAGATTTATAGAGACCCATCGCTTCCGGTTCAATGGAGATATGAACCGGAATATCAGCCGCCTTCAGCCGGGCGGTCTGTTCCCGTTTCAGACGGGCCGGCACAATAGCATATACCTCATACTTGCCTTTACACTGCTCGAGAAGATACTTTTCATAGCCGCTCAGCGTATGGCCGATCACAAAGAAAATCTCATCCGGATCCGCTCTTTCCAATAATGTATCAATAATCTTTCTTCCTTCTGCACTGATCTTTGTCTTATGCGAATCATTGTTGAAGGAACCCCCGGCCACAATCACCGGCACTTTATCAGAAGGGAAATCCTTATAGCAGTCCTTGAACGCTTCCGCACTTTCCACCTTGTCATCATGAACAGAAAGATCCATGCGGAAATCAGCGGCCTGCCGCATTCTTTCTTCCATCAGCTGCCGCAGTGTTCCTCCCTGCATTTTTTCCTGCAGACACTTTTCCTTACGCTTAAAAGCCTCTTCGCCTGCTTTTCTGACCTTTTCTTCCGCCGCATGCATTTTCTTCATGTCTTCAAAGGAAAGATCCAGCATCTTCTCAAGCGCCAGCTGTTCATCAATGGAATCTGTTCCATATAATGCCGCTCCATCAGTTCCCTGCACACAGTCAATATCAGCCTGCAGATACTGCTTCAAAGGATGGCGGGTCAGCTCGGAAAGATTATTCAGCCTTACATTGGAAGTAATCTGGAATTCCAGTACGGTACCGGTTTGCTTGATCAGGCTCAGCAGCTGCTTTCCCTTCTTTGAAGTAAGAGATGCCGTATAAAGACCATGGCCGATCCGCACATGCGGCATCTGCTGGCCCTCGGTTAATGCCTGCTGTACACAGCGGATGCTGTTATATACATTATCCCGCAGGGAATCATTTTCACCCGCATGAATCCGGATCGTAAACGTATCATCTTCTCTGGCGATTTTGACCAGCTGTTCAATTAACGGCTTCATCTCACGGATATCATTGATTTCTTCTCCGACAATATCACACCCGGCCACATACGGATCCACACATACCGCATACAGGACCCTTAGATTCTCAGTCAGGTCTGCTCCGGCAATCTGATCCTTCACAATGGTCAGCGGAATTCTTCTTAAGGCTGCCAGAAAACGGATCCTTACCCCGGTCTCCGCGTAAACTGCCGGCATGACGGCATGAACCTGTTCCAGCATGTTCACTGCCCCTTCCGGCTTGACCAGTGTCGTATCCGAAATCTCCACATACTTCACCCGATCCTTCTGATAGCGCCGTCCAATCCATAACAGCTTATCCTGGAAGATCGTATTGTGCGCATAAGATGGATTTTCTCTGTCCTTCAGCATCTGCTTTACATAACTGACAATATCCCTGTCCGGAATGGCATCAGGATCATGCAGCGTGATTTTATCTTCGCATTCCGTGCCTTTGGTAAAGACATAGCGGTAGAGATACACCTTTTCAAGATCGGTAAACACGGCCTGTCCGTCCTTATTGACAGCCAGAGAAGCACGGATGCGGGGAATGTTGTAAGCCGCATTGGCAGGATCATCCAGAATGAAAGAAGCGAAGTTGATCCAGGTATGATCGTCAATGCGCCGCTGCAGATACTTGCCGGTAAGGCCGCAGTCTGCCCATTCCTTTTCCGCCTGCCTGCGCTGTACCATCAGACTGTCCCACTGCTTCTGCGTGCATTTGAGCTGCAGCTTGCGGATATAGTACAGGGGATAGCGGATCTGATGCACAATGCCTAAGGCAATCAGTACGTCCGAAGAAAGATTGGCGTTCATATGGGTATGCAGGTCCGTAGAGAACTTGCATTCCTTGCGGATATAGGTTTTGACCAGACTCTGATCAAAGCGCAGATGGTAATGCTTGGTCTGTGACATCAGGGTTTTGGCAATGGCCGGTATGGAGGCTTTCATCTCAATCCGGCCGTCAGGATAGATATTGGCTGTTTTGGTATTGCCTAAGCGGAATATATAAACCTCCCGGCCATAGGCATCAATGTAGCAGGGAACCCTCCCCCGGATCACCTTCAGTCCTGCTTCATTGAATGACAGCGGCAATTGACACATCTCAGCCAGGTTGGTGATGAGATTGCCGGTTTTATGGTTCGGTGTTTCCAGAAGATAGGATAGTCCTTCTTCATCCTGCTCCAGATTCACAATGATATCCTTTTCCCGATCCAGGAAAAAACAGCCAAAATAACTCATATGACGCATGTCCTTTCTTTTGGTGCCTATTTTACCATGAAAAAAGAAGAGAACCGTTCGATTCCCTTCTCACTTCAGAATATACCCGTCAGAAAGATTTCAATCCCGATGCCGATCAGAATCAGACCGCCCAGAATATTCGCCCGCTCAGCCAGCATCAAACCGAACTTTCTGCCCAGTACAATACCGGCAAGACAGATCACCAGGGTTACAATGCCGATTATCAAAGAAGCACATAAAGCAGCCGGCAGGGAGTAGGAGGCAATGGTAAAGCCGACTGATAAGGCATCAATGGAAGTCGCAATGCCCTGTATCATCAATTCCCTTACGGACAGCTTTCCGTTTTCTTCATCCGTCTCTTTCTTAGCAATGCCGTCATACAGCATCTTGCCGCCGATATAGCACAATAAGCCTAACGCAATCCAGGGAATCATCCGGCTGAACGCTTTGAAGTAAGAGGCAATCGCAGAAACACAGACCCAGCCGATCAGCGGCATCAGAAACTGAAAGCCGGCATAGGTGCCGGCAATGCCCAGCATTCTTTTATGTGACATATGCGGTTCATGCAGGCCATTGGTCATTGAGACACAGAACGCATCCATAGCCAGGCCGACTCCCAGCATGATGCTGTTGAATACAAACAGTAACAGATTCATCTTTTTCTCCCTCTGATAACAAAAAAACTGCGGCACTCTCACCGCAGTACTTTCGTTTCTTCACATCATGTACAGCGGTGTTCTCAAAACATCTGCCATACATGAGTCTCACCATTTAATACAAGCCAGGCCGTCAGCCAGTATGTTGACTTGTCACTCATCCTTATGAGCCTGCTACTCCCTCATGAATAACGACTCAAAGCTTAACGCCTTCCCTTCATCAAGTCAATCAGAATTTATTCCATCAGCTTCACGATTCCCTTATTGATACGTTCCACCAGGATCCGATCCGCCTTCAGCCAGTTCACGCTTTCCATCTCTTCTATCTTCAGCCATCTGGCATCCTCGTGTTCCAGCAGCTCATACCTTTCCTGTACCGGCACACACAGCCAACATTCCATCTTCAGATCAAAATCCTCATACGCACATGCAATCGTATCCAGAAGCCTCAGAGGCTGAATCTCATAATGCATTTCTTCCTTCAGCTCTCTTACCACAGCTTCTTTTCCGCTTTCATTCGGCTCAATCTTTCCGCCGGGAAACTCCCAGCCGTCCTTATACGGTCCATACCCTCTTTCACAGGCCAGCACCTTATGATCCTTCACAATCACCGCCGCCGCGCAGTATACCTGTTTTCTCATGGCTGTACCACCTGGATTCTGCTGCCATGTTCCTGATCCGATGTAACCTGTACCTGAACCGCAATCGCTTCTTTCAGCTTATCCACATGCGAAATCACTCCGACAAGCCTTCTGCCTTCGGTCAGACTCTGCAGCGTTTCAATCGCGTGATCCAGCCGGTCATCATCCAATGTACCGAAGCCTTCATCCACAAACAGCGTATCCAGCCGATTCGCCCCGGCATGGGCCTGTACGGCATCGGAAAGGCCTAGTGCCAGCGACAGAGACACTTCAAAGCTTTCTCCCCCGGAGATTGTTGAAGCGGCTCTTTCACAGCCGGAATAATGATCCAGCAGAACAATATTGAAACCTGCCTGGGCATTGCTGCGGTCGGCATCGATCTTATGGCGCATCTCATATCTGCCTCCGGACATCGTCGCTAAGCGCCGGTTGGCCCTGGCCAGTACTTCCCTGAATACCCAGCCAAGCACATACCGCTCAAAGCTGAGCTTGCCGCCGCTGCCGCTGGTTCCTTCCGCAAGTCCGGCCAGCTTTTCCATTCTCAGATAGACAGCCTGCGTATCATTCAGCTTTTTCAGTATCTGTTGCGCTTTATCATGTACCGATACATGATTGTCAATGCGGTTCTGCATCACCCGGATAGCTTCACTTCTTTCATCCATCTCTTTCTTCAATGCATCGCATTCTTTCTTCATGGCTTCAAGATCTTTTTGCACAAGACCTGCCGTATCCTTCTGCAGCCGTTTGAGATTTGTCTGGTTGGTCTGTAATGCCGTGATATAGTCTGTCTGTTTCTGCTGCTGTTTCTTCAGCCAGCTCTCCGTATGATCAAACCATTCGGCCGCATCTGCCAGCGTAGCAAAATGATTCTCCTGTAAAGCTTTCTTTAAAGCATTTTCACTGTCTTTCTTCTGCTGTTCCAGGACCGGTTCATCTTTCCTGCGGGCCGCAAGACTGCCATCCATCTGGTGCACAGCATCAAGACACTTCTGTACCGCCTCTTCATGCGCTTTGATCAGCTTTTCTTTCTGCTCTGCTTCCGCTGTTTTCTGAAGGATGACAGCTCTGACTTCCGTTTCATCTTCATACAGCAATGTATGAGCCAGGGTCTGCCGCTTTGACGTCAATGCAGCAAGCTCTGTTTCCGTTTCATGCATGGCATTCTGGACAGCTTCACTTTCATGACGCTGCTTTTCCTGCTGTGCTTCCAGTGCATCACGCTTTCTGCAGGCTGCTTCATACGCTTCTTTTTCCTTGAAAGCATTCTGATAGTTTTCAGCAGTTTCTTTCCGGCGTGCTTCTGTTTCTCTCTGAAAAGCAGGCAGAACGGTATCTGTCAGTTCATCATAACCTGCACAGGCGTGATACCCCTGCATGGCTTTGACCGCCGCCTTCTCATTTTCTTCCAGCCGAATGCGCAGTGCTTCTGCACTTTCTGCACTTTCCCGCTCCTTCTTTACGGCTTCATCCATCTTCTGTTTCATCGCATCAACAGAAGATCGGTCCGGCGCTTCATCGCCAGGGCGGGCAAAGTCATGCGCTTCCTCTTTTGTAAAGGCAGTATGACAGACCGGACATACCGCATGTCCTTCCGTGCTCAGTACTTCTTCCAGATTTGCGCCCAGAAAACCGGCCTGGGCTGCAATGAAATGCTGGTACATGCTGTTATAGGAAGAAACCGCGGCACCGGCAGCCTTTGAAGCCGCTTCATGCGCCTTTTCTTTCTCCTGCAGTGTCAAAGCTGTCTTAGCATTGGACTGTACTGCCGTCATGATCTCTTTCAATGCTTCAGCCTGCTTTGCGGCATCCTTCTGCTGAGTTTCTGCCTGCAGCAGATGTTCCGGGGCATTTTGGTGTGCATCAATCTCTTTCTTCACTTCATTCAGCGTCTGTTCTGTCTTTTCCTGCTTCTGTTTCAGCTGAGCAGCCTGTTTCTTATGGGCTGATGCTGTTTTATTCAGCGCTTCAATCTGACTGTCCATCTGCTGCAGGGCATGATAGGAAGAAAGAGAATCTTTCAGCACGGCAATTTCATGTTTCAGTTTGATGATCTTCTCTTTGATGGAAGGATCATTCTGACTGGTTTTCTGTGCTTCTGCCAGTTTTTCTGATGCCTTCTGCAGCTGTAAAGCAAGTGTCTGAATTTCCCTGCGGTTGGCCGCTAATGCTTCGGCTTTCTGTTGATCTGCGTTTGCAAAGGGCAGTACATTGTGGATCGCATTTTCTGCTTCCCGCAGTTCTTTCTGCTGTGCTTCCATCATCTGTTTCTCAGCCATCAGGGAAGCATAGCGCTTTTCTTCCTGCTCACGCTGTTCCAGCAGTTTATTATCACCGGCCGCCTTTCCTTCTTCCCTGAGCTTCAGGGCATACAGACGGTTTGTTTCAGACTGTTTCTTTTCCGTCTGCGTACGTAAGATGTTTTCCCGCTGGATCAGTGAGTCAAGGGTATTCAGGTATTCACGCTGATCGGGATGCAGAGCTGCTTTTTCTTCTTCACTCAGATCAGTCGGCAGCTGCAGGGAGTCATGCAGACTCAGCAGCTGTGCTTCTGTCTTCTGCCTCTCAGCTTTCAGATGATTGAAGGTATTGATCAGCAGATCCTGATAGCGGCGGTAAAGGGAGACATCGAATAATGTTGAAAGAATCTCTGCTTTTTCTTCCTGGGAAGCAGTGAGAAAACGGGTGAATTCACCCTGGGCCAGCATGGCGATCTCTTTGAACTGTACCGCATTGAGACCTATGATTTCACTGCAGGCTTCACTGACGGCTTTGGCGCCTTTGACAGCTCTGCCATCAGGCCGCTGCAGTTCAGCATCAGGTCTCGGATCCCCATAGACATCTTCACGGCCTCTGACTTTGGGAAAGTGCAGCCAGCGTCTGACTGTATACTCTTTGTCATGATGGATAAAGGAGAGCTTGACCTGCATGTCCTTGCTCTTTGATACCGCATCGCTGTGCATGTCCCGCGCTTCTCTTTCCGATCCTGAGAAGGTACCGTACAGAGCAAAGATGATGGCATCAAAGATGGTTGTCTTGCCGGCCCCAGTGCTGCCGGTGATCAGAAAGAGATCGGATTTGAGCTTTGTAAAGTCAAGGACGGTATGGTTCTGATAGGAGCCGAAAGCTTCCATTTCAAGTATGGTCGGTCTCATATGTCTTTCCTTTCTGCAAGATACTGATAGAGCCGCTCCGCCTGTTTTGCATCCCCACTGCCATCCGGACTGCTTTCAATGATTAAGGAAGCGGCGTAATGCAGGATTTCACGTTCCTTTTCATCCGGTTCTGTGCCGTCATGGCGCTGTGTATAAAAGGCGGAAAACAAAGCATCCAGGGGCAGATCCACAGCCTTTTCTTCCAGCTGCTCTGCACTGTGCAGCTGTTCAAAAGATGAAGTCAGCGCCATGATATGGGACTGTTTTTCATCAAAGATGTCGCGCATGGTGCGGGTGATATAATCACTGATATGCTGGTCGGTGATATTGATGGACACATATTCATGGGTAAGGCCGTTGGTTCTTTCTTCCTTTGTGATATCCGCAAAGGTGCCTTCCACAATGCGCATGGGATGCAGCGGCGTGATGGTACGCATACGGATGAGAGGAGCACTTCCTTTAGGACCAAGATCAATGATCAGCGGTCCTTTTTTCTTCTGCTTTGTTTCATCAAAGTGATAGCACAGTATCGACCCGCAGTAGCGGATTGTCTCTGATCCGATGGGATAGGCCGCATGGATATGGCCGAGGGCTGTATAGTCAAAGTCTTTGAAGACAGAGGCATCAATCCCGCCGATCCCGCCGGTCATGGTTTCCGAGCCGCCTCTTTCCCCTTCTTTTCCCTGAACCGTAACCGTCTGATGGGCAATCAGAACATTACGGGCATGCCAGTCAATATCCTGGGCATCAAGATATGCACGCATGGCTTCTTCCGTATCTTTATAGCTCTTCTCTTCCCCCAGTACTTCTGTTGCAGCAAGAGGGAAAAGATATGGCAGCAGCCAGAAGGTAACCGGACCATATGCATCTTTAAGCGTAATATGCTTCATCTTCCTTGTCAGAACACCGCTTGTATAGACACCGCGCTTTTCAAGAAAGGCATGGCTGTAGTCAATGCGCTCAGGCGAGTCATGATTGCCCGCAATCATCATGACGGCAATATGACGGTCTGCCAGTTCACTCAGAAAGTGATCGAGTAAAGATACCGCTTCACCGCTTGGAACGGAGCGGTCATATATGTCTCCTGCCATCATGACTGCATCCGGCTTTTCCTCGTCACACAGCTTCAGAAACTGTTCACACCAGTAGGGCTGGTCTCCTTCTTTCAGAAGATTATATCCATTGACACTTTTACCAAGGTGCAGATCACTGATATGTATGATTCTCATAATCTATTCCTCACTGTTTCTATTATACCTGTCAGACATAACAAAAAACCTGCCATGAAGGCAGGTACGCAACAGATAAATAAAGAATATATATTTAAAGCAGATCGGGCAGTAATCAGTTGTTGAAATACTTCTTACGCTCAGGGCTCAGGTTATCGCAATAGTAGCGGACCTTCAGAGCACGGTCAACCTTGTCCTCTGTCTTAGGCTCGTAGATGAATGTATCACCTTCAAGCATTGTATCAAGCATAGCCTTGCAGACAGTCTCAAGATTATCGACACCTGCTTCAACCTCTGTTAACAGAGCATCAGCGCTGATTTCGATATAGAGCCAGTCCATGCCATGGGCTTCGCCTTTCTTCCAGTTGATAATATCAACATAATCCTTGACAGACTTCTTGTTGACAGCCGGAGCTTCTTCCTTCTTCACTTCCGGTTTAGCAGCTGCCTTCTTGACCGCCGGCTTCCTGGCCGGTGCCTTCTTAGCGACAGGATTCTTTGCTGCTGCCTTCTTAGCAACAGGCTTCACAGCAGCTTCTGCTGCTTTAACCTCTTCCTTCTTGGCTGCAGGCTTCTTGACTGCTGTCTTGGCGGCAGTCGCAGTGACTTTCTTAGCTGTAGTCTTCTTTGCTGGCATGATATATACCTCCCTCTGCCTTCTATAGCCAATTGAATTATAGCATAAATCCACTGTTTATCGCATCTTATTACAGATTTCATGCATGAAAATCAAAGGTACGTGGATAAATTCATAGTGGAATCATCCCTTCCCGTGCTAAGATTGACAGCAGAAGGAAGTTATTTATGATCATCGACAGCACCGGAATGAAGAAAATTGAAGCAGACGCAGGTCTCAGTGTCAGAGCGCTCATGGAAAAAGCCGGCACAAAGGCGGCTGAAGCAGTGCGTAAGGAATGCGATGGTCATGAAACCATTCTGATTCTCTGCGGCAAAGGCAATAACGGCGGGGATGGGTTTGTCATGGCCCGCCATCTCAGAGACATGCATGTATGTGTATGCGCCGTGGATGGTCCCAGTAAGACAATCGAAGCGGCCGATGCTTTTTCTATGCTTGATGCATCTCTGGTACTGGAAGCTGCGGATGTCTATGAAGCCATCGATCAGGCCGATATCATTATTGACTGCATCTACGGGTGCGGTTTCCATGGTTCTTTGAAGCCTGAAATGCGAAAGCTCTTCACAGCCGTAACAGACAGCCATGCCCGTATCTTTTCCATTGATATCAACAGCGGTGCCGAAGCGGATGATACCACGGCCGATTCCGATGCCATTCCTTCGGAAATCACCTATGCCCTGGACTGCTATAAGCCTTTTCATATGTACCGGAAGGAACATCATCTGTTTGAAAAAACAGAACTGCTTTCCCTTGATCTGCCCCATCCATCTGAATCCCCTTTCCGTCAAATGAATGAGGATCTTTTCTTCAAGAGTTTTCCCAAGCGCCGTGATGATGCCTACAAAGGCACATATGGCGGCTGTACGCTGATCGGCGGTTCCTATGGCATGGCGGGGGCATTATCACTGAACATACTCGGTGCCCGCACCATCGGTGCTTCCTACATCCATGCCGTTACGCCTGAAGAGGTTTACGGCATTGCGGCTTCACGGGCTTTAACCCCTGTCTTTCATCCTTTTACGGAAGGCAACTGGCAGGATGTGGTTTCCCATACGATTGCGAATGCCCGCTCCATTGCCTATGGTTCCGGCTGTACCAATATGCCGCATAAAAAGGATATTCTGGATCTTGTTCTGCAGAGTGCTCCCTGTCCAGTGGTACTGGATGCGGAAGCGATCCGTCTTTTGCAGCATGATTACTATACACTGCGCTTTGTCAAAGAACCGGTCATTCTGACGCCGCATATCGGGGAGTTCTCAGCATTGATCAATAAGCCGGTATGCTATATCAAAGACCACCGCATTGCGCTGACCCGTGATTTTGCAAAACGCTATGGCTGTATTGTGGTGCTTAAGGGCGCCAATACAACCGTGGCTTCCCCAAGCGGAGAGATCTACATCAACCAGTCCGGCTGCAACGCCCTGGCCCAGGCCGGCTCCGGAGATCTTCTGACCGGTATGATTGCGGCATGTCTCACCCAGACGGCCGATGTTTACGGGGCAGTATGTATGGCCGTATGGCTCCATGGGTTTCTGGCTGAAGAAGGCGCGAAGGGACATGCCTGTCAGAACTTTGATCTTTCTCTCTTTCCATCTCTAGCTGATGCGTTCTTTTACCGTCACAACTATTAAAGGCGGATGCGATTGTGCATCCGCCTTTCATGCTGCTTCAGCCCTTGAGACCTTCCTCCTGTCTCTGCATGTTTTCCACAACCACATCATAGATGTCGCCGATGGACTGGCCGTATTCCAGAATCTTCCAAGGCTCATTGGTGTGGAAATGAATCTTGATCGGATCTCCATCACCGCCTACCGCTAACAGACAGTCACCCTCGAAATGGTTCAGGATATAATCATGTACTTCATCCTCATCCAGATCATCGCCGTCAATCAGCAGCTGTGTATCAAACTTGAATTCCAGTTTTTCCATTTTATTCTGCCTCTCCTTGCTTTTTTTATTATACATCCGGGGAAAACGATCTTCCATTGCATATATATAGGGCGGAGGAAAACACATGAACCCGAAAGAAACCGAACAGATTGTCCGCTCCCTGCAGGAAAGCATCACTTCTTTACAGAGTGATGAATCCTACCGTCGCTACCTCAGCCTGCTTTCCCGTTTTCATACCTACAGCTTCCGCAATACCCTGCTCATCTACCGACAGATGCCCTCAGCCACCTATGTGGCCGGGTATCACACCTGGATGAAGGAATTTGAGCGCCATGTCAAGAAAGGTGAAAAAGGCATCCGGATCTTTGCACCCTGCCGCTGCCGCAGAGATCCGGAAGAAATTGCCTTCTTCCGTTGTATTTCCGTCTTTGATGTATCCCAGACGGAAGGACGTCCGCTCAATGCCTTCATATCGGAAAAGATCCAGGGCACGATTGAAGATGAAGATGCCTTTCTCCATGCCCTCTATTTTGTATGCCCGGTAGAAGTCAGAGAAAGAAAAGACATGGACATTCATGGCTGCTATGATCCTAAGGCACAATGCATTTATCTGAAAGAGGGCATGGAGAAAAAGCTTGCCATCCGCACGCTCATCCATGAAATCGCCCATGCCAGCATGCATACCCGCTCTTCTCTTTCCCGGCGTACCAAGGAAGTCGAAGCCGAATCCGTCGCCTATACCGTATGCGCCCACTACGGCCTGGATACTTCCCCCTACTCCTTCGGCTATATTGCCGGATGGATGGAAGAGGAAAACAGCTTTGAAAAATCGATGCATGCCATCAGTGAAACAAGCAGTGCCCTCATCCAGCAGCTTGATCAATTGCTGATCCCGAAAGTCTCTGCCCATGTGCTCATGCCAAAAGCATAAAAAAGATCATGCTTTACACATGACCTTTCCGCCGCCTTCAGGATTTGATCTTATTGTAAACCCATACCGCAATGCAGGCACCGATGACCGCAAGGATCAGTGAGCCAAGCATATTGCGGCTGCCAAGTCCAAGAAGACCGGCCAATAGAGAACCGACAATGGAACCGACAAGTCCCAGGCAGAGATTGCCGCTGATACTTGTCGCATCATTGCCCATCAGCTTATTGGCAATAAAACCTGCCGCAATACCCACAAGCAGGGTTGAAATCAGACGCCACAGCATATACATACCTCCAGGGAATGATATCCCTGTACCCATTATAGCGTTGTCTGAGCGCAGGGCAAACCATATGAAAAGACTGCAGTCATCTGACTGCAGCCTCAATGCCTCAGATCTCAAACAGGTCGCTGTAAACTTTGAGCGCACCGTCTGTATCGTGAGCCAGAACCTTCTTTGCCAGCACCTTGCCAAGCTGTACGCCTTCCTGGTCGAAGCTGTTGACATTCCATAAGAAGCCCTGGAACATGACTTTGTTTTCAAAGTGGGCAAGCAGAGCACCGAGGGATTCCGGGGTGAGCTGTTCGCCGATGATGATGGAAGAAGGACGTCCGCCGTCGAAGTTCTTGTTCGGATTCTCGTCATCCTTGCCGCAGGCAAAGGCAACAATCTGCGCAGCCACATTGGCACACAGCTTCTTCTGGGAAGTAGAACCTTCAATGACAACATCATTCTCCAGCTGAGACTTCCTGAAACCGATGAACTGCATCGGAATGATGGTCTTGCCCTGATGGAGCAGCTGATAGAAGGAATGCTGGCCGTTGGTACCAGGCTCACCGAAGATGATCGGACCGGTCACATAGTTCATCGGCTTGCCGAAACGGTTGACACTCTTGCCGTTGGACTCCATGTCAAGCTGCTGCAGATGTGCCGGGAAACGGGAAAGCGCCTGGGAATACGGCAGAACAGCTGTCGCTTCCATACCTAATACATTACGCTCATAGACACCGATCAAGGCATCCAGCATATCCGGATTCTTCATCGGATCCTTTTCCTTGGCAAGCACATCTTCTTCATGTGCGCCTTCAAGGATACGGGCGAATACTTCCGGACCGAAGGCCAGAGAAAGTACCGTGCAGCCTACGGCGGAAGAGGAA
The DNA here is from genome assembly GCA_022644565.1 of Solobacterium sp. GTDB lineage: Bacteria > Bacillota_I > Bacilli_A > Erysipelotrichales > Erysipelotrichaceae > Bulleidia. The sequence continues at coordinate 39,508 of JALCHG010000004.1, read as the reverse complement.
GAATATCTGCCGCCGATGTAGTTGTCCATGTAGAAGGCATCCATGTAGCCTTCATTCTTGGCTAACGGAGAAGACTCAGAAGTTACAGCAATCATATGCTTTGCCGGATCATAGCCTGCTTCCTTGAGGGCATTCTTGACAAAGGCTTCGTTGGTCAGTGTTTCAAGCGTTGTACCGCTCTTGGATACAAGAATGAATAAGGTATGGGCAACATCCACACTGTTGAGAACAGCCGTAGCGTCATCCGGGTCGACATTGGAGATGAACTTGGCTTCCATCTTCAGTGTATTATGCTTTCTGGCCCAGTTCTCAAGGGCAATGTACAAGGCTCTTGGGCCGAGGTCGGATCCGCCGATACCGATCTGTACAACGGTAGTGAACTTCTCACCTTTCTCATTGGTGATTTCACCGCTGTGTACTTTATTGGCAAAGGCAGCTGCTCTTTCCTGCTGCTTTACATAGAATTCTCTCTTATTGACGCCGTCCGCAATGACATCTTTGCCCAGCTGACCGCGGCAGAGCTGATGCAGAACCAGTCTCTTTTCACCGGTATTGATGACAGCACCGTTATAAAGCTCTTCATACTTTTCAGAAAGCTGTGCTTCCTTGGCCAGCTTGACAAGGGCTGCCAGTACGTTTTCATCCACGTCCTTGGCCGCATAGTTATAGCTCATGCCGGCCGCCATATCCGTATGATAGGTTCTGACCCGCTCAGCACCGTTCTCACCTGACATGACTTCACGCAGATTCACACGTTCAACGGCTTCCAGCTCGTGGAAAGCCTCCAGTTCATCAAGATTTTTCCAATCGCTCATTTTAGTCTCCTTCCATATCTGACGATTTTTCCTGAATACTTACTCATTCTAAACTTTTCTGTCCATCTTTTCCATCAGTCCCGCCGGATGTCTTCTGCATACGCTGCTGTGCCTCTTTGATCCAGCGGGGCATGGCGGATCGGATGGAGGAGAATCCCTTTGTGCTCGGGGGCAGCGCAGCCTTACTGATGGGCGGTCTGCGCCGATTGCGCACTCTTGTATGGTGCAGGGCTTTGAGTGAAAGCCGGGCCTGATCCGTACGGGGATCATAGTCAATGACCTTGACCCGGATGACTTCACCGACATGAACATACTGTTCAATGTCGCGTACATAGCCATCCGATATTTCGGAAATGTGAATCAGACCGGTGGTTCTGCCCTCCAGCGCTACAAACGCACCATAGGACTGAATGCCTGTCACCCTGCCTTCCACAACCTGTCCGGGTTTATATTTCATACTGTTCATCCCAGGAATTATAACACCAAGGGCACATTTCATAAGCATCTGCTGTATACTTCTGTCTGTTCTCCGGCCTTAAAATCACCACATTCCATCCCGGCCGGCAGAAATAAAAGAAATGGTGAGTATAAAAGTTGACAAGGAAACTATTAAAGCGTATTAAATGATAGTACCGCGGCAGACTGCCGGCGTACCAAGAGGCATTATTTATGAATGAGAATACAGAACAAATCGATATCAGCAGTTTGAAGGATACAAAGCCTCAGAAGAAATCACACAAGAAGGCATGGATTGCTTTTTTTGTCGCCGTGGGTGCCTGTGCAGCCGCCTATGGCGCAGAACGTTATTACTTCAGTACAAGAAGTGCCCTGCATACGGAAATTTCCGGCATTGATGTCGGCGGCATGACCAAAGCTGAGGCAGCCAAGGCCATCGGCACCATCAGTGACCAGTTCAAGCTGACCCTGACCTCCGGTGACAAGAGTGCTACAGCTTCGGCCAGGGATCTCGGCATTGATCTGGACGCGGATGATCTTGCGGCAAAGGCTGTCGCAACCGGCAAATCTGCCAATCCGTTTGATGTACTATTCGGCAAGCACAAGATTGATCTTTCCGATATGTATGACAGTGCTGCTGTAGAATCATATGTCAATGAAAACTTCCCGGATCTCATCAAGGAACCGACTGATGCAGCGCTCACCTATGACTCTGATGCCAATACCTATACGGTAACGGCCGGGGCAGACGGTCAGACCATCAATATTGATGACATCAAGGAAAAGATCGATGCAATGCTCAATAATCCAAGTGAGGAAAGCGTCACCCTGACAACGGAAAAAGCCGAGCCGGTCATCTCCGATACATCCGCCCAGCAGACGGCAGATCAGATGAATACCGTCATTGCCCAGCAGATTCGGATCCTGGATAACGGCAAGGTCATCTGGACGATGGACCCATGGGATATTGCCAGTTTTGCCGTGTTCACCGCCAATGCGGATTCCGGCAGCTATGATGTCAGCTATGATGAAGACAAGATCAAAGACTTCATCAATACCACCATTGCCGATCAGATACCGGATAAACCGGTCAAGGAAATCGACATTGTCGATGACAATGATAAGGTTCTGCAGGTTGTCTCAGCCGGCTCCAACGGCCAGATTCCAGACAACGTGGATGAAGTAACCGAACAGATGGTCAATGCTTTCAATAACAGCACCGGAGCTGAGATCAATCTCACCACCAAAGACGGTGCCGGCGGCATTGACAAGCGGGTTGCGGAAGGCGGCAAATGGATTGAATACAACCGCACAACTTATACCGTTACCCTGCATCAGGGCGACAGCGTCTACTGGTCCACGGACCAGACCGCAGACGGCAAGGCTTCCACGCCTACCATCACCGGTATCTTCTCTGTCTTAAGCAAAGTCTATGTAACTTCCATGCCCAATCCTCCGAGTCCCGAACCCCTGGAAAACATCCACTACGTCACGTATTGGGAATCAACAGGCTATGCCTTCCATGAAGGCTGGTGGCTCACCCAGGCCAAGATTCATACCGGCATCTCTCATGGCTGCGTCAATATGTGGCTGCAGGATGCCAAGACAGTGTATGACTTTGCCACAATTGGAATGCCCGTCTGGGTACACGATTAAGATCAGCTGCAGCTGATCTTTTTTGTTATCATTAAGGCAAGGAAGTGATTGTCATGCAGTATATGGATCTGTATCCGCTGATCTCAGCTTTCATCGGCGTTGTTCTGGCTCAGGTGCTCAAGCCTGTTCTGTATTATCTGGTACATCATGAATGGAAAGGTGAACTGCTGCATGCCAGCGGCGGCTTTCCTTCATCCCATACCGCGCTTGTGACTGCCCTTGCCATGGCCATCGGCATCCGAGACGGCTTTGCCTCAAGTACATTTGCCATTGCGGCGGTATTTGCCGGCATCGTCATCTATGATGCGGCCAACGTGAGGTATTACAGTGGACAAAATATTCAGATTACGACACAATTAGTACGCGACGTTCAGGAACTGCTGCATACGCATTTCCAGGACCCGATCTATCAGACAAAAATGAAAGAAGTGCTCGGCCATAAATGGGTGGAGTGCTTCGGCGGCGCAATTCTGGGTATTCTCATTGCCCTGATCTGCCGCCTTCCCGCATAGAAGAAAGAAGGTATTATGACAGAAGAAGAAAAGCAGGCAGCCTATGTAGCTGCCGAAAAAGGTGAAGCACCCAAGCTTTCACCGGAAGAACAGGCCAAGAAAGACGATATCATGAACCGGATTCAGCATACGCTGAACAAGATCCGCCCCTACCTGCAGGCAGAAGGCGGAGACGTCGTATTGGTTGATTATGAAAACGGCGTATGTTCCGTTTCCATGTATGGTGCCTGTGCCGGCTGTATCATGGCCAGTGCCGATATCTCCCAGGGTGTTCAGGCATTAGTCGTGGATGAAGTACCGGAAGTCAATAAGGTCGTTCTGGTATCCCCGAGCTACAATTACTGAGCTGCAGAGACAATTGTCTCTGCTTTTTCTTTTTCCTCCATATCCTGTCAGTAAATTCTGAATTTCCTGTGAACTTTGAATTTTAATCCAGCTTTTTATGAAAATAATTGCATTTTTAAATCATTTTCAGAAATTTTCTGAAAATATTTTCGAATATTCGTTGAATATTATCATTTCTTCGTTTTACTATAGACACTGTTAAGGAGGATTGTTTATGGAACATCCGTTTGAAGAATTCGGTGAACTCGTCTTTGGTGAAAAAGAGATGGAGGAAAGACTCCCCCGTCCTGTGTATGATTCATGGAAGAAAACAGTCGCCAATGAAGGCGTACTGGACCGTCAGACCGCCGATGCCATCGCCCATGCCATGAAAAGATGGGCCATGGAAAAAGGCTGCACGCATTTTACCCACTGGTTTCAGCCGCTGACCGGCGGGACTGCCGAAAAGCATGACTCTTTCATTGAGACGGACAAGGATAATCTGCCGATCGCAAGATTCTCAGGAAAGATGCTGATTAAAGGTGAACCGGATGCCTCCAGTTTCCCATCCGGCGGCTTAAGAGCTACCTTTGAAGCAAGAGGCTATACATATTGGGATGTTTCATCGCCTGTCTTTATCCGTGATAAGGTACTGTGTATTCCGACTGTCTTTGTCTCCTACACCGGTGAAGCACTGGACCGCAAGGAACCTCTGCTGAAGTCTGTCGCTGCTGTTTCTGAGGCTGCAACAAGACTTGTCAACATCTTTGGCGATAAGGAAGTCAAGAGATGCTATCCTTCTGTCGGTCTCGAACAGGAATACTTCCTGATTGACCGCAGGTATTTTGAAGAAAGACTGGATCTCAAACTGTGCGGCAGAACGCTGTTCGGCATTTCCGCCCCGAAGCGTCAGGAACTCTCCGACCATTACTTCGGTGCCATCCCGAGCCGTGTATCCGCCTTCATGAAAGATGTCAATGAAGAGTTATGGAAGCTCGGCATCTATGCCAAGACAGAACATAATGAAGTTGCACCGGCACAGTTTGAACTGGCTACCGTCTATAATGAATGCAACATGGCCATTGACCAGAACCTGTTAGTCATGGACATCCTGAGACGCACCGCTGAAAAGCATGGTCTTGCCTGCCTGCTTCATGAAAAGCCTTTTGCCGGCATCAATGGTTCCGGCAAGCACAATAACTGGTCTCTGATTACTGATAACGGCCAGAACCTGTTCTCTCCGGGTGAAAAGCCGGCTGAGAATATCCGTTTCCTCACCTTCGTCTGCGCCTTTATCAAAGCTGTTGATACCTATCCGGTTCTGATGCGCATGAGCGCTTCCAGTGCCGGCAATGACTTCCGTCTTGGTGCCAATGAAGCGCCTCCGGCAATCATCTCTGTTTATCTCGGCAGCTATATTGAAGACATTCTGTACAGCCTCTATCAGGAACACCCTTCTCAGAAAGGCACCAATGAGCCAAAGCCTGACTACGCAGCGCCAGTCAGCGGCTTAGCTTATGTACCGCGTGACAATACGGACCGCAACCGTACATCTCCGGTTGCCTTCACCGGCAATAAGTTCGAATTCAGAATGCTCGGCTCTTCGGCCAACGCATCCTTTGCCAACATTGTCCTCAACTCCATTACAGCCGAATCCCTCAATGAAATCGCGGATCAGCTGGAAGACATCAAGTACCTCCAGGATGTACGTGAAAAGGCTCTGTCCATCTGCCGCGACATCATTCATGAACATAAGAGAATTCTGTTCTCCGGCGATGGCTATTCCGAGGAATGGGTCAAGGAAGCCAAGCGCAGAGGTCTGCCGAATGTCAAGTCCTTCATTGAATCCACTGAGGTTCTGAAAGATCCTGCCGTTGTCCATCTGTTCACTTCCCTCGGTGTCTTCACCGAAAAGGAAATCGATGCCAACATCAACATCATGCAGGAACAGTATGATCAGATCCTTGGCATTGATGTCAGAACACTCATGGAAATGACCAGAAAAGATATCCTGCCGGCCATGAGTGAAGAGCTCAAGAATTATGCCAAGGCCCTGAACAGCTGCGGCGATCTGGCCCCCCGCTATCTGACCACCAGAGTCAAGACCATCGGCGGCCTGATCGATGATACATACGATAAGCTCAAGGCTCTGGAAGCCAAGTATGAAGAGATCGCCAAGAAAGAGGACGACTATGATAAAGGCTATGCCTTCTATTATGAGATCCGTCCGATGATGGATGATCTGAGAAAGTCCATCGATACCTATGAAAAGATCGCCTCCCCGCGCTACTACAAGGTACCGATGTACGAAGACATGCTGTTCAACCTCGACTGAGCACAAATTAATCAGAAGACCTTCGGGTCTTCTTTTTTATGCCGTCCCATAAAAAAACGTACCGCCTCAGGCGATACGATCATCACTCATCTACTTCTCTTCCACATCGATATTCTTCTGCTGCAGTGTATGGTTGACCACATCCGATACAACCGTATAGATCACTGCAAACACCGGCACACCGAAGAACATACCGACTACCCCGAACATGGACCCGCCGACAATGATGGCAAACATGATCCATAAAGTAGGCAGTCCCATGGAATCACCAAGAATATGCGGACCGAGGATATTGCCGTCGATCTGCTGCAGGATAATGATGAATACAATGAATTCCAGCGCCATGATCGGCTTGATAATCAGAAGAATAATGACACACGGCACCGCCCCGATAAACGGACCGAACACCGGAATCATATTGGTTACTCCGACAATAAAGCCGATCAGCGGCGCATACGGCATGCCCAGGATCGACACCACAATCCAGCACACCACCCCTACAATCAGAGAATCCAGCGCCTTGCCGGAAATGAACTTATTGAACATGTGATAGGTCAGACGGAACACATACATCAGACTGTCCCCTGTCTTTTCCCTGAAGACGGCATAGGTAAACTTTCTGCCCTGCCGCTTGAACTTTTCTTCCTGCAGCAATAGATACACGGCAATAATCATGCCAATAAAGAAGTTCAGAATATTCTTCACAACAGAAATGGAATACTCCAGAATCGTAGACAGGCCGCCCTGTGCCCCGGTCAGCCATTTGATCACCTGATCGGAAAGCTGCTGAGCGCCTTTATTCAAAGCCGAAGTAATATCCGGACTGATCTGATTCAGACTGTTGATCCACTTCTGCAGGGATTTCATATAGCCTTCAAAATTAAGGGCAAGTATACTGATACTGCTGACAATCTGCGGTATGACAATGGCAAAGAAGGCTGCCAGAACCGCCACCGCAAGAAACATCGTTACAGATGTTGCCAATCCCCTTCTGTGTTTTTTTACTTTCTTAAACCATTTTGCCTCAATGAATCTTCTTAACGGCAGAAGAATCACCGCAATGAGAATTCCCATGAAAAACGGCATCAGAACATTCCCGACAGCTCCCAAAGCATCACCGATCACTGCCAGATGGCCGCAGATCAGATAGAACAGGACAATCAAAATGCCCGATATCGTCAGTGTATAGATCGCATTCTGCGTATCGTGGTCCGGTTTTTTCCAGCTCATACTCATTTTCTCCGTGCCGGATATTATACCATAGTATCCTTACGTTTACATTAAGAGCGAATTGTATACGTATATCAATTGACCCATCGTTCATGTGATGGTTTAATACTATCGTCTTTTATCAGGAATTGGGTGAGAGAGTCAGCTCAGTGATCCCATACCAACCTGCTGCACAGTAAGGTGGTAAAGCTGACAGCGATAAAGAAAGAGGAAAAACCTCTCTTTCTTTCAAACTTGTAAAAAGACAAAAAGGAAAGGGAATATTTATTATGACAAAACGTTTTTTCACTTCTGAGTCCGTTACCAGCGGACATCCGGACAAGGTCTGCGATCTGATTGCCGACTCCATTCTCGATGAGGCCATTCGTCAGGATCCTTATGCCCACATGGCGGTTGAAGCAACCATCAAGGACGATCTGATTCTTGTTTATGGTGAAGCAGGCACAACTGCTACCATCGACTATGAAAAGATTGCACTTGGTGTCATGAAGCAGATCGGCTATGACGAGGAATACCATGTCTTAGTCAAGGTCAACAAGCAGTCTCCTGAAATCAACAGTGCGGTTGCACACGATGAGATCAGTGCCGGCGACCAGGGCATCATGTTCGGCTATGCGGATGATGAAACAGAAGATCTGATGCCGTTTGCCATCGACTGCGCGCATAAGCTGTCCGCCAAGCTGGAAGAAGTCAGAAGACAGGATTCCAGACTCAGACCGGATGGAAAAACACAGGTTACCGCAGAATATGATGACGGTAAGCTGGCAAGAGTAGATGCCATCGTTGTTTCCACCCAGCATACAAAGGACATCACCCAGGCTGAACTGCATGATCTGATCATTGAAAAAGTCATCAAGCCTGTCGTTGATCCCAAACTCATTGATGAAAACACCAAGTACTTCATCAACCCGTCCGGTTCCTTCATCGTCGGCGGTTCCTGGGGCGACTCCGGTACAACCGGCCGTAAGATCGTCGTTGATACATACGGCGGCTACGCACCGATCGGCGGCGGCTGCTTCTCTTCCAAGGATCCGACCAAGGTTGACCGTTCCGCTGCCTACTATGCCCGTTATGTCTGCAAGTCTATTGTTGCGGCAGGCTTAGCCCACAAGTGCCAGCTGGAGCTCTCCTATGCAATCGGTGAACCGAAGCCTCTGTCTGTAACAGTTGATACCTTCGGCACATCCGAAAAGTCCAACGAAGAGCTGCTTGACATCATCAACAAGAACTTCGACTTCTCTGTTGCCAACATCATCAAAGAACTCGACCTGCGCCGTCCGATCTATGCCCAGACAACCAACTATGGCCACTTCGGCAGAAAAGGACTTCCGTGGGAAGAAGTCAAGACACTCAAATACTGATTCCGTGTCAGCCGGTTTCCAATCAGGAAACCGGTTTTTTTATCTGTCCTGCTCTCACTGACATGAAATAAGGCATACGAAACAGATTGAAAAAACTGTTTTTTCCTTCACAAGCGGCAGAACTGTGTCATAATGTTTATGGTTAAAGACAGCGGGTTTCCATCCTGCAGGGATGGATCCACAGGGCAGTCAGATTACCTCTACCAGGCACCTGGATACATCGGGTGCTTTTCTTATTGCATAACAAAAACAGGCTGAACGCCTGTCTTCAGAGAATATGTCTTTCCTTACAGAAATGGTAGATGCCTTCCTCTTCTACCGGTGCACAGACATACGGCACCGCAGCCTTGACATCCTCTGTCGCATTGCCCATGGCAACACCCATCCCGACACTTTTCAGCATGCCGATATCATTGCCGCCATCGCCGAATGCCATCGCTTCTTCCTTTCTCAATCCGAAGTAGGAGAGAATCTTCTTCACCCCTACATCCTTGCCAGACCCCTTGGGGATGATATCAACCGCCCGGCTCCACCATGTTGTGATCACAGCGCCATCCACGTCTTTCATCACGGCATCATATTCCTCTTTGACGCATCCGCACATGATCTGATAGATCTCATTGTGATTGAGATAAGCGTCAAATTCATTACTGACTTCCGGTGTCTGTCCGGCAATCACAAAGTAATCATACAGATTCCGGTCTGCTCCATTGGAAAGCAGCCTGTCCTTTCCGGCAATACTGCAGGGACGATGCACACCTGCCGCATTGTTTACAATGCGCAGAACATCCTGATGATCGATGCAGTGGGAAAGAATCTCATGCCCTTTTCGATCATAGCAGTATGATCCATTGAATGTCAGACACGCATCAAAGACAATCCCGTCAAACGATGGAACACGAAACGGCGGCCGCCCGGTAGCCACACAGATTCTGATACCTTTCCTCTGCAGAGCGAGCAGTGTCTGCCGCATCGTCTCACTCATTCCTTTTCCAAGCTGTACCAGCGTTCCATCAATATCAAAGAAAGCAATCCGGATCTCTGTCATATCATTTCCTCACCTGCCCTATTCTATCAGAAATACCCATGAATCTGATCATACTGTTTCTTCTGCTTTTTACATGCCCGCATACCGCCGCAAAAAAAGTTATTTTCTGAAGCATTTCCACAAATGCATACAATAAAACCTCTCCATCCAGATGATGAAGAGGTCTCTTTCAGCTTAATACCGGCTTTGAGATGACAATCTGATCTGCTTTGACACCATACCATTCCTTGGTGCCGTCCTGTGTTTCAGGATCATACAGATTATCGATATTGAGGTGAACAGGATTCATGCCGCAGTGAATGGCAATGGTCTTGTTCAGCTCCCGTTTGGGATCATCTTTTTCCCGGCTGTAGTAGTACGGTTCTGATACGGCATCTTCCCCAACGCTGGCAATATCCGGGTCAAGGGAAGTAATCGTATAGAACGGCATGTCAGTATAAACGTGTCGTGAGGCAAAGTCCCTGGCCGCATCCATCATGGTACGATAGATGCCTTTACGCCGGCAGCGCTTTGCCACATAGGAAGAATTGACAAGCAGTGCCTCTCCTTCCCTGAACGGTCCATCCGGATCCGGCAGTTCAACACCTGGATCAACGATCTTGCCTAACAGCAGCCCTTCCAGCATCATCCAGTCGCTGAGCTCAATCAGCCGCTTCATGGCTTCTTCATTGTGGAAGATATCATCCACTTTGACATGCACGGCATTGTAGTCTGCGATAATCTGATCCTGTTCAAAGACAAACAGATGAATGTCCTCTACCGGATTTACAAAGGCGGCAAAGTCACAGTATACGTTTCCGTTTTCATCTGTTTCGACCGACACATCATCCGGTTTCTGTTCATAGTAGCCAAGGAATTCGGACAGTGGCTGTTCAAAGCCGGAACGTCTGATGATCTGATGACACAGGGTCAGATAGTGTTCCGTGTTGTGATCCATTATCCTCTGTATGCCATGACGGCATGGCATCTCGGGCATAAGCCGTTTTCATCCGGATTAGTCACATAGTTCCAGCATCTCGGGCACTTAGTGCCTTCGGCCTTGGTGACTTCCGCCTTCAGTTCGCCATCCTTCACATCCGCATAGGAGACAATCAGCCACTGGCTGAGACTGCTGCCTACTTCACTGTTGAGAAGGGCTCTGACATCCTCTGGTGCACTCAGGGTGATATGTGCTTCCTGAGAAGACTTGATGGTCTTTTCATTACGGGCATCTTCCAGTGCCTTGAGGACCGTATTTCTGACATGCATGAGGCTTTCGCCCTTCGCTTTGAGCACTTCAGCGTTGGCATAGTTCTCCACTTCAGGGAACTCGGTGTTATGAACAGACTTCTCGCTTGTGTCATTGAAGTGCTGCCATACTTCTTCCATGGTATAGACAAGGAAAGGCGCCCACAGTCTGACCAGCTTGTCACAGCAGATCCAGTACACGGACTGTACCTGTCTTCTTCTGTGATCATTTGTATCATTGCAGTACAGGATATCCTTGGTGAAGTCACAGTAGTAGGAAGACAGTTCATTGACCATGAAGTTCATCAGTGCCTTATTGCAGGCAAGATAGTCATAGTCCATGGATGCTCTGCGTACTTCCTTCACAACATCATCAAGCTTGACCAGGATATACTGGTCAACCGCTTCAAGATCCTCATACTTCACCATATCCTTAGCCGGATCAAAGTCCTTCGGATTGACATTGCCTAACAGGAAACGGAAAGTATTTCTGATCTTGCGGTACTGGTCGCTGGCCTGCTTGATATTGGAAGGCCCAAGCTTCAGATCCGCCTTGAAATCACTTGCCATTGCCCACAGGCGGAATACATCCGCACCGTTTTTATTGATGATATCCATCGGATTGACAACATTGCCCTGGGACTTGGACATCTTTTCACCCTTGGAGTCAACAACATAGCCATGAGAGAGAACTTCCTTATACGGGGCACCGCCCTTGACAGCTGTTGCGACAATCAATGAAGAGTTGAACCAGCCTCTGTACTGATCGCTGCCTTCAAAGTACATATCACACGGGAATGCAAGACCTCTTTCTTCCAGTTCTGTCCAGGAGCTGCCGGAGTCGAACCAGACATCCATGATATCCTTTTCCTTGGTAAAAAGACCATTGGGAGACTTCGGGTTGGTATAGCCTTCCGGCAGAAGATCCTTGGCTTCTCTTTCGAACCATACATTGGATCCATATTCATCGAACAGATCAGCGACATGGTCGAATACTTCCTTCTCCATGATCGGAGAGCCATCTTCACAATAGAAGATCGGAATCGGAACACCCCATAAACGCTGACGGGAAATGCACCAGTCGCCTCTGTCCTGGATCATGTTATGCATACGCTTCTGACCGAAGGAATTATGCCATACCACATGATTGTCGATCTGATCCAGCAGCTTGTCCTTGATCTTGTCAATGGAGCAGAACCACTGCTTGACCGCACGGAAGATAACCTTCTTCTTGAGTCTGTCATCATGCGGGTAGGAATGGACAATGTTCTCTACGGCAAGCAGACAGCCCTGCTCATTCATATCATGGATGACAGCCTTGGAGCAGTCCTCAAAGAACATGCCCTGGTACTTGCCGGCATTTTCATTCATCTTACCCTGATAATCCACGGTATTGATCGGCGGAATGCCGTACTTGGCACAGACATTGAAGTCATCCAGACCATGGCCGCCGGCGGTATGAACAACACCAGTACCATCTTCGTCCGTGACATGATTGCCTAATAAAGTCGGGCATTCCTTATCGAATACCACATGATGATAGGTAATGCCTTTCAGCTCTTTTCCCTTGAAAGTTCTTAAAACACCCTGGTTTTCCAGACCGAACTTGGCCAGCAGATCATCCACGAACTTATCAAGCATGATGAGCTTGCCCTTTTCGGTCTTGACTTCGGCATAGACAAGGTTCTCATTCAGACATACGGCTTCGTTGGAAGGAATGGTCCACGGGGTTGTGGTCCAGATGACGTAGTAATCATCGCTGTCAAGGATGCCCTTGCCGTCAGCGACCTGGAAGGCCAGATAGATGGTCGCATCCTTGACATCGCGGTAGACGATTTCAGAGTCAGCGACTGCGGTCTCATTGAACGGGGACCAGTAAACCGGCTTGAGTCCCTGGAAGATCAGTCCATCCAGGGCCATGGAAGCGAAGTTTCTGACCTGTCTTGCTTCGAATTCCTTCTTCAGCGTGATATAAGGATGTTCATAATCCGCAATCTGACCCAGTCTCTTTTCCGTTGCCATCTGCTGGGCAATCTGCTCATGGGCATATTCATCGCACTTGCGTCTGAAATCTGCCGCGGAAAGCTTCTTGCGGTCTACACCAAGCTTCTGAATGGCATTTTCAATCGGCAGGCCATGGGTATCCCAGCCTGGGAAATACGGGGTATAGTAGCCGCACATGGCATGGGTGCGGTTGATGAAGTCCTTGATGACACGGTTCATGGCTGTGCCGGCATGGAGGTTGCCATTGGCATATGGCGGACCGTCATGCAGGACAAATGCCTTCTGTCCCTTATGATGCTTTAACAGATCCTGGAAATAGTTGTTCTCTTCCCACTGTTTGAGAATGCCCGGCTCTTTCTTGGCCAGGTTGCCGCGCATCTCAAAATCGGTGTCCGGCATGTTCAATGTGCTTTTGTAATCCATCTTGTCTCCTTCTTTTACCTGCTCACATATAAAAAGCGTCCCTATCTCTAAGGACGCTTCATACGCGGTACCACCTTAGTTCATATTCCCTTATGGAATATGCCCTTGGATCATCCTTTAACGCAGGATGAAACGAAATGCTTGGCAGGTGATGTCTGTTCTCCTCTTGTCTGTCTGCTTTCACCCTGTGCAGACTCTCTTGTAAGATTCATAGGAGACAGCGCGTCCTGCGTCACTGCATCTGATCTAATGCGTCCTGAAGCCACTTCAGATCCGGCATGGTCGGAATCTTGAAGGCATCAAGATCTTTCTGAAGCTTCTGCAGTTCATCAGACATATAGCCCTTGGCCTGGCCGGCTTCATCATACAGCCGTGACAGGTCGCTCAGTATGCCGGAAGCAGTATTCACAGCTTCCCGCACAATCTGATCGGCATTCTTCTGTGCCGCAGCGATAATTTCATTGGCTTCACGCAATGCCAGCCGTGCCATTTCATCATTGCTCGCTTTACGGCTCTGATACTCTTTCTCAAGCGAAAGATACTGCTGCTGAAGCTGGTTCATCTTCGCATTGTCCTCAGCCAGCTGCTGCTGGTACAGGGCAATCCGCTTTTCCAGCTCCTCTACTTCAGAGGCATACTTTTCAACAGCGTCATCGACGGCAAAGCGGTCATAACCGTTTTTCATGACACGGAATACAGGTCTTTTAGCCGTCATAGACACTCCTTTCAGATATACTGCTGAAATTGTGCTGCGATCCGGCCCGCTTTCGTCTTTCTTTCATACCCCAGGTAGATGAATCTGCCTGTCCCGCGGATCGAAATCGTAACGTTATTATCGCACACTTCATCACCTGCCGCAAGCGGCTCATGGTTGAGAGAAACCATGCCCATCCGGATCATTTCAGCCGCCTTGGCACGGCTGACATGAGCCAGCGCTGCCACTAAGGCATCAGCCCTTTCACTGGCCGCCACAGCTGTGAAAGAGCGCATTTTGAAATGCTGGACAGGATGGCTGTCGGTCCGTTCCAGATGTACATTCAGCTGGTTGATCTTCGTCAGATTCCAGATGAAGAAATCAGCCATCTCTTCTTCGGTATAGAAGTACAGCATGTCATCTTCCAGCCAGAAATCACCAAATGAGCTTCTTTCCACCTGCAGCGCCATCACTGCACCAAGCACATCCCGGTGGCCGATCTTGCAGAAGCGCTGATCCACACGGGCCTGCAGGCACACAACATCAGAAAAGTCATCTTCCTCATCATACAGGAAAATGACTTTACGCTTGCGGGCATCCGGATAGCCCCCATCATAGCGGATGAATGCGGAAGGAGGAAATTCCTTCTGCATGGCGCTTACTTCTTCTTCATTCAGAAAATGAGAAGCGGTATGGGTGTGCCACCTTGCGCTCTTTTCTTCAAGATCTCTTAAATGTGCGGAAAGTTCTTCTCTTTCCTCATTCATCATCTGCGTCGACTTTGATCTCACCGTCAATGGCGACATTGCGCGGTGCACAGAGAATGACATTATGGCCGACCTTCTGGATCGTACCATCCAGGGCAAATACAACACCGGTCAGAAAATCGATGGTTCTCTGCGCATAGTCTCTCTGCAGCTTATGCAGATTGACCACAACCGCCTTACGGCCCTTGAGCTGACGGGCAATTTCCTCTGCTTCTTCAAAGGAACGCGGCTCAAACAGTACCATAGCCGCATTGCTCGGTACGCTGCTCACATTGATCTTCTTCTTTTCATAAGAACTGATCGGCTGTGTTTTTTCCACATCTTCTTCCATATTTTCTTCTTCCTCTTCCTCGTCTTCGTCATCAACCGGGGCGATGAAATTCTTAAGCTTATCAAATGGCATGAAAAGCACCTCCAATTGTACTTCGATATTATAGCATTGATCCAAACGGAAAAGAAACCTGTCAATCGGCAGGTTTCAGGCATGTGATGCTTTGATGGATTTCATCCGGGAGAATTCTTCTCTTTCCTTCTCTTCCAGATCCGCACTCATGCGGTGAATCTCCGCCTCATAGCGGGGAATAACAATGTTCTTCAGGGCATTGGCACGTTTCTGGGTGGAGGAGATGGCATGGGCCAGACGATACACGGTATTGTCCACTTCAGCCAATGTCATCGTGATTTCCTTGACCTTCTGAAACTGCAGATACGCTTCATCAATCAGGGAAGAACTCTCACTCAGTCCATAGGGAACTTCCTGTTTTTCAGGTGCGTAGTAGAGCACTTTGGGCACTTCCACACCCATGACGCTGCGGTATGTCACTTCAATATGGTTCTCCGGAGGAATCTCGTTGACCACATTGGAAATGACGCCGCCGTAGATATTGGCCCGCTGCAGTAAATAATAGCCGGCCGCATATGCCTCGGAGATTTCATCTCTCAGCTTCTTGACCTCAGCCACTTCATTCATCATCTCACGGATGAGAATGTTGCGCTTGCGGTCCATCAGTTCATATCCATTCTGCGCCAGGGCAAGCGATTTCTTCGCTTTCATCAGATTGCCCTTGGTAGATGGAACGGCAGCCATTTACTTTCCTCCCTTGCCGGAAGCTAATGCAATGGTACGCTCAGCGTGTTCCGGATCATAGTTGGCTTCAATGAGTTTCGGATCCAGACGATCCAGCGCACTCTTGGGCAGCGTGGACAGAAGCGCCCAGCCTAAGGACAGGGTCTGCTGGATGGAACGGTTTGTCTCAAAGCCCTGGCCGATGAATACTTCTTCAAACAGCTTTCCGAACTTCAGATACTTCTGATCCAGCTCACTCAGTTCATCTTCACCGATAACCGAAGCCAGGCTTCTTGCGTCCTGCACCTTGGCATAAGACGCAAACAGCTGGTTGGCAACATCCTGATGATCCGCTCTGGTGTAGCCTTCACCGATACCATCCTTCATGAGTCGGGACAGGGACGCAAGAACGCCGATCGGCGGATTGATGCCCTTGAGATACAGATCACGATCCAGTACAATCTGGCCTTCCGTAATATAACCGGTCAGATCCGGAACCGGATGGGTGATATCATCATTCGGCATGGTCAGGATCGGAATCTGGGTAACCGAACCTTTGCCGCCCTTGATAATACCGGCTCTTTCATACAGTGAAGCAAGATCGGAATACAGATAGCCCGGATAGCCCTTACGGGAAGGAATTTCACCCTTACTGGAGGAGAACTCACGTACGGCTTCACAATACGCTGTCATATCCGTCAGGATAACCAGTACATTCATGCCGCATTCATAGGCCAGATACTCAGCCGCTGTCAAAGCGCATCTTGGTGTCATGATTCTTTCAATGATCGGATCATCGGACAGATTGACATACATGACAACCTTCTCCATGACGCCGGTCTCTTCAAAGGATCTTCTGAACATGTCCGCAACATCATTCTTGACACCCATGGCACCAAAGACAATACAGAAGCTCTCTGCATCTTCCCCGGTCAGTCTGGCCTGTCTTACAATCTGCATGGCCAGCTGATCATGGGGCAGGCCGCTGCCGGAGAAAATCGGCAGCTTCTGGCCTCTGATCAGCGTATTGAGTCCGTCAATGGCGGAAATGCCTGTTTCAATATAGTTGCGCGGATACACACGGGAAACCGGATTGAGCGGCTTGCCGTTGATATCCTCATACTTCTCCGGATAAATCTCGCCGAAACCGTCAATCGGCGTACCGACACCGTTGAACGTACGGCCGAGAATTTCTCTGCTTAAGCCCAGTTCCATCGGATGGCCTAACAGCTTGGTGCGCACATTGGTATGGGACAGACCGTCAGTACCTTCAAAAACCTGTACGACAGCCCGGTCGCCTTCCAGTTCAACCACACGGCCGATCCGCTTTGTACCATCCTTCAGAAGGATGTTGACCATCTCTTCATTGGCAGCCCCTTCCACATGGTCCAGGGCAATCAGAGAGCCCCGGACATCGCTTAAACCTAAAATCTGCTGATCCATGTGTTCTCCTTTCTCACTTGATGGAAGCCAGTGCTTCATCAATCATATTGTTGTAGCCATCCAGCAGCTCAAGCTTGTCATTGGGTACATCATACTTGATTGAGATGACTTTCTCAAAGATACCGGTCTTGGTCATCAGGGATACCGGAATCTTCTTCTTTACCTGCTCACTGCAGGCCCGCTTCAGATAGTCGATGATCTTCATCATCTTATACTGCTTCATTAACGGGACGGATGTATCGTCCTTATGGAAGGCATTCTGCTGCAGGAACCCGACCCGGATGACCCGGGCAATTTCCAGTGTCAGCTTCTGATCTTCCGGCAGCACATCTGATCCGATGAGCTTGACCACTTCCATGAGGCTGCTCTCTTCATGCAGGATCTGCTGCATTTCTTCTCTTAGATCCAGGAAGTCATGCGCCACATTCTGCGCATACCAGCGGGAAAGATCCGGCAGGTATTCGGAGTAGCTGTCCGTCCAGTTCATGGCCGGATAGTGTCTGGCATAGGCCAATGATTTATAAAGTGCCCAGAAGCATCTGACAAAGCGCTTGGTGTTGGCAGTAACCGGTTCTGAGAAATCGCCGCCCTGCGGAGATACGGCACCGATCAGAGTGACCGACCCCTTATCACCGGATAAAGTATCCACATAGCCTGCTCTTTCATAGAACTGGGCAATACGGGAAGGCAGATAAGCCGGGAAGCCTTCTTCCGCGGGCATCTCTTCCAGACGTCCGGAAATCTCTCTTAACGCCTCCGCCCATCTTGAAGTGGAGTCAGCCATCAGAGCAACATGATATCCCATGTCACGATAGTATTCCGCAATCGTAACACCGGTATAGATGGAAGCTTCACGGGCTGCCACCGGCATGTTGGAAGTGTTGGCAATCAGCATGGTTCTATCTAACAGAGACTTGCCGGACTTCGGATCCTTCAAGGCACTGAACTCTTCCAGAGCCTGGGTCATTTCATTTCCACGCTCACCGCACCCGACATAAATGATGATATCCGCATCACACCACTTGGCAATCTGATGCTGCATCATGGTCTTGCCGGCACCGAACCCGCCCGGCAGCGCACTGGAGCCGCCCTTTGCAATCGGGAACATCGTATCAATGACACGCTGTCCGGTCACCAGCGGCATGGACAGCGGTTCACGATGGGCAATCGGACGGGGTGTACGGATCGGCCAGTTCTGCTTGAGACGGATCTCGCTGATCTTTCCGGTCTTTTCATCTTCCACTTCAGCTAAGACATCATTGACCGTGTAGCTGCCGGAAGGCAGTGCCTTGGTGACTCTGCCATGGACCATCGGCGGGATCATCGAGCGGTGCTCGATGAGGCTTGTTTCCTGACAGGTCGCAAAGATCTGTCCGCCTCTGACCGTATCACCGGCCTTGATCTTCATTGTGACATCCCACTTCTTTTCTTCATCCAGAGAAGGAATGGATCTGCCTTCGGCAATGAAAGCGCCCTGCTCTCTGGCAATTTCTTCCAGCGGTCTTTCAATACCGTCATAGATATTTCTGAGAATGCCGGGACCCAGTGTTGCATTCAGCAGAGAACCTGTTCCGACCACCGGATCCCCGGTCTTGAGACCGGTCGTTGATTCATAGACCTGAATCATGGTCTTTTCTTCATCCATGCGGATGACTTCGCCTAACAGCTGTTTCTTTCCGACATAGACCATTTCACGCATGGCCAGTTCCCTGTCATTCTTTACCGAAATGACAGAGCCGTTGATCCCATAGATTGTACTCATGCGTTCTCCTTTCTTGAAGGTGCCTTGAAACCGGAATTGGCACGGAACCAGTCCATCTCTTCTTCCAGTCTGTCTTCCAGCACACAGCTGTATTCTCTTCCGGCCGCATCATCCCGGTATAGGAAACCGCCGAGTTCCATCGGACTTTCCTCTACCCGGTTTGACAGGCCTTCTTTCTTCAATGCGTCTTTGAGCACCGGCACATCATCTCTTCTGCACATAAACACGCCTGTCTCACTGACCGGCAGTGATTTGACACTGCGCATCAGATATTTCTCATACTCCGGTGTCTTTACAAACTTTCTGAGATCCTCTCTGACAGAATCAAACAGCTCATCCGCCAGATGGTCGCGCAGCCTCAGCAGCTTCTTCTTTGTTTCCATCTGATCGCGGGAGGAGGCTGAAGCAGCCGCAAGACGTGCTTCATGCAGTTCCTTTTCCAGATAGCTGTCTGTTTCCTTCTTCAGACCTTCTCTGAAGAAAGCAAGCTGATCCTCATGAAAGGAATCTGTTTCCTTCTGCAGTACATCCTCAACAAGCGAAGCATTGAATTTCACGTCTGCTTCAATTGCTGCAAGGATCTTATCTTCTTCTTCGTTATTCACGTCTGTTACTCCTCTTTAAAGCTTGATGCCGATGGCATCGCTGATCGCAGCATCAATGGCCGCACTGATATTGCCTGAGTTATGTCTGTCCGGTATCTCTACAATCAGAGGTTTGGGCAGATTCAGCTTGTAATCAGATACGGTATCACTGACCTGTTCGACTGTGCGGGTTGTCATCAGAATGATCGCAATGGAATCATCCTGAATCAGTTCATTGAGCTTTTTCAGAATGCCCTCACGATCATGGATGACCTCGCCTTCAATCCCTGCCAGGCGCATCCCCATCACAGTGTCTGTGTTATCGCTGATACAGTACGCCTTCATAAGCAAAGCCTTAAAGAGCGTTGATAATCAGAATGGAAATCAGAAGACCGTAGATAGCAACACCTTCACCAAGGGCAACGAAGATGATGGCACGGCCGAAGTTATCCGGATTCTCACTGATCGCACCGATGGCAGCCGGAGCAGCCTTGGCAACAGCATAGCCGGCGCCAAGGGAAGAACCTGTAACGGCAATTGCCGCAGCCATGTAGCCAAGACCCTTGGCACTGGAAGCTGCTGCCGAAGCATCTTCAGCATATGTGGCAAAACCATGTACGGAAACAATCAGACATACCAGCATGACACCGGCAAACATCGCAATCTGGCCTAAGATTCTGGCTTTGGCATTGACCTGATTGACACCCTTTTTCGCAATAATCCATAACGGACCGATAATGAGAACGACCGCAACAAGCGGTAAAAGAAAATCACCTGCAGTTAACATAAAATTTTTCCTCCTGGTTCAATTGACCAATATCTGCCTCAGGCGGCAGTAACCTCATATTTGACACCGCCCCCGGTGTAATACCGGGAGAACATTTCATAATATTCCAGTCGCAGGGACTGAATGCCTACAACAAGACCTTCCAGCAGCATGACAAACGCGTTGCCGAAGATCAATACTGCAAATCCGCCATGGCTGACCATCTTCATGAGCGTCATGACAACCAGCATCATGCCCGCATGGGACAGAACGAAGCCGCCGACACGCAGATAGGACATGGAGTTTGTGATGAAGGACAGCAGTATTTCAAAGACTTCGAAGAACTGCTGGGTAATGTAGGTTCCCCATCCCCCATGCGGCTTTGCATTTTCGTGCTTCATGAGCTTCTCGAATACTTCTTTCATCAAAAAGCACACACATGGCAGCACGATGCACAACATCACAAGCGGGAACGTGAAGAGATTGCCCATCTTCAATAACTGCATTCCCATCGCCGCCAGAATGTAGATATAGAACACAAGACCGGCAATGCCGTTCTGAGAAAACAGCACTTCGCCCCACTTCTTCTGCCTTGCATTGTTGAAGATGTTGAGGCACTGGGAACAGATGATCAATACCGCACCGATCACAAGCGCGCCCATCAGAAGCGTCATCGTATTCTGATTGGCCATGACATCAAACAGCTTTCCATCAGTATGGAACAATGCCTCATGGATCGGCGTCAGCAGTTCTTCATAGCCGAAGAAACTGCCGAACAGGAACCCGAAGATCGTGGAGAAGATGCCGCAGCGGCCGATAATACCGAACAGCTTGTTGTTCTTCTTTTTCTCAAGCCACAGTCCAAGCACAAGCAGTACCAGTCCCTGGCCCATATCCGAGAACATGATGCCAAACAGAAGACAGTAAGTGAAGGCAAAGAATGCGGTCGGATCAAAGTCACAATAGGCCGGCAGAGAATACATCTCCACAAACAGTTCAAACGGCCGCGCAAACCAATGGTTCTTCAGAAGCGTCGGGCACTTGAACTGCGGCTCTTCTGCGGGCTCTTTCACGGTGAACTTCACCGGCAGATCCCCGAATACCGATTCATACTCTTCCACATCCGCTGCCTGTACAAAACCGGAGAACACACAGTCATCCTTGAACTTTGCCACATACCTGTAGTTTTCAATGATGCGGCTGCGGTACAAACACCATGCATACACATCATCCAGTCTTTCCTTGTACTCTTCCAGCAGCTTATGCACATCATAAGCCGGTATTTCCATCGGTTCGAAGTAAAGCGATTCGAAGATCTTCTTTACTTCCGCCGCATAGGAATCGGATGTCACGATGATCATCCATACATACTGGGCATTTTCATACAGACGATGGTGAACAAAGTTCACATCCCGGTACATCGTCAGTTTCGGGAAGGATTCCCGGGGCATTCTTCCCAGCGCAAAGTCCAGATACTTGCAGGCATGAATGCGTTCAAATCCGCATTCACTCAAAGCATCAATTGCCTTTTCATCTTCCGGGGTGAGGATGACCTGTTCCGCATCAGATGTGACGCCGAACTTTTCATCGATCTCCTTCAGAAATGCCTGGATTTCTTCTTCGCTGTAGGTTGCTTTCGGCTTTCTTTCCCGGTCGAATTCATAGCTGACGGAATGCGCGAAGTTGTCCAGCGTCTGCAGATAATCACTGTAGGGATTATCGGCGGACAGCAGAACGCCTCCATTGTCTTCCGTTACCATACCGCTAGCTTCGACCGCATCGATTTTCCGTGAGCCCAGCCCCTTCATGAGCGCATCATCCAGATGTGCTTCATCCACGGCTGTCTCCACAAATTTCATTTTTACGATTGCCATTGACGGCCTTCTTTCTTAATACACGAGCAGTGTCCTGATCCGATCATTGGATATGCCATAGCGGACACCTTCAACAATATTGATGATATTACGGATTTCCATTCGGGATAAATGCATGTAGCTGATCAGCACAACCGAGGCATCCGGGTTTGTCTCCATGGCACTGTAATATACATTTTTCATAATGCGTTCCGTAAAATTCTCAATGTAGGTGAAACGGGTACTCTTCACATAGTGATGGTACCGGCGGGTAATGGCATCTGCCACCTCATCCCCTGTGGCGTTTTCAATCAGTTCATTGATTTCCCGTTCACTGAATAAGCACTGTACCGGAATAATCGACTGGCGGATGATCTGCGGATCGGCCTGAAAGTATTTTTTCAGACGGTAGATAACCGCCAGGCTGTTGAGTTCCGCCTGCATGCGCACCAGCTTCTGCAGCGTCTGCAGGGTTTCACCGGAAGCGATGGCGGATGCCTGCTGGTACATGCGCTGGAAATAGCTGCGGCGCAGATCATATTCCATCCCGACAAGATCAATCTCTTCCACCGGCCTGCCTGAGTACTTGCGCATGATCGCACTGTACGGGGTATCCGCCAGCAGCTCATACAGTTCATCATAGCTTTCCACATGAGCCAGCTGATGCAGATCAACCGTCATGTACTTTTCCATATACAGCGGCATCTCGGTGATCATCTGGGAACGCATGGTTTCATCATGATTCATGAGCGAACGGATACAGAGCAGAATCATATCAATCTCCGTATTCATACATGCCCCGACCAGAAACTCCGCCGCATGCGCACCGCCATAGCGTAAGAGCCGGTTCAGTCTTTCATAAAGACTCAGGCGCAGCAGTACTTCCAGCTGACCTCTGTGCACAGCCTTCTCATTGACCCCCGACAGCGTATTGACAAACAGTGTGTCATTGCGCAGGTAGGTCACGATCTCCCCGATGGTTTTCTTCTGCAGCAAAGCCTCATAGTCATCTGTCTGCAGACGTTTTCCGAACATCGCTCTGGCTTTTGCGCTCAAAGCTTCATTCTCTTCCATGTTTATTCCTCATCTTCGGAAAGGACTCTTTCATACAGCATGCGCCGCCATTTTTCCTTATTGGCTTCATAGACAGACTGCAGTTCTGCAGAAGCAGTATCATAGTAAGCCTGATTCTTTTCATCCTCAGCCTTGACCTGTGCCTCCAGCTCTTTCTTTGTACTGTCTACACGCGCATTCACAGCAGCCCAGGCTTCATTCGAGAGTTTCTTCTTCTCATTCTCGATCGCCTGTTTCAGCTGCTGACGCTGATCGTACACATTGTCCACCTGCTGGCGGACTTTTTCATCTGTTTCGATCAGCTTCATGATCGCATCGATCTCCATACCTTTCACCCATCTTTCTTTATAATGGAAAATGCGCCCTTTCAGAAGACGCATTATCAAAAGTATTCTCTACGCATCCAGCGGTTCATGTTCTTCCAGCCATTTCCCCGCTTTTTCCGCGACGTTATGCAGTGTATCACTTTCAAGGGGACTGTCAAGTTCTGCCCTTTCCAGCATATTTACCCATGTATCAGAACCGCCCATCCGGGTGTATTTCATGTACTTTTCCCATGCCTTTGGCATATCATCCTGAATCATCGCCCAGAATTCCAGTGATACGGTCTGGGCCAGGCAGTAATCAATGTAATAGAACGGAGAGCTGTAGATATGGTGCTTGAGCTGCCAGTGCTGTCCTTCACTGTAGAAAGGAATTTCTCCATCCAGTCTGTACCAGGGCATATAGATGTCTAAAAGCTTCTTCCAGACCGCATGGCGCTGTGCCGGGGTATAGTCAGGATGGTCATACATCTCATGCTGGAAGTGGTCCACCGCGGTACCGTAAGGGATGAACTTCAATGCATTAGCCAGATGCGCATATCTGTATTTGGCCGCATCTTTGCCGAAGAAGTCTTCGGCCCACTGTTCTCCGAAGAACTCCATGGACATGGAATGGCATTCACAGGCTTCCGAAGTCGGCCAGACATAGCTTGCGGGAATGCGGTCGCGGTTCATCCATGCCGCAAAGGCATGGCCTGCTTCATGGGTGATGACTTCCACATCAGCCTGGGTGCCGTTGAAGTTGGCAAAGATATAGGGCACATGATAATCCGGAATCATCGTGCAGTAGCCGCCGCCGGCCTTGCCTTCCGTGCTGGCTGTATGCATGAGCTCATCTTCCAGCATCATGGTGAAGAATTCCTTTGTTTCAGGGGAAAGTTCACTGTAGAACTTGAGTCCTGCCTGCAGAACATCTTCGTCACTGCCCTGAGGCTTCGGATTGCCCGAGCGGAAGGAAAGATCCGCATCCGCAAAGCTCAGCGGATAAGCACATCCGGTACGCGCAGCCTGGGCTCTGTATATCTTTTCTGCCACCGGCACCACATACTTCACAACTGCTTCTCTGAACTTTTCAATATCATTTCTGTCCCAGCAGTTTCTCTGCATGCGGTAATAGCCAAGCTGGGTATAGCTGTCATAACCCATCTTCTTTCCCATTTCATCACGCACATGCACAAGTTCATCATAGATCTCATCCATTTCCGGCTGAACACTCTTATACCATGTGCCTTCCGCAATCCAGGCCTGCTTTCTTCTTTCATCATCCGGATCGTTCTTGAACGGCTCCATCTGACTCAGCGTATATTTCTTTCCTTCAAATTCCACCTGCGCACTGGCTAATAAATCCTCATATTTCTGGGCCAGCGCATTTTCTTTCTGCAGTTCTGGTACGATCTTTTCATCAAACGCCTTCTCGGCAATCCCGGCATTCAGAAAATACAGATGTCCGTATTTCTTTTCAAATGCGTCTTTGTATGCGCTGTGAGTCAGGCTTTGGGTAAAAGCCTGTGTTTCGGTTTCAATAAAAGGCAGCTGTTCCATCCAGAAAGCATTCTCTTCCTTATAGAAAGGATCTCTTGTATCAATATCATGACGGATCTGCGACAGCGTATACATTGTCTCAATATGTCCTTCATCCTTCTCCTCCTGCAGGAAAGCCTGTTCAGCTTCTGTAAAGCTCTTTGCTGTTTCAAGCTTCTTCCTGTTTTCCTTCAGAACTGCCAGAGTCTTTTCCATGTCCGGCCGTTCATATACCATCTCATTGAATTTCATTACTCTTTCTTACTCCTTTAACAGCTCTATGATACCATTTCTTCCATAGCCATTTCATCCGCCTGTATGGTATACTTTCCTATGCATTGGAGAATTACCCAAGCGGCTGAAGGGGACGGTTTCGAAAACCGTTAGACGTGCAAGCGTGCAAGGGTTCAAATCCCTTATTCTCCGCCATAGACAAAAAGCAGATCATTGCGATCTGCTTTTTCTTTACAGTGCATCAATAATATGATCCAGTACCTTCAGGCACTTCAGGCTGGAAGATTCCAGCATCTTCCAGTACTCATCCGCACCCCCGTGAATACTGTCCGCTACCATCTTGATGAGAATGCACGGCACCTGGTTGCGGTTGGCTGTTTTAACAATGCCGGCCGCTTCCATTTCACAGATATCCGCTTTGAACTTCTCGGCAATCTCTTTCTTCTCCTCTGCCTGAGCAACAAACTTGTCACCGGAAGCACATGTCACTCTGACTAGATCCGGTTCCACTTCCAGCGCCTTATCCACTAACTCCTTTGTGGCCGGCATATAGATGGTCGGATATTCATTCAGATAAAGTCCCACTGCACAATGATCCACTTCCGAAGTATCAAACTGATAGTGCACAACCTTTTCAACCACAGCTACATTAACGTGATTCATCGCTTCGCTCAGTCCCCCGACTACACCGAAGTTTGCAATCAGTTCGCAATGGCATTCACTGATCAATACCTGGGCAGCGCTGGCCGCTGAAATTTCGCCCGGACCGGAATGCAGAACATAGAGTCTGACATCTGCCTTCTCATAGACAAACACATCAAACCCGCCGCATTCCTTTTTCTCTTTCGCATCGCCATACAATGTCTTTACGGCATCCATTTCAACTGCCGCAACAATACCGATATTCTTCATAAAAATATTTAGCGGCGGAAACCCACTGCCTTTAGGCGGTGGGAGGAGCCGCATATCCTCCTTGTCTTTTAATAATTCTCAAATCAGCCAACTTGACCGATCTCCTTGTTTCCAACAGCACTCTTGTGCCATTGCAATGTGTGCCTTTAACTGAACACTTTACGTTTCGCCAGAGCACAATATCGTTTGGCTGAAACAAATAATGCTGTTTCCTCACAGACGTTTTGCCTTTGGAAATCTTTTGCCCACGGTATATCCGTTCATTCTTTTCCGCGTGCCTGCTCTCACTGCGGTTGGTTCTGCCACACGACAGCTGCGCACCGGACTTTTTCTTCCCGTCCCTGATATCAATATATTTGGCATCATAGAACTTTGACAAAATGCGGTTGTTGCGCCTTCTTTTAGAGAACAGCACCTCATTACAGTGGTGCAATGGGCGAAACTGACCGATGCAGTAAGCGTCATTTGCATGAGTTTTGGCAATATGCCGTTCTTTGCGAACCGCCGCTGTCTTTGCGCCATACTGGATGTGGATATCCACCTCTGGATACATCAGCACCAATGCGTAGTACATCCGCCAACGTACCGTTGACATGAACGTTGCCTCGGCAAGATTGCTTACTTTTGGCTCAATACCCCATAGCTTTCCGCCCGGCTTGTGGTTCTTGGCCGTGTGACACTTTTCACAGACCGTGAGCAAGTTGCCAATTCTGTTAGAGCGATACGACTTCCAGAACCCAATGTGATGGGTGTGCAGAACGGCATCATCTTTGATAGAACGCCCGCAGATCTGGCACGTGTAGTTGTCTCTGCCAAATACGGCAGCACGCGTTGTCTGATACAGATACTTGCTGCCATGCTGGTAGTCCTTTCCTTTGGGAAGAGGACTGCCATCTGCAATTGCCTGCAACAGCTGAGTGTCGAACTTACCCATCTCAAAGGCGGCGTTGGTGATTGGCATC
Source organism: Solobacterium sp. (assembly GCA_022644565.1). Classification (GTDB taxonomy): domain Bacteria; phylum Bacillota_I; class Bacilli_A; order Erysipelotrichales; family Erysipelotrichaceae; genus Bulleidia. Next base: position 12,156 of record JALCHG010000004.1, on the reverse strand, counting down.
ACTTTGCAGAACGATTCGAACAACCTTGTCTGGTTGTCAACCCTATGCTGCAGGGAAGGCGCCAGCACTTCGCCTTTTGTCATCTTTGGCTTACGGTTTCTGAACCGCGGCTTTCTGTACCGCAGTCTGTTTCTTCTTTCTCTGCGGTACTTACGACACTTGTCGTGCCGCTCTTTCTCATTGCTCAACATGTCATATTGAGCGTGCACAAACTCATGTTTCTCTGATTTGATGGATACACCGACATGCTGGTAGCCAGTATCACTGGTATACTCAATCGGCTGTGTAGCACCATCCTCTCTTTCTGTTAAGCGAATCGTGAAGATCGGGCGGTACTGCTCAATAACGGCCTTGCCTGCTTTGAGCAGACGCCGTGCCCGATACTCATTTGTCGGCATTAGACGGATGCCGGTTTTACTGATCACTGCAACAGACATATACTGATGTCTCCTTTCTTTGTCATGTTCCAATCAGCAATGCTGACCTTCAAGCCTCCTCATGGAGGAAATGTTTACACTTTCCGCAGTCGTACAGACCTGCGGGATCTCGCACTTACGATCGCAAGGATCGCAGTAACGGTAGTCCACATCGCCAATGTTGTCCGCTGGTCGAATACATCTGCTGCACGCCTCCTACCCTCAGAAGTTTTTAACAACAGATCTCAAGAGGCTGGGACTTGTGGAGTATCCCAGCGTAGCCAGCGGCAACGTAGTGCTCAAGGCACTTAGGCTAATCAACCGGGCTCAAATGATTTCTCACTCAAGCCCACCGGCCTTTAGGCCGTGGGTAGTTGACAAAGGCGTCCGGCACTGCAGCTTTCCCCGATAACCGTCTTTGTACTGTTGGCAACGTGTCCAATCGCCCCAAGACCTTTAATTTTAACCAGAATCGCTTCTTTGTCATACTGATTATTCGGTTCCTTGACAAGCTTTACTCTCATGCTTTTTTTGAGAAAATCACTGCCATAGTGATATTCCATTCCTGTAATTGTAAAATATATCGTTTTCATCATTCTTACCCCTCTTTCTGTACTTTTATCATAGCAGTCAGGTATGGCAGCTTTTTATGCCAGAAAGAGAAACAGTAAAAAACAGACATTCATGGAATTCCATGAATGCCTGTAATTCAGTCAGAATTACTTCTCGTCTCTCATGTAATAAGGTGTTACATAAGCAGGCAGACCGTTTTCATCATAGAGGATGACCGGATTGCCCTGGATCAGCGGCAGCATGTAATCTACAGCTTCCTGGGTGATTCCCTTGTAGTCAGGCAGCAGCCACTCTACCGGGAAGTTCTTGACATAGTTGGCTACCTTGTCTGCATCAACAGCGAAGAACTCAGCATCGTAGTGATCTACACCTGCTCTTCTCTTGACGCCGACCATCTTGCCTGTGAACTTCGGATCAGCAGTTCTTGCATGAGCGGACATACCGAGACGGAAGGACTCTGTTACATCGACCAGAGACTGTTCTGTGGCATGGCAGCGCTGAGCAGTGGATAGATCCTGAACCTTGCAGCGAGGGGCAATGTCATTGTCGAGAATCATGTTCTTCAGTGTTTCACCGGCACCGCCGAGCACGGCATGACCGAACAGGTCGTTCTTGGCTTCACCAGCAGAGATGTATGTACCATCAGCGTAGTGGGCACCTTCAGAAACAACAACGAAGCACTTGGACTTCTCTTCAACGATTTCCTTGACTCTCTTCAGGAACTTTTCCTTATCGAAAGCAACTTCCGGTACAATCAGGATATCCACCTTGCCGGACAGGCATGCGGATGCGGCCAGCCAGCCTGCATCACGGCCCATTGTCTCAAGGATGAAGACTTCCTTACGGCTTGCCGGATAGACGTTGACATCATACCAGCACTGCAGTTCTGTCGTAGCGATGAACTTGGCAGCAGATGCGAAGCCAGGGCAGTGATCTGTTTCCATCAGGTCGTTATCAATTGTCTTAGGGCAGCCGACAAATCTGTGGTTGGTGATGTTGTGCTTGGCCGCATATTCACTTAAGGCTGCGACGGTATCCATGGAATCGTTGCCGCCTGTATAGAACAGTGTCTCAATGTCGTACTTGTCCATGATTGCAATGATCTTTTCGAAGTCGGCGACATTATCTCTCTTCAGCTTATAACGGCAGGAACCTAAAGCAGAAGACGGTGTCTGTCTGAGCTTGAGATTCTCCTCTTCGCTCATGTTGGTCAGATCAACAAATCTCTCCTGCAGAATACCTTCAATACCATTGAGTCCGCCATAGACGTGTTCATAGAGCGGATTCAGCTGATTGGCTTTGACAACACCCGCAACGGTTGCGTTGATGACGGAGCTGGGTCCGCCGGACTGTGCTACGATGCAATTTGACATATTGGTTATTCACTCCTTCTTTCAATTGCTATGTCTATTATATCTGAAAACAGTACAAAAGTTCTTTTTTTCTTATGCAAGTGCGCTAAAACAGACCTCAGCTGTCAGCGCCAAGCGCCAGTACCTCAGTACCTGAACAGAAAATCATCCAGATCCTGCAGAGCATCTTTGAGCTCCGGACTGCGCTCTCTATGGATGAGCTGCTGCAGGCGGATCGCATCCGCGTCCGTCCCTACAGCCGAAACATCATAGCTCATCTCCACCATCCGGGCCAGGAAATCTGCCTTCTGTGAATAATGGGTGGAACAGTACTGCTCAATGACGATTCTTGACCATTCGTTCATCGTTTTTCTGCCTTTCTGTATCCTTACATATCAGAAAGATCTTCCCAGCGCTGATATAGATGCGCCAGTTCATTATGGATGTCATCAATATGGGCATCCAGCGCATCCATCTTTTCACTGTCCTGGTAGTATTCCGGTTCAAAGCGGAGCGCTCTGTTTTCTTCCAGCTCATTCTCCTTGGCCGTGATCTGTTTTTCAAGCCTTGCGATTTCACGCCGGATAGCTTCCGGTGATTTGGCTGGTCTTACATCTGCCTTTTTTGCCGGCTCTTCGCTCTTCTGCACTTCTTCGTGCTCTGGCTCATGGGCCATATATTCTTCATATGTCTCATTGACAAAGACTGCCTTGCCGTCTTTGAAGATGAGAAGCTTGGTGGCAAGACGGTTGATGAAGTAACGATCATGCGACACAAATAACAGGGTGCCGGTATAGTCCTTGAGACTGTCTTCCAGGGCTTCCTTGCCAGGAATATCCAGGTGGTTGGTCGGTTCATCCAGGATCAGCAGATTGCTGTGCTGCAGCATCAGCTTGGCTAGGCTCAGTCTCACCTTCTCCCCGCCGGAAAGCACATCAACGGATTTGAACACATCATCTGCACTGAACAGAAACCGTCCAAGCGTTGTACGGATTTCCGTCCGATCCATTTCCGGATGTTCATCCCAGAGCTCTTCCAGTACAGTCTTGCCGGAGGAGAACTGGGCCAATTGCTGGTCAAAATAGCCGATTTCAATCTGGTGGCCGAACAGATACGAACCGCCAAGCTTCGGCACAAGACCCATCAGCGTTTTGACAAAAGTGGATTTGCCGGTGCCGTTAGGACCGATGATGGCAATGCGGTCGCCCCGCATCATCTTCATGGTGATCTCAGTCAGGGGATGATCATAGCCGATGACAAGATCTTCTGTCTCCAGCACTTTTTCACCGCCTTTGATGTTCGGGGTGAAGCTGGCATGGAATGTTTTGGTATCGGCTTTGACTTCTTCGATTTTATCCATCCGCTCCAGGTATTTCATCTTGGACTGGGCAAAGGCAGCCTTGCCTGCCTTGTAGCGGAACTTCTCAATGAGCTGCTGCAGACGCTGGATATCTTTCTGCTGTCTTTCATAGGCCGCATTCTGCCGCTCCATATCATTCTTCTTCTGTTCCACATAGGAAGAATAATTGCCCGCATAGCGCTTCATCTTTCCGTATTCCATGTCATAGACCACCGAAACAACGTGATCCAGAAACATACGGTCATGGGATACGACCACAACAGCTCTGGGATAGTTTCTGACATAGCCTTCCAGCCATTCGATCGCTTCCAGATCCAGGTGGTTGGTCGGCTCATCCAGCAGTAATATATCCGGTTTGGATAAAAGCAGGCGCACAAAGGCGATACGGGTCTTCTGACCCCCGGAGAATTCACCGATCTTCTTATCCAGCTCATCCATCGAAAAGCCGAACCGGGTAAACACCGTCTTCATCTCCGCCTGCCAATTGTAGCCGTTGAGGCTTTCATAGCGTTCCTGCAGGGCAGCATAACGATTGAGAACATCCTCGGAAGCGTCATGTTCCATGACCTTCTCCAGCTCTTTCATCTGCTTTTCCAGATCAAATACCGGCTGATAGATGACTTCCAGCTCCTGTCTGACCGTCCAGTCATCATGACTCAGTGCTTTCTGAGCCAGATAGCCGATGGTGAGGGAGTTGGGACAGGAGATGGTTCCTTTATCAAACTTCTCTTCCCCTGCCATGCACCGCAAAAAGGTCGTCTTGCCGCAGCCGTTACGGCCGACAATGGCGATCTTTTCCGTGCCTTTGATTTCAAACTGTATATTTTCAAATACCGTATCGGCACCAAAATATTTCGATGCCCCGCTAGCCTGATATAACATTAATCTTCCTTCAGTTTAATTTCTTCGATATGCTTGGCCATCCGCTTATTCTCAGGCGGAAGGGTCATATAGTCCTCTCCGATGCCCATCGTCAGAAATTCATGCGGATGGTGGGCAATGGGAAGCCGGGTATCTTCAAAAGGCACATACTGTACCGGAAAAATATCCTCATAGCGGAAGATGAAGGGCTTCATCGGACTCTTCCATACCCAGGTCAGATCAAAGCCGACATAGTCGGAATGTTTCTTCTCATTTCTCTTTCCATAGGCAATGGTATTCTTCATGATCAGCCGCTTGATGCCGATCGGATTGATATGCAGAAGATTATCCGCAATCACTTCCGGCACCATCAGAATCTGATTGAGAATACGGGGCGGCAGATCCTTGAGATGATCTGGTGAAACATAGTCATATACAAACACATCCACAAATACCCCATCGCACCCTTCATAGCCGGTACAGCGGTTGGATAAGAGAAAATTGACTTCCTTCAGGTACGTCCCCTTCATCCTTATCTTCATGCCCGGAATCAGAACATTGTAGCGATCATCTGTCTGAAAGCACTGAAAGACATACCGGTCCGGACATTCTTCCTTCATCACATCGATGAAGCGGTTGAAATCATCCCGCATCATGGCAATATCCGCATCATCATCCCATGGAATAAAGCCCTTATGCCGTACGGCCCCAAGGGCACTGCCGCCATTGAGCCAATAGGTGATGTTATGCCGGCGGCAGATGGCATCAATATCTTTCAGGATGACAAGCAGAACCTGCTGTACATCATGAACCGTAATCTTTGTGCCGTCCGGATTCTCTTTGAGGATGTACTCTTCAGCCATAGTTTCTCCTTATCAGAATTCGAGGTTGCGCGGTGTACGGGCAAACGGAATGACATCACGGATGTTTTCCATGCCTGTTACATACATGACAAGACGTTCAAATCCGACGCCGAAACCGGCATGTGTGCAGCCGCCGTATCTTCTCAAATCCAGATACCACTGGTAGTGGTCCTTGTTCATATGAAGCTCATCCATACGCTTTTCCAGCAGATCCAGCCGCTCTTCACGCTGTGAGCCGCCGACCAGTTCACCAACGCCCGGTACCAGACAGTCAACGGCCGCTACTGTCTTTCCATCATCATTCTGTCTCATATAGAAAGCCTTGATGTCCTTTGGATAATCCGTCAGGAATAACGGACCGTCTACGACTTTCTCAGTCAGGTAGCGCTCATGTTCCGTCATGAGGTCCATGCCCCATTCAATCTTACTGTTTTCAAACTTCACGCCGTCAGCCACAGCCTTCTTCAGGATCTCTATGGCTTCCGTATAGGGCATGCGGCGGAATTCACTGTTTTTCACCTTGTTCAATCTTTCCAGAAGACCCGTATCAATTCTTTCATTGAAGAACTTCATCTCTTCCGGGCAGTTTTCCAGCACATATGAAATGCAGTACTTGACCATATCTTCAATGACATCCATATCGTAGTCCAGATCCGCAAATGCCATCTCCGGCTCAATCATCCAGAACTCAGCCAGATGGTTGGTTGTGTTGGAGTTTTCGGCACGGAACGTAGGGCCGAATGTATACACATCACGGAATGCCATGGCATAGGCTTCCGCCTGCAGCTGACCGGATACGGTCAATGTGGCATGTTTGCCGAAGAAGTCCTTTTCATAGTCGCCGTCTTCCCGGGTGGTTACGGTGAATGTTTCACCGGCGCCTTCCGCATCATTGGAAGTGATAAGCGGCGTATGCACATAGACAAAGCCCTGGGACTGGAAGAATGTATGCACTGCCATAGCTAATACGCTTCTGACTCTGAAAACGGCAGAGAAGGTATTGGTGCGCGGTCTCAGATGGCCGATCTGACGCAGATATTCAAAGCTGTGGCGCTTTTTCTGCAGCGGATAGGAGCTGTCGCATGCCCCTTCCAGCACAATCTCGGTTGCCTGAATTTCAAACGGCTGTTTGTTGCCGGGGGTTTCCACATACTTTCCGATGACGGAAACAGCCGTACCGGTCAGATATTTTCCAACTTCAGCGAAATTGCTTAATGTATCCGCACTGTATACAATCTGGGCACTCAGGAAGTATGTTCCGTCATTGAGGGCAATGAATGATACGTTCTTGCCGAAACGATTGGTACGGATCCAGCCCTGCAGCTGGACATCTTCCACCTGGTCCTTCTCCAGCTTGGTTCCCTGGGAAGTCAGTTCATATAACTCACGGATGCTCATTTCAACTGGCATATTCTTCTATCTCCTTATTTCTCTATGAGGTTAGTCTCAAATACAAGTTCCTGGATGGACGAGACAACATCCACCTGTTTGACAAAGATACCGGACGGAACCGTAAAGTGATCGGTACAGAAGCTGACAATGCCTCTGATGCCGGTAGACACCAATAGATCAACGGTTTCCTGTACATCCTGAGATATGGTAAGGATAGCAATCCGGCATCCCTCCGGCATCTTCTTCCTGATATCCTTCAAAGCATATACCGGAACAGACGCATGTTCCACCTTCTCAGGGGCAATATCAAATGCACAGACAATTTCACCGACGACATGATTCCAGTTGTTGTAGTTCAGCAGTGCTTTGCCAAGGTTGCCGCAGCCGACAAGAATGATTTTCTCAGCAAAGTTGACGCCCAGCTCTTCCGAGAAGATATTGATGAGGCTTTCTACATCGTATCCATAACCCTGTTTGCCAAGTTTCCCAAGGAAAGAGAAATCCCGGCGTATGGTTGTGGATTCAATGCCGACATAATCAGCGAGCTCCTTGGACATGATTCTTTCCCGTCCGCTCGCCTTCAGTTTACGCAGCGCTTTCAGATACACGGGATATCTCTGCAGCGTTGCCTTCGGTACTTTATTAGATGTCATGTTAATCACCGCTGTTATCTTAACACAACAGTGATTCTGTTTGTGAAATTTTTATTAATTTTCACCCGGCATTTCCAGTCCTGGATCAGCCGCCGCATCAAAACCGCCGAAAGCATGATGTTTCCAGGCAATATAGCCGGCAGCACCGATCATGGCAGCGTTATCCGTGCAGTACTTGATCGGCGGCTGAGACAGTTCAATGTCAGGGAACTGTTTCATGCCTTCCGCCAGCATGACTCTCAATCTGCTGTTGGCCGCAACACCCCCGGCTGTAATAACCATGGCCGGCTTCAGCTCTTCTACCGCATGCAGAGTCTTGCCGATCATGGAATGCAGTGCTGTCTCCTGGAAGGCATAGGCAATATCTTCCTTGATGATTTCATGGCCCTGTCTTTCTTCCCGCTGAATCAATTGGGAAACAGCTGTCTTCAGACCGGAGAAGGAGAAGTCATACTTACCTTCAACCTTCGGGGAGGGCAGCTTATAATGCGGCTTGCCCTGTTTGGCAAGCTTATCAATGACCGGTCCGCCCGGATACCCGGTGCCGAGAACTCTGGACACCTTGTCATATGCTTCACCGATCGCATCATCTCTTGTTGTACCTATGATTTCAAACGTCCACTCATCCTTCATCCACACAAGCTGAGAGTGACCGCCCGAAATAACCAGGGCTAACAGCGGGAACTTCAGATCATGATCCAGCGCAAAACGGTTTGCATAAATATGTCCGGTCATATGGTTGATCGGAATCAGCGGCTTATCAAAAGCCCATGCCATGGTCTTGGCGGCCTGTACGCCTACATGCAGCGAACCGATGAGACCCGGTCCCAGTGTATAGGCAATGCCGTCAATCTCATCCATCGTGCAGCCGCTTCTTTTCACTGCTTCATGGATGACGGCACTGATATTTTCAACATGAATCCGGCTGGCCACTTCCGGCACGACCCCGCCATACAAAGTGTGTACGTTGATCTGGGAAGAGACAATGCTGGAAAGAATCCTGCATCCGTCTTCCACCACCGCACACGCCGTCTCATCACAGCTTGTTTCAATTGCCAGTAACTTCGTCATACTTTCCTCCTAACGGACAGACCATCAGTAAAGCATCTTCGCCATCCGTATAATATCTTCTGCGCACCCCGGCCTGTATGAAGCCATGCGACTCATACAGATGAATGGCCGGCGCATTGGACCTGCGTACTTCAAGGGACATATTCTCACACCCGGCTTTATCCGCACCTTCCAGCATCCAGACAAGCATCGCTTTGGCAATGCCCTGGTTCTGGCTGCTTCTGGCCACGGCAATATCGCTGAGCTGTGAGATTTCATATGTGATCCAGTAGTCTGCAAAGCCCCTGATCTTCCCTTCTTTTTCAAACACAATCAGATGGGCAAAGGGATTCTCCTTCAATTCATAGAGGAAGTTCTCTCTCGTCCAGGCATCCGCAGGAAACAGTTCTGCTTCAATCGCCTCCACTGTATCCAGATCTTCCTCTTTCATTTCTCTGATCATTTGACTAAATACGCTGTACTTGGCTTGAGGTATTCCGGCTTGACCAGATTGACATTATCGGCCTTGACCCACTGGTCCTTCAGATCCACAAAATTCTGAGCCAGATCACCATAATCTTCCGATAAACCGACCAGCTGCCGGTCACCGGCACATACTTCATCTGCCTTCACTTCATCCTTCATGATGATATGCGGCTTTTCAGCATAAGCGCCGTTTTCAATGACAGCGGTATACACTCTGCCGCCGCGCGCATCCAGAATGACCCGGCCGTTTCTCTTACCGGCAAACAGCTGCAGTGTACCGATGGTATACAGCGGCTTTTCCTTCATGACACAGAACACCTTGGCAATCGTCATGGCAATTCTGACTCCGGTATAGGAACCAGGCCCTTCAGTAATCACCATGGCATCAATGTCATCCGGCTTCAGGCCGTTGCGGTCCATCATATCCATGAGACAGGGAAAAATCTCTTCCGACTGTCTCTTCCAGCATTTTTTCTGTACGCTGTCAACCAGCTGATCATCTTTGATTAAAGCCAGTACAAGAAAGACATGGCTTGTGTCCATTGCCAGTGTAATCATTTCAGTTCCTCCAGCATCTGTTCATATTCTTCTCCATATGCTTTGAATGACAGCTCACGGCTGTCTTCATCCAGCAGTCTGATGGAGATAGTCATATGTGCCGGCGGTACAAGCTGCGGTACATACTGACTCCACTCAATCACGGTCAATCCATCATCATCAAGGAACTCATCAAAGCCTAGATCCTGGTGCACACCCTCCAGACGGTACGCATCAATGTGATACAGCGTCATCGTACCGTGGTAGATCTTAAGGATGTTGAAGGTAGGACTGGTAACCGTACGCTTTACACCCAGGCCTCTTGCAATGCCCTGGGTCAGTGTGGTCTTTCCTGCCCCGAGATCTCCATCCAGAAGGAAGACCATATTTTTATGCGCCGCATGAGCAATCTTCTCACCCAGGCAGCGTGTCTCTTCCGCATTAGCGGTCTTTAAAGTTAATTCTTTCATATCTCGCCTCGTGACCATGCAATTATATTACTTTTGTCCGCATTGTGAAATCCTCGTTATTTCCTCACACTTGAAAGAAAACAGTCAGGGCTCACCTGACTGTCTCATCCTGCATCAACATTTCAATTTCCGTGTCCTGCGCGTTGAAGTAAACGCTGAGATTTCTGACAATCTCTTCTTCACTAATTCCCTGCTTTCTGCATTCTGCAATATACTGACGCAGTGTATCCGCTCTTCCTTTTGTTATGCCTTCTGTTTTTCCTTTGATAAATCCTTCTTCCCTGGCATCATCCATTTTTTCCTGCAAAGTCATATAAGCTCTCCTGATTTCCACATTTTTCCGTGCTTCTATCACTTTCTTGTTCAATTCTTCTGTTAATCCGCAGTCACCCTGAATTATATTCTCTTGCATTTACAAATAGAGAAGTATTAGAGCTTTCCTCGGGAGGCTGTCAGCTCGAAAGTGCCAAAGATTCCCATTCAGCGTATAACCGTATTGCTCAACTGACTTTCTCGTCCTGCATCAGCATTTCAATTTCCGCGTCCTGCGCGTTGAAGTAAACGCTGAGATTTCTGCCAATCTCTTCTTCACTAATTTCCTGCTTTCTGCATTCTGCAATATACTGACGCAGTGTATCCGCTCTTCCTTTTGTTATGCCTTCTGCTTTTCCTTCTGCTTTTCCTTCTGCTTTTCCTTCGGTAAAACCTTCTTCCCTGGCATCATCCATTTTTTCCTGCAGAGTCATATAAGCCCTCCTGATTTCCACATTTTTCCGTGCTTCTATCACTTTCTTGTTCAGTTCTTCTGTTAATCCATCCGTCGGCACACTGTTAACAAAGTATTCCAGCAGTCTGCCAAGCTCTTCATCGCGATTCGGATTTTCCGCATTCACAAATATAGTAGTGCTTCCACTCTCCACTTCCAAGGGGTACGGTATATTTATGATCGATGGTCGTATAACATATTTCTCCATTTTCAGACCGAAGAAATCAAACATACAGATAAAAATAACATATGCGTCCGGAAGTTCTCCCACTTTCTGTCCTTCCTTGAGATTATAGACATTCATCGTAGAATGGTAGTATCTTGCCCGCTTCAGGAGATCTTTTCGGCTGACCGTCTGCATTTCCAGATCCGCCCAGAAACCATCTGCCATGATCAGAAGATCGAATCGCACCCCTCTGGCACCAGGCTGAGCGCGTACAGCCGCCTGACTTTCTTTCAGATGAATGGCACAGATCTTCCTGCCCAGAAACAGCTCCAGTACACGTTTGGTCAGATCAATATTATCCGGATTTCCAAAGATCGTAGAAAACATGAAGTCATCCGCAATTGTCAGTGCATCAAAGTCAATCTTTTTCATAGCCTTCTCCTCTGCCCTTTATATACGCATGAACCAGCGGTTCTCCATTTATCTGAGATCAGAATCATTGAATCTGTCCGAAACTTTTCGATTGTTTAAGGCACATCTGAAAAGCTGGCAAACAACATCAGAAGTGATATAACTGTGAATAAACAGTGCTGTGGAGGATTTTATGGCTATTATCAAGCAGTATCACAAGAACACAAACACAACTTACGTTTATGAATCGGAAAGCTATTGGGACGAGGAAAAGAAACAGCCGCGTTCAAAGCGCAGACTGATCGGAAAAGTTGATCCTGTAACAGGAGAGATTGTTCCAACTGGCAAAAGAGGAAGAAAGCCAAAAGCAGATAAGGATCATACATCTCAATCTTCTCCGGCTGAGTCATCATCCCTTTTAAAACAGCATGAAGACGATTTACAGAAAATAAATGAACTGAAACAGGCAATAGCGTACAGAGATAAAGAGGTTGATACGCTGAAAAGAGAGAACGAGAGACTTCATTCTTCCATCCGGAAAATGAAAGATCAGCTCATCCGCCTTTCCAATCAGTGTGACGAATACATGAAATAACGTAAAAATACTGCCCGTGTTGCAGATGCAGCGGCCGGATTTTATATGTTAATAGGATAATCATATCCTCTTTCACTATGATTTTCTCAACGCGCGGGGGGATTGCTGAAGGAAAAATGAAAAAAGAGAAGATCTTACGACCTTCTCTTACCTGGCGGCGCGCTATCTTTGCTCTCGCTATTTTCGCCGCGGGAGTGCTTAACTT
>JALCHG010000003.1:0-59135 GCA_022644565.1 Solobacterium sp. | reverse complement strand
AAAGGGAAAAAGAAGGTGTCTCAGCAAAAAAGCCGCACCGATGATATATAAATCATCAGTGCGGTTCATCAGCCGATTCATCCGACGGCATCAAGCTCCAACTACAGGGTTTAACTTAATGCCATTGAATATGTTTTGCACTCTTTTTCATGTTTTTATACCCCACCTGCCCATTATAATAGTTTCATGGATCTGATACACGAGCTTGAAGCATATACACCCTGCAATGAGCAGGAAGAGAGGGACAGAGAAGAGATTCTCTACCGTCTGGAACATGAAGATGTCTATACAAGGGACAATAAGGGAGCACATCTGAGCAGTTCGGCCTGGGTGGTAAATCAGGATCGCACAAAGGTACTGATGTGCTGGCACAATATCTACCATTCCTGGAGCTGGCTTGGCGGACACGCGGATGGAGACCGGGATTTACGGCATGTTGCGGTAAAAGAGGTGAAGGAAGAAAGCGGTCTGTCACACGTAAGTCCAGTCATGCCTGATATCTTCTCTGTTGAAATACTGACCGTTGACGGTCATATCAAGCATGGCCATTATGTGTCTTCTCATCTTCATCTGAATGTGACGTATCTCTTGCAGGCAGATGATCAGGAGCCGTTGCACAGCAAGCCGGATGAAAACAGCGGGGTGAAGTGGTTCACGCCGGAAGAAGCGCTTGCAGCCAGCAGTGAGCCGTGGTTTGTGGAACATGTATATCGCAAGCTGATTGCCAAGACAGAAAAAATGTGTCTGTGATGAGATCACAGACACATTTTCAATTGGTTCAGTCGTTTTCTTCCGCCTGTACGGAAGTGATGGCAATGACACCGACAATATCCTGCCAATAGCAGCCTCTGGAAAGGTCATTGACCGGCTTGGCAATGCCCTGCAGCATCGGACCATAGGCTTCTGCCTTGGCTAAACGCTGGACAAGCTTGTAGCCGACGTTGCCGCCATCAAGGTTCGGGAAGATCAGCACATTGGCATGTCCGGCAACCGGAGAACCAGGTGCCTTCTTGGCAGCGACTTCCGGCACGATCGCCGCATCTGCCTGCAGTTCACCATCGCAGACCAGATCCGGATAATCATGATGGGCAATCTCAACTGCCTTGACAACCTTGTCTACCAGGGCATGCTTGGCACTGCCTTTGGTGGAATGGGAAAGGAAAGCAACTTTCGGATCAGCCTTGACTAAGAACTTGAAGCTCTTGGCACTGTCCGCTGCGATATCTGCCAGCTGCTGGCTGTCCGGATCCTGGTTGAGGCCGCAGTCCGCAAAGACAAATACGCCGTTTTCACCATATTCGCAATTCGGTACATCCATGACGAAGAAGCCGGATACCAGTTTTGCACCGGGTGCTGTCTTGAGAATCTGCAGGGCAGGTCTCAGCGTGTTGGCGGTAGAATGGCAGGCACCGGAGACCAGGCCGTCCGCATCATTTTCCTTCAGCATCATGACACCGAATGTTGTCTTATCAGCCAGGAGTGTTTCTCTTGCCTTTTCGATGGTCATGCCTTTCTTCTTGCGCAGTTCGGTAAATACTTCCGCGTAATGTTCGAATTTATCGCAGTGGCGCGGATCAATGATCTTTACTTTGGAAAGATCCAGACCATACTTCTTTTCATCCGCATGAATGACTTCCGGATCGCCTAACAGAATCAGATCTGCCAGATTTTCCTTAATCGCTTCATCGGCAGCTCTTAACACACGCTCATCTTCACTTTCAGGCAGAACAATTGTCTTTCTGACTTTTCTTGCCTGTTCTTTAATACCCTCAATAAAGGACATTATATATACACCTCTTTCCTTGAATCACGTTAAATATATTACAAAGTCAGCAAATCTGCAGGAACAACTTTGCAAAAATGACACCTGTACAGAAAAAATGATCGATGCCCGGAGGGCAGTCGATCATTTCAGATGCCTGTACAGCCTCAGTTTGCTTCAGCAGAAGCTGTTGCTTCAGTCTCGAGGAACGGTGTAGCACCGGACTCGATATCAGCAGCCGGCTTCAGGATGAGAGGAGCCTCTTCAAGATGCAGGTTGTCGAAGACAACTTCATTTGTGCCGCCTTCAGTTGTGTATTCAACTGTCATGCCTTTTTCAGCATAGTCAGCAGCTTCAGACTCATCAACGTTCTTGTTGACAGTCAGGACAGCACCGTCATCCAGACCGTCCTGAGCATAGTTCTCGCCCTTGTCATCAGAACCATTGAGGTAGAAGTAGAGCTCAGTCACCTTTTCACCAGTCTTGTTGGTAACAGTGTAAGTTCCGCTTGTGGCAGGTGCTTCTGTTGCTTCTGCAGTAGCAGCAGCGGAAGAAGCAGCGGCAGTGCTCTTTGTATTAGTCGTGGAGCTTGCAGAGCCGCATGCGGCCAGTCCTGCAGCTAATGCCAGAGCTGCAGCAGACTTCAGAAATTTATTCATAGTTGTTTTCTCTCCTTTTCCCGGCATCCCGGGCGTATGATAAACCTATCATGAAAAGGGCAAAGTTACAATACATAACCTTTCACAGAATTGACACAATTCCGCTGCGATCAAAATATTTCAGAAAGAGGGACAAATGTCATTTTATGAGGGTGTGAGATTTGCTACAATGTGCTTGTTGTAAGAGGTTACAAAATAAAATGGATATTGAAAAGAGATACCAGCAGTGGTGTGAAAAACTGCCGGCGGATGATCCGCTGTTAAAAGAACTCAGGGCAATTGAGAATGATCCTGCTGAAAAGGAAGACCGTTTCTATCAGGATCTTCATTTCGGTACGGCCGGCTTAAGAGGCAAAGTAGGAGCCGGTACAAACCGGATGAACCGCCTGACGGTAGGCAAGGCTTCCCAGGGCATTGCGGACTTTATTGTGTCAAAAGGCACAGAAGTCATGAAAAAGGGGGTCATCATTGCCCATGACCCGCGTCACTTCTCAAAGGAATTTTCGGAACTGGCGGCCGGCATTTATGCGGCCAACGGCATTCATGTCTATACGTTTGATGATCTGAGACCGACACCGGAACTGGCTTTTCTGATCAGAAAGCTCGGATGTGTATCCGGCATCAATATTACGGCCAGCCATAATCCGAAGGAATACAACGGCTATAAGGCATATTGGGAAGATGGATGCCAGGTATCCAGTGAGATCGCTGACGGCATGACGGCATGCATCGATGCGGTTGATCTGTTTGATGGCGCTAAGACGATGCCGTATGAAGAAGGCATTGCTTCAGGCATGATCACAGTTCTGGATCATTCCTATGACCGCATGTACCTGGATGAAATTGAAGGTCTTGCGATTCACCATGGGGATGAACTGGATCTTTCCATTCCGCTTGTCTATACCCCGCTCAATGGAGCCGGATCAAGACCCTTCCGTCAGATGCTGAAGGACAGAGGCTTCACCAACTGGCAGATTGTAAAGGAACAGGAAAATCCTGATCCGGATTTCACTACCGTAGGCTATCCGAACCCGGAAGATCCCAAAGCTTTCCGTCTGAGTGAAGAACTCGGCCGTCAGACCAATGCTGAACTGTTAATGGCTACCGATCCTGACTCTGACCGTTTTGCCATTGAACTGCGCGACAATGAGGGCAACTATGTTCCGCTTAACGGCAACCAGACCGGCTATCTGTTAGTCAACTATATTCTGGAAGGCCATAAGACAGCCGGAACGCTGCCGGCTAATGGTGCCATGGTCAAGTCCATTGTGACTTCCACCCTGTCCACAGAGATGGCTGAAGCATATGGCGTGAAGATGTTTGAATCTCTGACCGGTTTCAAGAATATCTGCGGACGCATTCCTTTCCTGGAAGAGCATAACTATAAATATCTTTTCGGCTATGAAGAGTCGGTAGGCTATGCGGCCAGCCCCAACATCCGTGACAAGGACGGCATCAGTGCCGGCATGCTGGTAGCGGAAGCTGCTGCCTATTACAGAAAGCAGGGCAAGACCCTGTTCAATGTCCTGGATGAAATCTATGAGAAGTATGGCTGGTGCAGAGAACTGGAGCCTAATATTATTCTGGAAGGCATTCCCGGTGCTCAGCGGATCAGCCGTATGATGAGCTGGGTCAGAGCGAATCTGCCAAGTGAAGTCGCCGGTATTAAAGTTGTCAGGACCATCGACTACAAGGATGGCTATGAGGATATTCCGGCTAGCAATGTGCTGCGCTTCTTCCTGGAAGACGGCAGCTGGTTTGCAATCCGTCCTTCCGGAACGGAACCGAAGATCAAATTCTACTTCTATGCCCGCGGCAAGAGCAGAGATGAGGCGGATCACAAGGGTGAAGCCATTAAGAATGAGATCCTGACAAAGATCAGATCAGTTGAATAAGAGAAGGCTCCAGAAATGGAGTTTTTTCTTACGATTTCGGCAGAAAAGGACATGTGTCCCTGCAGCAGTCCTTTGTAAGCGCTATGATACTGATCGGCAGATGGAGGATAATATAATGAATTATGAATATGTAAAAGATGCGGCGGAATATATCCGCGCACAGATGAAGGAAACAGCTGAGGTCGGCATTGTCCTTGGCAGCGGTCTTGGGGGACTCGTGGATGTGATGGAGGACAGGCAGATCATTCCTTATGCTGAAATTCCCCACTTCCCGCTCAGCCATCTGGCAGGCCATGCCGGCAACCTTGTGATTGGAAAGATCGGTCATACCTGTGTGATGGCCATGCAGGGCAGATTTCACTACTACCAGGGATTCACCATGGAACAGGTTGCTTTCCCGATCTATGTCATGAAGATGACAGGCGTGAAGAAGCTGATTGTGACCAATGCCTGCGGCGGAATCAATCCGACGTTCCGGCCGGGTGATCTGATGCTGATCACGGATTATATCAATATGCTCTCCTTCAATCCGCTGATCGGTACCAATGATGAGCGCTTCGGCGTACAGTTTCCGGATATGAGTGAACCGTATGATAAAGCATGGATGGAAGAAGCGGAAAAGACGGCTGACAGCCTGCAGATTCATTTACAGAAAGGTGTGTATTACTACTTCCCGGGACCCTGCTATGAAACGGCTGCTGAGATCAGAGCCATCAAGGCACTGGGCGGGGATGCGACCGGCATGTCTACGGTACCGGAAACCATCGCGGCAAATTATCTTGGCATGAAGGTGCTGGGCATTGCCTGCATCACCAATATGGCAACCGGTATTGCTGCAACAAAGCATACGCATGAAGAAGTTCTGGCCATTGCGGACCAGGCAGGTGAAAAGCTGTGTCTATTGGTGAAGACATTGCTTGAAAAGGAAAACTGAGCTTCAAATCTGTTATGCCATGGCAGAAAGTGTATTAAAATAGATAAATGGCAGAGTCAGAGGATGGTATAACCATGGATGGCATTAAATATCTATCAGCAGAAAACAGAAAAAAAATGGAAGAACTTTTCCGTGACTGTCCGCAGGATGTCAAGGATGCAGTCATACTGGAAAAGATACCGAAAAAGACGTATTTCATCAAAGCAGGCGGAGCAGCTAATTTCATTTATATTCTTCTTTCCGGCAGAGTGGAAGGCATAGACTTTGTCGGATATGGCAGAGTGTTTTCCTTCCGTGAGTTTGATGAAGGAACGGTGCTCGGGGATTATGAATGTCTGGCCGGCATCAATAATTACACGGTATCTCTGCAGGCTCTTGAAGACTGCTGGTTCTGGGTAATGCCGGCGGATGTCTATCTGTCATGGCTGAACCGGGATCCGCATGCGCTGATGATCCGCACGCATGATCTGATGCATACGCTTGTTGTACAGACAAAAAAGAACAGGGCAAAGATGCTGGTCGACTGCCGCAGCCGGCTGATGCTGTATCTGACTGAACGCTATGAACGTTATGGCTGCACCGATGAAATGATCGTGCATAAAAGCCGTCAGGAACTGGCGGAGAACATCGGTTTCTGCATTAAGACCATCAACCGCAATGTGGCCCGTCTCAAGGAAGCAGGCTATATCAGCATACGCAAAGGCAAAATTGTCTGCACAGGGGAACAGGTTGCGGCCATGCGCAATGATCTGAATGAACTCTGGCAGACTTCATGAAGAGAACCGGAAGGTTCTCTTTTATTTATGATCGTAATAAAAAATATGCAGTTTTCCTGCATATCAGCTGTATTGACGGGGATTGTTTTTCGGATCCATGCGGATCATGTTTTCCAGCAGGTTTGCGGAAAGAAAGAGATCATCCCGGCCGGGATTGAGGACGATGGCATCCGCGTGGCTGCGGGTCAGAAGGGAATGCAGATCCACCACATCACAATAGAACAGTACCGTATTCTCTCTGACATCAAACGGTGCCTCATCCATTGCCTGACTGTCCGTAAACACAGGCAGATACTTCTCATCCTCTCCTTCCAGCAGATCGATCATTTCAATCTCTTCTGGAGATACTTCCATTTCATTCCTGACTGAGGCAGGCAGATGAACCGCTGCCGCATAGCCCTGGTAGGTCGACAGCAGGATGCCGAGCTCATGCAGAGTCTTTTCCTCTCCTTCCTCACTTAAGGGCAGTCTTCTCTGGTTCAGCAGGTTATTGAGTGCATCCGGTGCCTTGATTTTCGTTTCTTTACATCTTCTCATGCGGGTATTATACCATTTGCCATAAGTGTATGACATTGTTTGCATTCACATCGCTGTTTTTCTACAATGAGACATACATAAGGTGAAACATGCAGGAAATAAACGAAGAAATTGAAAAAAGAGGCCTGAATGAAGCGGAAGTGGAAAGCCGGCGCAGACACGGCCTTGTCAATACCCCCGCCAAGAGCGGTACGAAAACAGAAAAGCAGATTATCAGAGATAACCTGCTGACGTATTTCAACATCATATTTGTCATTCTTGCCATCCTGCTCATCATTGCCGGAAAATTCCTGCAGATGAGCTTCATGCTGGTGGTTATTGCCAATGCTCTGATCGGCATCATCCAGCAGATCCGCTCCAAGCGGGCGGTTGACCAGCTGACGATCCTGGCAGAAAAGAAAGTCACCGTCATCCGGGCCGAGGGAGAAAAGGAGATTCCTTCTTCTGAACTGGTCAGGGATGACGTGGTGAAGATTCACGGGGGCATGCAGATTCCGGCTGATGCGGTAGTGCTAGAAGGAAAGATCAAGGTCAATGAATCACTGCTGACCGGTGAAGAGGATGATATTGAAAGAGGGGTCGGCGGAGAACTGCATTCCGGATCGGTATGTACCTCTGGTGATGCCATCGCAAGGCTGACGGCCGTCGGGGATGAATCCTATGCTTCACGCTTAGCTGAAGAAGCGACTACCAATGTCAAAACAGCCAAGAGCGACATGATGGCATCTCTTGATAAACTGATCCGGGTGATCGGCATTCTGCTGATTCCGGTTGGCATCCTGCTGTATTACAACGAGTATTTTGTCCTTGGCAATTCGTATTCTGATTCCATTGAGTCCATGGTGGCAGCCCTTGTCGGCATGATACCGGAAGGTCTGTATTTATTGACCAGTGTGGCTCTGGCGGCTTCGGTTCTCAGGCTGACGCAGAAAAAAGTGCTGGTCAGAGATCTCAACTGTGTAGAGACACTGGCCCGGATTGATACATTATGCGTGGATAAGACCGGTACGATTACAGAACCGGGCATGCATGTGGAAAAGCTGGAAATGCTGGATGAAAGCATGCCGGAAGAAGAGATGAAACAGCTGCTTGGCTCTTTTGCCGGCGCATTTCAGACGCCCAATGATACCCTGAAAGCACTGCAGGAGTTCAGCCATCCAAGACCATATGATGTCACAGGCGAGACAATTCCGTTCAATTCAACGGTGAAGTATTCTGCCTGCCAGCTCAATGGAAAGTGGTATGTGCTGGGAGCACCGCAGTTTATTGCCGGTACACATTATCGTGAAACTGCCCCGAAGGTACAGCAGTATGCAAGGGAAGGATTCCGCGTGCTGTTAGCCGGAACAAGCAGACAGGTCACAGAAGGGCAAAGAGTAGAGGATCTTGAACCGCTTTGTCTGATCGTGATCCGCAATAATGTAAGAAAGAGTGCACCGGAAACATTTGCCTACTTTAAGAAACAGGGCGTTAATGTGAAAGTCATCTCCGGTGATGATCCTGAGACTGTCAGCCGGATTGCGGCATCGGTCAATATTGAAGGGGCAGAGAACTATGTAGACAGCTCAACCCTGAAGAATGATGATGCCATTGCGGAAGCAGTAGAGAAATATACGGTATTCGGCCGGACAACCCCGGAACAGAAAAAGAAAATGGTGCTTGCCTTACAGGCAAAGAAACATCATGTGGCAATGACCGGAGACGGCGTGAATGATGTGCTGGCATTGAAGGAAGCAGACTGCGGTATTGCCATGGCCAGCGGTTCAGATGCGGCCAGTCAGATTGCCCAGCTTGTCCTGCTGGATTCTGATTTTGCGGCAGTGCCTGACATTGTGCTGGAAGGCAGAAGAGTCATCAACAACATTGAACGCAGTGCCATGCTGTTTCTGTCCAAGAATATTTTCTCCATCGGTCTGAGTGTACTCTGTGTGCTTTTATCGCTGAGCTATCCGCTGCAGCCGCTGCAGCTGTCATTCATCTCCTCTTTGACCATCGGTATTCCCGGCTTCTTCCTGGCCATGCAGCCAAATGACGGCCGCATCACCGGCCGCTTCCTGCCCAATGTGCTCTATCGGGCTTTTCCGGGCGGTATTACGGAGCTGCTTGTTGTCGGAGGACTCATCTTCTATGCCAATGTATTCGGCCTGAAGAACGGACAGATCAATACGATGGCGGTCTATGCTGCTTTTGTGGTAGGTCTTCTTGTTCTGTCACAGGCCTGCCGGCCATGGAACAAGTACAGAGCAGCCATCTTCATCAGTATGGCGGTGGTCAGTATATTTGCCGTTTATATCTGCTTTGATCTGCTGAATCTGCATGTGCTTTCCATGAAAGCCATTCTGATTCTGATCCTGTTTCTTCTGCTGGTGCTGCCGGTCATGCGCTTTGTGCTCTGGTGCATTCTGTGGCTTAACCGGGGCTATAATGCGGTTAAAAGAAGATTCAGAAGAGCATAGAAATATTTCAAACAGGCGTGAATCGTGTATACTTGCAGGTAAAGAAGGAGGAATAGAATGAATAAGATTATTACCCCCGAAAGCATGGCAAAGCTTGTCCACCGTATTGAACGCAGTGCCGCGGTAGAGGACTCCATGCGGAATATATGCTGTTTTGTGGAATGCAGATATGCTTCCATTGTCAATCAGAACGGTAAAAAGCCGATGGTATCCATACAGAGCGGCAGAGGACTGCGTCTGCAGAATACAATCTATTATCTGGATGGCAGAATGCAGCTTTTGAACAGTGAACCGGAAACACTGATCCGGAAAGTATATGATGGTATTCCGGATTGGGCTGATGATAGACTGAAAGCGATCTACCACGCTTTCTATGATAGAAAGAAGGAAGAACATGAAGCCTGAAGAAAAGAAACCGACCGGCTCTTTGAATGCCGTGATCATGTGCATTCTCTTTCTGGCCTGTGATATCATCTATTATTTGCAGGCCAAGGGCAGCCAGGTCAATGAGTCTGTAACGTTCAGCGATCAGGCATTCCGCAGAATGGAAATTGTCAATGCGGCCGGTTCCGCCATGGTATTGAGCGGAGCAGGGCTTCTGATCAGCAGACTGAAAGAGAAGAAAATTGTTATGGCAGCGGCTGTTGGACTGATTGCGGTCGGCCTGGTGCTTGTCGGCTGGTTCTTTTTGAATGCAATGTAGGAGAAAATATGGCAAACAGTGAATTTCATTATGATCTGGAACAGAACTTCGCAACGCTGAGCAGAAGAGAAGCGCGTACCGGTACGGTTTATACAAAAGAGCTGAATCTGGTATCCTTCAATGATGCGGATCCGGTCTATGATCTGCGCAACTGGAGTGAGAACACGGCCGGTGAAAGAAGAATGGGCAAGGGAATCACGCTGACGCTGGATGAACTCAGAGAGCTCAGAGATTTCCTGAATGACTTTGAAGATCTGGATGAAGAGGAAGAACAGTAATGTTCTTTTTCTTTTTCTGACAGGATTGTGTGAGATTTTGGGAAAACTGCATCTCATTTGCATTACCGTGTGATTTCCGTTATATTAACAGTGTACTTACACAGAAAGGAAATATAAGAATATTCGTATGAATAACACAGTTTATGTTATGTACGAAACAGACTGTTCTGTGATTTGTGAGTACATGACTGAGATGGAGTATCAGGATCTCAAAAAAGACGAACTCAATGGCAGTATCAGAATCATGAATCACAGAAATATCTGTTTTGGTAAGTAATGGCTGAAAGCCATTTGTGAAGGGCATCCCGTTGTGGATGTCCTTTTTTCGTATGAAGGGAAAAATAGCCAGAATATCAACAGCATGTGATCCATTGGCATAATAAATACTGCTGCAGGGAGAAAAAAACATGGAAGAGATGACCATTCCCATGATGCTCAAGAAAATCAACGATCTGATGTACAGCCGTGCCAATGCGGATCTGGAGCAGATGAACCTGACACTGGCCCAGATGCATGTGCTGATCCGGCTGCACGAAAATGATAAGGAAGAAGTACCGCTTAATCAGCTGTATCAGCACATGGTGGAAGAAGTATAAAATTTACACAATTTTTTCATATCTTTTATAATAGGGCCATGCAGAAAATGACGCAGGAAGAACAGTATCGACACATGACTGCTACTCCCATACCTTCTCTGATTGTGTCACTGGCCATTCCGACCATTATTTCCATGCTGGTCACAAGCATATACAACCTGGCAGATACGTATTTTGTCAGTACGATCGGTACAAGTGCTTCGGCTGCCGTAGGTGTCGTGTTCGGTCTGATGGCTGTGCTGCAGGCGTTCGGCTTCATGTTCGGTCATGGGGCGGGATCGCATATTTCAAGACATTTGGGCGCAAAGGATGTGGAAGGGGCCAGGGTGTACAGCTCGGACAGCTTCTATCTGTCATTAGTGACAGGGGTTGTGATTGCCATACTTGGCTTATGCTTTCTCGATCCGTTCATGCGTTTATTAGGGGCAACCAGGACCATCCTGCCGTATGCCAGAATCTATGGCATGTATATTCTTCTGGCCGGTCCTGCCTTTACGGCAAGCTGTGTGCTCAATAATATTCTGCGCTATGAAGGCCGTGCCTTCTATGCCATGATCGGTCTGACTTCCGGCGGTATTCTCAATATCTTCGGGGATGCACTGCTCATCAATGTGTTTCATATGGGCATCGGCGGTGCCGGTCTTTCTACCATGGTAACCCAGTACATCAGTCTGTTTATTCTGATGGTGCCCTATTTCACCGAACAGACCAGAAGTTCTCTGTCACCACGCTATTTCACCC
Organism: Solobacterium sp.; assembly: GCA_022644565.1. Taxonomy (GTDB): domain Bacteria; phylum Bacillota_I; class Bacilli_A; order Erysipelotrichales; family Erysipelotrichaceae; genus Bulleidia. The sequence continues at coordinate 47,798 of JALCHG010000003.1, read as the reverse complement.
TGCAAAAGGACATTGTCACCGGCATTATTGCGGTTGGCTTTCCTTCCCTCATGCGCCAGGGTCTGAATGCGGTATCCACCATGGTACTGAATGGGGCGGCCGGTCAGTTTGGGGATGAAGCGGTAGCCGCGATTTCCATTGTCAACCGGATCATGATGTTCCTGTTTGCGGTATCCATCGGGATCGGCCAGGGATTTCAGCCGGTATCTGCTTTCAATTACGGGGCAAAGAAGTATTCCCGGGTGAAGGATGGGTTTCTGTTTTCTCTGAAGCTTTCGGAAATTCTGATGCTTGTGTGCGGCATCATCGGGTTTGCGGCGGCAGCGCCGCTTGTGAAGGTGTTCCGCGATGATCCGGCGGTTATTGCCATCGGCACACCGGCCATGCGGATCCGCAGTTTTTCCCTTGTCTTTCTGCCGTTAAGCATTCTGGGCAATATGCTGTTTCAGTCGATCGGCAGAGCAAAGACAGCTTCCTTTTTGGCAGCGCTGCGCTCCGGCCTGCTGCTGATTCCCTCCATCCTGATTCTGACTGCATTGTTTCAATTAAAGGGACTGGAATATGCCCAGGCGGTATCCGATACCCTGGCTTCCCTGCTTTCCATTCCGTTCTGCTATGTTTTTCTGAAGGAACTGCCGGCAGATCAATAAAAAAACATGGGAATTATTCCCATGTGATATGGTCTTTCAGACCGTCGGTATAGCAGATGTAATAATCCATCTGCTTTTTTTCGTTAGGGCCGTCGGCTTTCTGATCTTTATTCATGACCCAGATGGCATCCGCATGAATGCCGGTCTGCTTTTCATAGGCATCCAGCACTTTCTGTCCTTCTTCCATGGACAGGGTGAACAGGGTGGTGGACAGACAGTCAGCCGCGCCGGAGTCTTCGGTGATGATGGAGACGGAACGGTAATAGGTGGAAGGAAAGTCCGTTTCCGGATCGATGATGTGGTGGTAGCGTTTGCCGTCTTCCGCTTCATAGTAGCGTTCATAGTCGCCGGAAGTGACAAAGGATTTTGAACCGGGTTCGGAGACAATGATTAGTTTATCGCCGCCGTCCGGATTCTGAATGCGTACATTCCAGTCGGTACCGTCCGGTTTGGTGCCGATCGTGCGGTTGTTGCCGCCGGCATTGATGGCGACTGTGCCGATATCTGATTCCTTTTCGAGTGTTTCTGCAATCTTTTCCGTGGCATAGCCCTTGGCAATGCCGCCGACATCCAGTGAGATGGAAGAATCATCGATGTATACCGTATCGGCATCCGCATCAATCTGAACATGATCCCATCCTTTATGAACAGCGGCTTCACTCAGTTCTGCTTCAGAAGGCACTTTACCTTTCTTTCCTTCCTCATTGAGCTTGATGCCTTCCTCCCGGTAGGTATGCCATACATTCAGCAGGGAGCCGATGGTAATGTCAAACTCTCCTTCACTCCATGTATAGAACTGTTTTGCCATATTGAGCATGTCAATGATATCCGGATCGACTTTGACCGGCTGTACACCGGCATTGTCATTGATCGTCTTGAGGTTGTTCAGACCGTCATATGTGTTGTAGATATCAAAGAGGTCATTGTAGTGGGTGAAAAGGGAAACGGCTTCATTGAAGTGGTTCTCACTGGCGGTTCGATCATCGTTGTATTCCTGGTAATAGAAGACAGTATCGAAGCCGGCATCGGTTGAGACGTTGGAATAAAGTGTGGTATCAGAGCTGTCAGAAGGGGCAGAAGTTTTTCCTGCACACCCGGCAAGGGCCAGGGACAGACAGCATAATGTCATGATTTCTTTCTTCATGTCTGCGATTATAGCACAAGGTCTGACAGATGAATATTTATAGTGGAGAGCTGATCATCATATAGGAAGAGAAAAATCATAGGCAAATCACATGAAACGTAGTTCACGAGGCCGTATTACGGGTTGCAATCATTTCTGAAGTGGTATAATTACAGTGTTTTTGTTTAAGGGAAAGGATCTGAAAGTATGTCACTGTTAACAGGACCGATGCACCGTCATCTCAACGGACATAAGGACTTAACACTGAATGCACCTGTAAACAGATCCATTGACCCGGATGTTGTATATATTCCGCTTGTCAATGGAAATGCCAAGTGCACACCCTGTGTTCAGGTAGGTGATGATGTCAAAGTCGGAACAAAAGTCGCTGAACGTAACGACCACTTTTATCTTCCGCTGTTCTCTTCTGTTTCCGGAACGGTAACAGGAATTGAAAAGCGGATGACTTCCAGTCTTACACCGGCTGACCATCTGGTGATCCAGAATGATCACAAGTACACGGAAGAAAAGCCGTTTGCGCCGCTGGATTATGAAAAGGCCAGCTGGGAAGAACTGCATGACTTCTGCAAGAATGCCGGTATGCTTGGTTTAGGCGGTGCCGGTTTCCCGACTTATGTGAAGTACATGAAGCCGGAAAATGTGGATATGCTCATTATCAATGCAGTTGAATGTGAGCCGTATCTGACCGCTGACTACAAGAATATTGAAGCAAACATGGATCTGCTCAAGGTTGGTGTGCTGGGTTTCTGGAAGCTTGCCAAGGCAAAGCATGCCTGTGTTGCCATCAAGGAAGACAAGGTAAAGCAGATTGCCGCACTGAAGGAAACATTCAACGGTACGGGTGTTGAGATCCGTATTGTACCGAATGTGTACCCGATGGGCTGGGAAAGAACACTGGTCTATCAGGTAGTAGGCAAGCGCTATGACAAGCTGCCGATTGAAGCCGGCTGTATTGTCAACAATGCCACAACAGCTATTGCCTTCGGCAATGCACTGAAGAACAGCATGCCGATTACCCATAAATATGTCACGGTATCCGGTGATGGTGTGGCCAATCCGCAGAATGTCTATGTGCCGGTGGGTACAACTGCCCATGACATTATTGATGCCTGCGGCGGCTATACATCAGAAGATGTCTATCTGATTGCCGGCGGTCCTATGATGGGCAGAACCATCACCAAGGATGAATTTGCCATTGCACCGCAGAATAACGGCCTGACCGTTCTCAAGAACCAGCCGCTGGAAGAAGTGGCATGCCTGAGATGCGGCAGATGCACGGAGAGCTGCCCGGCCGGTCTTGAACCGGTACGCATTGCGGCAGCAGCCAAGCTGAAGGATAAGGATGCACTGGATAAGCTGCATGTCATGGACTGCATTGAATGCGGCATGTGCACATATGTATGTCCTTCTAAAATCTCTGTTACGGAAAACGTCCGTCAGGGCAAGCGCTACATCCAGCTGCAGGCCAAGATGGCGGCAGCCAAGGCAGCGAAAGGGGGTAAGAAGTAATGAAGCTTTCATTCCATCCGTCCCCGAACTACCGGGACGCTAAATCCACATCTGAGATCATGCGTGATCTCACTGTATGTCTGCTTGCCGTACTGCTGTTTTCAGCGGTATGGTATGGCGTCAGCTATGGTGCAGCATACGGTATCAGAGTTGTCTTAATGGCAGTATTTGCCGTGATTGCGGCATTATGCACAGAAGCCTGCTACTTCAGGATCAGAAAGCAGGATGTCAGGGAAGGGCTGAAGCATTCCTATGGATGGGTTACAGCTCTGATCCTTGTTGAAATCACCAAGATTTCCGTATCCTACTACGCTGTCATCATCGCTACGATTCTTGCCATTGTCTTCGGCAAGCTCGTATTTGGCGGCTTCGGTCAGAATATCTTCAACCCGGCTGCCTTTGGTGAAGCGATCATCATGAACAGCTTCGCTTCTTCTACAGCAGCCGACTTCACTACCGGTGCTACACCGATGGCAACCATGAAGTCTGCCGGCTGGATCATGAATGGTTCTTCCTTCAGCACCTGGCTTGGTCAGTTCCATGGCTGGGCCGGCATGCTGACTGGAAACTATACCGCTGTTATCGGCGGTACTTCCGTGATCCTGCTGCTGTTATGCTATCTGTTCTTAGTTTTGAGAAAGGATATTGACTGGGAGACAACCGCGGTATATCTGTTTACAGTATTTGTTGTTTCTCTGTTTGCAGGTCTTTTCAATGGAGACGGCGTATGGTTTGCCTTCTTCAACCTGTTAAGCGGCGGCACGGTATTCTTAGCCGTATTCATGTTAACCGATCCGGTCACAAGTCCTGTTACCAAGGCAGGCAGAGTGATCTTTGCGGTCGGTGCAGCCTGCCTGACTTTAACCATCAGATGGAGAGCCAATCTGCCGGATGGTGCGCTGTATTCCGTTCTGTTAATGAATATGCTGACACCGGCAATTGAACTGGCTATGGATGGTTCTCAGATCAAGGACTTCAAGCGCATGCAGAAGAGAACCTGGATTGTCTGCCTTGTCTGTGTTGTGATTGCCATTGCTTTAGGCGGCACAATGCATGTCTCAGCTGGAGAAGATGTTTCTTCCACAGCAGCTTCTACAGCAGAAACAACCGCGGCGGCTTCCGACAGCAGCGATCTGACCCTCAGCAGTGATTTCTCTGAGAATGAGGCATCCTGTGAGGAAAAGGGCGATGGTGTCTATGCCTGCACAGCTAAGGGCTTCGGTTTATTAAGCAAGGATGCACCAGAAGGTGAATCTGCCAATGAAGCTGAAGTTACTGTTAAGGATGGCAAGGTTGCTTCTGTGAAGGTGACAAAGTTCGGCGATACAAAGGGTGTCGGCGACAATGCCGCCAAGGATGATGCTTTGGCTGCATATGAAGGTGCGGATCTTGACAGCAGTGTAGATATCACTACGGGTGCTACCTATACTTCCAAGAGTATCGCTTCCATGGTTCAGGCTGCTTTACAGGCAGATGCGAAGTAAGGAGGAGAGACACATATGAATCGTGATTCCAGTACGTATAAGATGGTTCTCCTTGGCATACTGTGTGCAGTGTGCGGACTGCTGCTTTCTTTAGTCAACAGCATTACTGCTCCGGTCATTGCCGAAAACAATCTGGCCAAGGTAAAAGAGAACCTGGAAGTTATTTTCCCGGATGGTCAGTTCGAGGATGTCAGTGACACCTATCTCAAGGATGATCAGTCCGGTCTGATTGATGCCATTTATGTTGCCAAGGGTGAAGGCACGATCTTCACTGTGCATGGCACCGGCTATAACTCCTCCGGCCTGACCTTCATGGTAGGCTTTGACAAGGATGGCAAGATTGCCGGTTTCATGGCCCTTGAGCAGAATGAAACAAACGGCATCGGTTCCACCGTATTCGATAAGGACTGGGCAAGCAAGTATGTCGGTATCTCCACCAGTGATGATATTCCGATGAAGTCCGGTGCTACCCTGACCTCTACAGCGGTCAGAGACGGCATCAAGGCTGCTCAGGCCATGCTGGATAAGGTATCTGAGTGAGGAGGAAAGAAGAAATGAGTGAAAAGAAGAAAAACAGTTTCGGCAAGAATCTGATTCTGAACAACCCTGTCTTCAGTCTGTATCTCGGTATCTGTTCCACCCTGGCTATTTCCACCAGCCTGAACAATGCCCTGGGTATGGGACTTGCGGTTACAGCGGTTCTGATCTGTTCCAATGTTCTGGTATCCATCGTTGCCAAAATCACACCGGATGATGTTCATATTCCGGTATACATTGTCATCATCGCAACTCTTGTTACGATTGTTGAAATGTTCATGCATGCCTACACAGCAGATCTGTACGCAAGCCTGGGTGCTTTCCTGGATCTGATTGTTGTCAACTGTATCATCCTGGGCCGTGCTGAAGCCTTTGCCTGCCAGAATCCGGTAGGTGCTTCCGCCCTTGATGGTCTGCAGATGGGCCTTGCCTATACATGTTCACTGCTTGCCATGTCTTTGATCCGTCAGATTCTCGGCACAGGCGTTCTGAGCATGACAAACCCGTTTACAAACGCAACCATCTTCAGTATCCGTCTGCTTCCGAAGGGATTTGAGATGGGTATCTTCACATCACAGACCGGCGCATTCTTCACATTCGCTACTCTTGCGGCATTAGTTGCCATCTACAAGGAGAGCCAGAACAAGCCGGCTAAGAAGGAGGCCAAGTAATCATGAATCTGTTTACACTGTTCATCAGTGCCATGCTGATCAACAACATCATCCTGACAAAGTTCCTGGGTATGTGTCCGTTCATGGGTGTTTCCACGCATCTGGATTCTGCCATGGGCATGGGCTTAGCCGTTATCTTCGTTATCTTCTGTGCTTCTGTTCTCTCCTGGTGCCTGTACTATGGCGTACTGGTACCGCTGAAGATGGAGTACATGGAACTGATCTGCTTCATCCTGCTGATTGCGGCATTCGTTCAGCTGGTTGAGATGTTCATCAAGAAGAGCAATCCGAAACTGTACAAGCAGTTAGGTATTTATCTTCCTTTGATCACAACAAACTGCACCGTTCTCTATGTTGCCATGGATAACATCACGCAGAACTACACTCTGATCGAAACAATGGTCAACTCCATTGCCGTACCTGCGGGCTTCATGCTGATGCTGGTCATCTTTGCTACCATCCGTACAAAGCTGCAGGCCAATGATATCCCGAAGCCTTTCCAGGGCAACCCGATCGCCTTTGTCATTGCCGGTATTATGGCAATCGCATTCGGTTCTCTGGCAGGTCTTGTCTGATATATGAGAATTTTCATCGGACTTGCGCTTGTTGTCGGTCTGTTTCTGCTTGTTCTGTGGTCCTACCGCATGAATAAAAAAACACCGGTACCAAAGGGTTGTGAGAATCTCACCCCTGACTGTAAAGGATGCGGTATCCGGGACTGCACACTGCGCACTGATATGATGAATAAGATCGAGGAGGAACTGAAGAAAGATGACGATCGTTAAAGCACTGATCATGATGCTGCTGTTAGGCGGTGTCATCGGCTTCCTGCTGGGCTTTGCCGGTACAAAGCTCCATGTAGATGAGGACACAAGAGTCAAGGATCTGCTGGAAATGCTGCCGGGCTACAACTGCGGCGGCTGCGGCAACCCTGGCTGCTCCGGTATGGCTGATGCACTTGTCGCAGGTACTTCCAGTATTGATGACTGCAAGCCCTGCAAACCTGAACAGAGAGCCAAGATCAAGGAATACATGAAAGAACACGATCTCTGATCGTTTCAAACCTGTTTCTGTCAAAGGAAACAGGTTTTTTTTCATGGAGGAGAGTTTCTTTCTGCATATATAAAAAGCAGGAGGACCTTTATGAAAGTCATCATCAGAAAAATCCTGTGGATCATCACTGCCATATGTGTATTATGTTTTGCCATCTATCAGGCAGTCAGTATGTACATCGAGCGCAGGCTGGATTTAGTAAAGACAGCAGCAGCTGCGCATGACATTTCACCGCGCACGAAAATCCGGGCAGAAGATATTGTCATGGTGGAAGTGCCCAAGGCTTATCTTTTAAGCGGCACCTATACGAAAGCATCCGATCTGATCGGTCTGTATACTGATATCCGCTCTTTCATACCGGCCGGTTCGCCATTCTATGCTGCTATGCTCAAAGAAGAGAAGGATCTGCCCGATCAGCCATCTCTGCAGCTTCAGGAAGGGCAGGCAGTCTATACGATGAACGGGGCATACAATGATCTTTCTGTACTGAGCGGCGGACAGCGGGTGGATCTGTATGTGAATCTGAAGAACAATGATGGGTCACCGCTGTCCGGATGTCTTCTGGAACATGTCAGGATTATTTCCCTGCAGGACCATCAGGGAAAGAACATGGATGATGCAGACAGCGGAACGCCGTATCTTGTTTCCTTTGCCGTAAACCAGAAGGACATTGATCTATTGACTATGGCAGAAACAGCCGGTGAGATCCGTATCTTTTCTACTGCTGACAGTTCATACAGTGAAGCAGAAGGAAAGGTGAAAGAAGATTCACAGGCGGTACAGTATCTGCGGTCTCTGATGGAACAGAATCAGATCGAAATACTGGAATGAGGAAAAAATCAAAATAGTGCTTGCGTTATTCTGCAGTTCTGATAGAATAATACCTGCACATGGCGGCTATGGTGAAGTTGGTTAACACACTGGATTGTGGCTCCAGCACTCTAGGGTTCGAGTCCCTATAGTCGCCCCATGTAGAAAACCGCAGGCAACTGCGGTTTTTGTTTTATGGAGATGAATATGAAAGAAATGACACGGGCACAGGCAATCGAACACAGCATGACAACAACCTACAGAAGACAGCTGTGGTCAAAATTCCAGATTGCCGTTGGAAAGTATGAACTGATTCAGGATGGCGACCGGATTGCCGTATGTATTTCCGGGGGCAAGGACTCCATGTGTATGGCAAAGCTGATGCAGATGTATCAGAAATATCATCTGAAGAATTTTGAATGCGTGTATCTGATGATGGATCCCGGCTACAACGAAGCCAACCGGAAAAAGATCGAGGAGAATGCGGCTGCCCTGGGACTGCCGCTGACCATCTTTGAAACCAATATCTTTGCCGTAGCAGAACATCAGAGTCATGGCTCCTGCTATCTGTGTGCGCGTATGAGAAGAGGGCATTTGTACAACAAGGCAAAGGAACTTGGCTGCAATAAAATCGCTTTAGGCCATCATCTCAATGATGCAATAGAAACAACAGTCATGTCCATGTTCTATTCCTCCAAGCTTGAGACGATCATCCCCAAGTCCCACAGTGAAAACTTTGACGGCATGGAGCTGATCCGCCCCATGTACTGCATCAAGGAAGAGGATATCATTGCCTGGAGTAATGCCAACGGCCTTTCCTTCATTCAGTGTGCCTGCCGGTTTACGGAAAACAGCACGATTGATGAAAGAGGCGTCGGCACCTCCAAGCGCCGGGAAGTCAAAGAATTATTGAAACGTCTCAAAGAAACCAATCCGGAGATCGAAGACAATATCTTCCGTGCTCTGCATGCGGTCCGGATTGAAAGCTTCCCGGGCTATAAGGCAGATGGACAGCTGCACAGCTTTCTGGAAGACTATGACAGGAAAGGACATAGCTTTCAAATGAATCATGGAGAGAACACTGGAAATAACAGCTGACGGGAGAACCTATCCGGTTCATATCACATATAAACGGATCCGTTCGGTGTATCTGAGAGTGAATGAGGATGGCAGTCTCAGGGTGAGCAGTCCCTGGGGTGTTAGTGATGAACAGATTGTTTCCTTTATCAGAAGCCGTCTGGACTGGATCAATGCGGCACAGAGGAAAAGTGAAAAAAGAGAAGCCAGTACATTGACGGGAAGAGATGGAAAGACCGCCATGTTCATGGGAAAAGCCATGCCGGTCCGGTTTGAACAGAGCAGTAAAAAGGAGATGATCCTTCGGGATCATGAGATTATCTTTCATATGCCTGCCTGGAATCCGGATCTTGCGGAAGCGTTGTTCTATCAGAAAAGTGCGGCCATCATGGCGGAAATGGTCAAGGAGAAAAGAAAGCAGTGGGACCGCAGAATCTGTCTGGCTAACGGTATTATGCCGCCCCGCATCACCATCAAATACATGACTTCAAGATGGGGCTCCTGTACGCCGGCCCATCATCATATTTCCTTAAGCGTGCGGCTCATGCATTATCCGGAAGGCAGTATGGATTATGTGATTCTGCATGAATATGCCCATTTCCTGCAGGACAATCACGGGCCTGACTTCTATGCTATCATCGATTACTATATGCCGGAGTGGCAGAAGTATGATGCCTTTCTGAAAGGATGAAAGCGCTTTGCGGAAAATGCAAAAAACAGATCAGATATTCATCATGAGTGCTTGCACCATATCCTGTTTTCGATATAATAGTGGTAACAGAACAGCACAGAAATGCACAATTAGAAACAGGAGACAAACATCATGGTTTACACAGATGATTTTGTATTTTTTGAAGAATCAGAAGGAGTCGTTGGTACTGTTTTAGGTGCGTCTGTGCGCGGTTTCGAAAAGTATTTTTAAGATGGAAGCAGCTTCCATCTTTTTTGTACTTGTTTGAGAAATACAGGAGGAAATCATTATGGATCAGACAAACCAGGAATTCTTCGATGCGGCCGCCAGCGGCGACTTTGCCAAGGTATGTGCAGAAGTATCGAAGGGAGCTGATGTGAACATTGCCAATGGCGATGGCCGTACAGCTCTGATGCGCAGTGCCAAGCGCGGCTACGAGGACATTGTCCGCTTTCTGCTGGACAATGGCGCTAATCCCCGTGCCCGTGATAAGAACAATAAGACAGCATTAATGGGCGCTGCCAAGAAGGGACATGTTGAGATCTGCCGCATGCTGATACATGCCGGAGCAGATGTAAACTCCCATGATAACAAGGGCAGAACAGCCCTGATGAGAGCATCTTTGTTAGGTGAAACAGATACCGTGAAGTATCTGATCTCCAAGGGTGCGGATGTCAATGCGACAGATGAACAGGGCAGAACAGCTTTAATGGAAGCTGTCAATGCCTATAAGAGTGATATCATTGCTTTCCTGATTGAATCCGGTGCGGATGTCAATGCGGCGGATGGCAGAGGCTGCACAGCTTTGATGAGAGCAGCTTATATCGGCTATCCTGAACTGGTTAAATATCTTCTTGCCCATGGTGCAGATAAGACACTGAAAGACTATGACGGCAATATGGCCATCCATTATGTCCGTAAGGAATGCCTGGCGGATCTGAAGGATCTGCTGAAGTAAGGGGCGTGTATCATGAAGGATTATTTAGCGAATGAAGTACGCAACGTAGTTGTGCTTGGCCATTCCGGTGCCGGTAAGACAGCTGTGATTGAAGCAGCCATGTACTTTACCAAGCGCATCGATAAGTTCGGCAAGAACAGCGATGGTACAAGTGCGCTGGATTTCGATGTGGAAGAGGGCAGAAGAGGAACATCCTGCTATATGCATCTGGCTCCGATTGAATGGCGCAATAAGAAGATCAACTTCATTGATACACCAGGCTATATGGACTATGCCGGTGAAGAAGCCACAGGTCTTGCCGTAGGCGATAATGCGCTGATTGTGGTAAATGGTAAGGAAGGCGTTGAAGCCGGTACGGAAAGAGCCTGGAAGGAAGCCGGCAGGCGTCATCTGCCGACTATCTTCTTCATCAATAAGATGGATGATGAAAATGCGGACTTTGATGCGGTTGTCGCATCTTTGCGTGACAAGTTCGGCAATTCGGTCTTCCCGTTTGAAATGCCGATCTATGAAGGCGGAAAGATTGTCGGTTCCGTCAATATCCTGCGTCAGAAGGCATGGTATTACAATGACCGTGAAAATGCGAAGGAAGTACCGGATGATCTGAAGGATAAGGCAGAAGAATACTATGACGAGATCGCTGAAGCCATTGCCATGACGGATGATGAGCTGCTGGAGAAGTTCTCTGACGGCCAGAAGTTTGAAGAACATGAAGTCGCAAAGGGCTTGAGAATCGGGGTGCGCTCTGGTGATATCAGACCGATCTACTGCGGTGCTGCCGTGGATCAGACCGGCATTGAAAGACTGCTGGATCTTATTACGGAATACTTCCCGAGCTATGCTGAGAAGGGACATATTCATGCGGTCAGTGCCAGAGGCGATTCCATCGAAATGGAAACAAACGAGAATGAAGCACTCTCTGCCTTTGTCTTCAAGACGGTGATCGACCCGTTTGTCGGCAAGATCTCTTTCCTGAAGGTATTATCCGGCGTCATGAACTCGGACAGTGAAGTCTACAATGCCAATAAGGACTGCACGGAAAAGATCTCTCAGATCTATGCCATCAACGGCAAGTTCCAGCTGGGCCTTGGCAAACTGTTCACCGGTGATATCGGTGCTGTAGTCAAGCTTTCACAGACCCAGACCAATGATACGCTGTGCACCCGTTCCAGAGTTGTCACCTATCCGCCGATTGCCTATCCGCAGCCGATGCTCGGCTTTGCCGTATGGCCCAAGACCAAGGCAGATGAAGACAAGATGTCTGTCGGCATCCGCAATATGGAACAGGAAGACGGTACGCTGAAGCTTGTCAACAATGAAGAAACCCATGAACAGGTCATGTATGTTGTGGGTGACCAGCACGCTTCTCTTGTCTGTGCCAAGCTGAAGGCAAAGTACAAGGTGGATGTCAATCTGACGGAACCTACTGTACAGTATCGTGAAACCATTACCGGCAAGGCAGAGCAGCAGGGCCGCTACAAGAAACAGAATGGCGGCGCCGGCATGTATGGCGATGTATGGGTGAGATTTGAGCCGACCGACAGTGAAGACATGGTCTTTGCGGAAGAAGTATTCGGCGGTGCTGTACCGAAGCAGTACTTCCCGCCGGTAGAGGCAGGCTTAAGAGAATGCATGAACCATGGTGTTCTGGCCGGCTATAAGGTAGTCGGTGTCAAGGCTACGCTGTATGATGGATCCTATCATCCGGTAGATTCCAAGGAAGCAGCCTTCAAGGAAGCCGCAAGACTTGCCTATGTACAGGGCATGCCCAAGGCAAAGCCGGTTCTTCTGGAACCGATCGGAAAGATTACCATTACCGCCCCGGAAGACTATACCGGTACGCTGATCGGCGATCTGACCAAGAGAAGAGGAGCGATCCTCGATATGAGCTCCAATGAAGATGGCGATCAGGTGATTGAAGGTGAAGTGCCGATGCGTGAAGTGCTGAGCTACGCGACGGAACTGCGTTCCATGACCCAGGGCAGAGGCTCTTATGTCATTGCCTTTGACCGCTACCAGCAGGCGCCGAAGGATGTCGCAGATCAGGTGATCGCAGCAGCCAAGGCAAAGAGCGAAAAGTAAATCTGCCGCACAGAAGGCATGGACCTGTCCAAAGAGGCCTGTGCCTTTTTCTTGTGCGTGTGCATTTTTATTGATAAGACGGTAAAATAGAACGGAAAGAAGGAAGAAATGTCATATCCAAGACCATATACTGTAAAAACCATTGATAAGCATCTGAAGGATGCCGGCTTCAGCCAGGAAAACGCAGCGTTTCTCAACGCTTTTTTCCGTGCTTCGGCCAACCTGTACGGGGTCGTGAGCCTGCGTCAGATGTATTCCCTCTACCGGGATTATAAAAAGCTGAAAGAGGCGCCGAAGCTTCATCTGCGCGATTTTGTCTGCTATGCTGTGATCACCCGGCGCGCGGTGACCAGCTATCATGTCTATCCGTATGATGAAGTAAGGCATGATGGCAGAGGGGAAGCAGGCGATATCGGCAGCCTTGTCATTCATAATGATCTCATCATGCCTGCCGGTGATCCCTTCAATGCCGTCGATAACCTGCTGGCTCATGTCAGTGAATCCATGCGCTACTATATGGATCCCGATTTCCTTACGCATACCGGAAGTATGGATGAAAGCATCGCCGCAAAGAACCTCATGGCATTCTACAGTTCTTTGAAAAGTACAGGTGATACGTTATTCAAAGGGGAGTCCTGTGAAAGAGAGAACAGCTTCAAAGGGATGAGACTGGATGAAATGCCGGTCTATTCTCTTGCGGAAGAAGAAAAGATAATGGTACTGCAGAAGGATCCGAAGAAGTATGCCAGGGCCCTGCAGCAGCTTGCGGATCAGAAAAGAAGTGCAGCTGAGATTCTCTTAGGAGAAACAAGAGCTTTCCAGCGGCTTGGCTATATTAATGAACTGCTAGTCATCCGGGTTCATGCTTTACTCGAACAGTATGGGGCTGAGATGAATGCAGAACAGGACAGACAGCTGGAACAGCTGCTCAGTGTCTATACGGATACAATGCCGTGTGATCGGCTCAGAGGCTGGTCCAATGCCGGTCTGCGGGAATACGCAAAGCTCACGCAGCAGTAAATAAAAGGTGCTTTCCTTTGCGGGAAAACACCTTTTTTTCGTGCCCGTGGCCGGACTCGAACCGGCACGGCATCGCTGCCGGGGGATTTTGAGTCCCCTACGTCTACCAATTCCATCACACGGGCATACTTAATTATGATACGCCTTGAACAGTGAAACCGCAATTAGACATGCATGAAAAGCTGATGAAAATTTATCCTCTCTGTTTTAGACAAAAGGGATACAATGATTGTGCTTTTTGAGCAGATGAAGGGGAAATTCATGAAGAAACTGATTCAGAAACTCAATGGAAAGATTTATCGCAAGAGAATGGCCTGGTTTTTTCTGATTGCCAGTCTGTTTCTTCTTTTTTATTCACCGCATATCAAAGTGCAGGTGAATATGGACAGTACATACGGCGGCACGTTCATTCTGTCCCATTTCAATACGGACCGGGGAGAAGAGATCTTCACCAACTACCGCTATACATCGCATAAAAGCTATTACTCGGTGCTGGCAACGGATGACATCATTGTGGACCGGGTCCCGTTAGTGACCAATTCCATCCGCATGGAACTGATGAATCTCAAGACCATGACCATTGACAGTATTGATGTGAGCTTCGGCCCATTCAGACTGGCAACATATGATGCGGATCATTTTTCGGAATTTCTGAAATCGACAAGCGGTCTGGATATTTCTACTGATACGGGCAAGATCGTCATCACCAGCCAGGGAACCGATGGCTGGTTCCAGTTCCAGGATACTGAGTATTTCCATAAAACGGCCTGGGTATTCATCTATGGCATGATCATGGTGTTCAGCTGGCTGCTGGCGGATCTGATCACCAAGCATATTGATTTTATTGTGGCCATTCCGCTCAGGGAGGTCATGTTAATAGCAATACCGATCTGGGTGTTCTTCATGGGAGAGCTCATCATCGGCAGCTATTACTACATCGATATTGAACACCGCATGCTCAATGCGGCAATCCTGATCGTACTGTACAAGGTTGTGTATCTGATCTTCCGGCGAAGGGCAGGGACCGTTGCCTGGTGTAATTTCGGCTGGATCATCTTCTGTATTGTTGATACGTTTGTGACGGTTTACCGCAACCGGCCGATTGCGCCATGGGACTTCAGTGCCATCGGCACGGCCTTGGATGTTGCCAGCAACTATGACTATACGATCACCTATACGATGGTTATTGCTCTGATCATGTGCTTTGTGCTGTACTTTGCGTTCTGTCTGTGTCCGAAGGATATTTCAAAGATCAACAAGTACTATCTGATCTATCCGGCCATGATCATCTGCGTAGCTGTATTCATCAGCTCCATCGGCCAGTATTATCTGTGGGATATGAACCTGCTCTCCGTCTATGAAACGGATGGTCTGGCCCTGACCTTTACGGGTCTGACCCGGCAGTATCTGGAAGACAGGCCGAAGAAGCCGGACAGCTATGATCTTGCCAAGATGGAAAAAACAGCTGAAAAGATGCGCAAAGATGCCAAGGCGGATGTTGACCCCGACGGCATCACCCCGGTCAATCTGATTGTCATCATGAATGAATCCTTCTCTGATCTGGATGTTGGCGGAACCGATTATGCGGATGGGGCAATCAATTATTTCCTGAATCTCGACAATACGATCCGGGGCAATATGTATGTTTCCGTCCGGGGCGGCGGCACATGCAATACGGAATATGAAACGCTGACCGGCAACAGCACAGCCTTCTTTCAGGCTGGTGTTTATGCCTACAACATGTATATGAACCGTTCCGTACCATCCCTTGTCTCTGTGTTCAATAACATGAATTACAGTACCACCGGGATTCATCTGGGCAAGTCGACCAACTGGAACCGCAGAACTGCCTATAAACAGCTCGGCTTCCAGAATACCGTCTTTGCGGAGTCATTCGACGGACTTCAGACAGTCCATGGCTATCCGACGGACGCCCAGGACTATGAGATTCTGGAACAGCAGTATCAGGATCACAATGACAGTCCCCAGTTCATCTTCAATGTGACTTACCAGAACCATGGCGGATACGGGGATGCGGATGATCTGACCAAGACATTTGATCTTAAAGCGTCCGGCTACTATCCGACCGTTGTGAACTATCTGTCTTTACTGCAGCTGTCGGATCAGGCCTATAAGGATCTGATCGCATACTACAGCAAAGTCGATGAACCGACCATGATCGTCATGTATGGCGACCATCAGCCGGGCCTTGGCGACAGTGCGGATATGCTGTTCTTCCCGGATGCCGGTACTCCGGAAACAGATATGAAGGAATACATTACGCCGTTTGCCATCTGGGCCAACTATGATATTCCGGATCAGTATATCGATAAGATCAGTGCCAACTACATGTCTGCTCTGATCATGCATGCGGCAAATCTGGAAAAGACACCGTACCAGCAGTATCTCTATGAGCTGTATCAGAAATATCCGGTTATTTCCCTGTATGGCTGCTATGATGCGGACGGCAATTTCTATGATTCCGTCAAGGATATCAAAGACGATGCGGTGGACATGTATCACTGCTTTGAATATAACAATGTATTTGATTCAGAACGGGAAGATTCTTTCTTTGCCCTGGATCAGTAAACTGTTCAGCTGATGTTCACATAACCTGTCGTGAAAACAGGTAAACTTAACATGTAAAAAGAGGATGAATATGTTTGGATTACTGAAGAAACTGAAAGAGAAAAGGGAAGAAGAAAAGAGTGAACAGGAAGAAAAAGAGAAGGAGGAAGCACTCCAGCACCGCCAGAGCGGCCGCAATCATATCTACAAAGGCATGTACTGCCCGACCTGCGGCTATATGACAGTCAATGAAAATTCCAATGAACTGCCCCTGGAAGGTTTCGCCTTATGTCCTAACTGCGGCGATCATCTCAAGACCGGCTGGTTCATCAAGAATGAAGACGGCTTCTCTCTGACGGAGAATAACAAAGCAGCTGCTTCCCTGCAGGAAGAAGGACCGAAGCAGTCGGAAGTATCCGGCGGCCACTACAGAGTCAGAAAAGCAGGGCCGAACAGAGGACGCCTGAACGGACATTTTACGTATTGATGACGGTATGAGGCTTCATACCGTTTTTTAGATGAGGTGAATATGAAAGCACAAATTGTGACAAAGAAAAGTTTTCAGGTAACCGGCAGGGAAAAGACTTATACAATCGAAAACTGCATGCAGAAAATACCGCAGTTCTGGAAAGAACATAATGCACATCCGGATGGGATCCATGGGGTATACGGCATCAGCTTCATACATGATGCGGAAGTGACGTACTGCATCGGCGATGATGCGGCGGGGCAGAACGGCATCACGCATGTCTTTGCGGCAGGCAGATGGCTTGTCGTACGTGATCATGGACCGCTGCCGTATGCTATGCAGAATACGATTCATATCATAGAGGATTCCTATCTGCCCGCCCATCCTGAAATCAGGGTTGATCCTTCCGTGATGATCGAATATTATACGGACCCCTGTGACTATGAAAAGGGCGGGCAGGATGAAAACTATGCGTATGAAATCTGGATGAAAGTCAGGGAGGAAAGATGAAAGAAGAAAAGAAGATTGCCGTACTGTTTCCCGGCATCGGCTATACAAATGAGCGGCCTCTGCTGTACTACGCAAAGAAACTGGCGCAGAAACAAGGTTTTGATATCCTGCCTCTCAATTACACCGGTTTTCAGAACCCGAAGGATGTCATCGGAAAAGCCGGTGCTTTGAAAGCTTCCTTTGAACTTGCTTACACACAGAGTGAAGATATCCTGCAGGATGTAAACTGGAAGGAATACAGCAGAATACTGTTTATCTCCAAATCAGTCGGTACGGCTGCAGCTGCAGCGTATGCCAAAAGACATGCACTGCAGACTGAAAATATCTATTATACGCCGGTAGAAGGCACCTTTCTCTTCATGCGTGAAAAAAGCGGCATTGCTTTCCATGGTACCGCAGACCCCTGGGCAGATAATGCCATGGTGGAAGAAAACTGCCGCAGATTCAGCATTCCGCTCTATGTGACAGAACATGGCAACCATTCGCTGGAAACAGGAGATGTCTTGAAGGATATTGACCAGCTGAAGCAGATCATGTCTGAAACAGAGGCATATATCACCAGGGAAGACGCATGAGCGTCTTTTACTTCGTCTGAATAAATTTGATTAAATATAATTGACATAAATATAACTAGCTGATATATTCAGATGCAGAAAGAAGGTTAGAGGATGAAAACAGCAGTAAGATATTATTCTCGTTCCGGCAATACAAAGGCACTGGCCGAGGCAATTGCCAGAAAGGCAGGCGTCAGGGCAGTCTCAGTGGATGAGAAGGATGCGCCGATCCAGGAAACAGCAGATCTGCTTTTCATCGGCGGCGGTCTGTATGCCTATGGTCTGGACAAACATCTGAAGGAATATATCAGCACGCTTGATCCTGCAAAAGTAAAAAAGGCAGCGGTATTCTCCACGTCCTGGCTTTCCCGCCATGGCCTGGATCTTCTGAAAACAGAACTGACAAAGAAAGGGATTGCTGTGGCAGAGGAAGTCATCTATGCCAAGAATCATCCCGATGATGCGGCGATTGCCCGGGCTGAAGAAATTACGGGCAGAGTGATGGAGGAAAAATAAGATGAATCTTTACGATTACAGTGTGCCGAAGACAGACGGCAGCGAGCTGTCCCTTGGAACTTACAGAGGAAAAGTCATCCTCATTGTCAATACGGCTACCGGATGCGGTTTTACCCCGCAGTATAAGGATCTTGAAAGCATGTATGAGAAGTATCATGAAAAGGGACTGGAGATTGTCGATATTCCCTGCAATCAGTTCATGGGCCAGACACCTGGTACGGATGAAGAGATTCATGAATTCTGCACGCTGAAATACAACACGAAGTTTGAACAGATGAAGAAGTCAGAGGTCAACGGTGACAATCAGCTGCCGCTGTATGCCTATCTCAAACAGCAGCAGGGGTTCAAGGGCTTCGGCAAAGGCGTCAAGGCACTTGCCATGTCAGCCATGCTGAAGAAGATCGACTCCGATTACAATAACAACCCGAACATCAAATGGAACTTCACCAAGTTCCTGGCTGATCGGGAAGGAAATGTTGTCACCCGCTTTGAACCGACAGAGGATATGAAGCAGGTAGAAGAAGCTGTTGTCAAACTGTTATAAGTTCAGGAATCTGTCTGATGCGCATCATTCTTCTTTTTAAGAAGGATGGTGCTTTTTTTCTTTCTGTTCCATCACGAAGAGAAACAGCCCGGCCATAAGATTTCTTAAGGTTGTCTTAGGAATAGATTCAGATGCGCTGGCTATCCTTGAACATGTACCTGAAAGGAGGCTGTGTGATGAGGCAGAAAAACGTACTGGAATGGCTGGAGAACAGTGCTGAAAAGTATCCTGATGCCGTGGCATTTCATGATCCGGATCAGGAAATAACGTATCGTGATTTATTGAGGGCAGCCCATAGGATCGGTTCTGTCCTTGCCGAAAGGATTCCTTCCAAAGAGAATCCTGGTATTTCCTTCTGTATGGAGAAAAGCGTACTGGCAGTGGAGGGCATGTTCGCCACCGTATATGCCAGGGGTTTCTATTCCTTTATGGATATGCATCAGCCGCTGATGCGGCAGAGACATATTCTGCGTGTTCTGAAGCCTGCACTGATCCTGTGTGATGATAAAAACAGGGAAGCGGCTGAAAAGCTTGGTGCAGAAACAGGTATCGAAGTCATGGTACTGGAAGAGCTGCTGAAAGATGCTCAAGAGAACAACGGTCTGCTGAAGGACATCCGGCGTATGGCCATGGATACGGATCTTCTGTATGTGAACTTTACTTCCGGATCAACCGGTGTTCCCAAGGGTGTTGCGGTAACCCACCGCAGTGTCATTGACTTCATTGATGCTTTTGATGCTGAATTCGGCTTTAACAGAGATGATGTGTTTGCCAATCAGGCACCGTTTGATTTTGATGTATCGGTGAAAGATATCTATGGCGGCATCAGCTGCGGGGCAGAGGCTGTTCTGGTTCCCCGGGAATATTTCTCAAGGCCGGCTGTATTGATGGATTATCTATGTGATAACAGGGTGACGGTATTAGTCTGGGCGGTCTCAGCCATGTGCTTTGTTTCAATCATGAATGGTCTGGCCTATCGGGTGCCTGAAGCGGTACGGCTGGTGCTGTTTTCCGGGGAAGTCATGCCCCTCAGACAGCTGGCCAAGTGGCAGAAAGCTCTGCCGGAATGTCAGTTTGTCAATCTTTATGGGCCGACGGAAGTCACGTGCAACTGCACGTTCTACCGGCTGGATCAAAAAGAGTATGGCAGTGATAAAGTACTGCCGATCGGAAAGCCGTTTGATAATGAAGCGGTGTTTCTGTTAAGCAATGAAAATACACTGATAGATCAGCCGGGTGAAACGGGTGAGATCTGTGTGTGCGGCAGCTGTCTTGCGGCCGGGTATTATGGTGATCAGAAACGCACGGATGCGGTCTTTACAGATAATCCGCTGCAGAAGAATATCCATGAGCGTATGTATCATACCGGAGATCTCGGCCGGTATCTGCCGGATGGAAATCTGATATTCTGCGGCCGGAAGGATTTTCAGATCAAACTGCTTGGACACAGGATTGAGCCTGGTGAAATTGAGGCAGCCTGTCAGAAGATGCCTGAAGTAAACCGGGCATGTGTGCTGTTTGATGCCAAGAGAAAACGGCTTCTTCTGTTTTACAGCGGATCCAGGGATCCAAAGACAGTACAGGCTGGATTAAGAGAAACACTGCCGGCCTACATGATGCCGTCCAGGACAATTCATCTTGAAGAGATGCCCATGACTGCCAATGGGAAGATGGATCGAAAGAAAATGGCTGAAATAGGAGGAATTGCATGAATGCACAGGAACTGCGTCAGATTGCGGATCAGTACCATACCCCATGCTATGTGTTTGATCTGGAATCACTGAAGGCAAGAATGGATGCTGTGAAACAGCTGGCACAAGGGCATTACCGCCTCTGTTTTTCAATGAAGGCAAATCCGTTTCTGGCTGCCGATGCATCAGAAGGACTGGATCAGGTTGAAGTGTGTTCGCCTGGGGAGCTGGCGATCTGCCGGCGGCAGAAAATCGCACCGGAAAAGATTCTGTATTCAGGTGTGAATAAGGGAGAGGCTGATATAAAAGATGCGGTGCGCAGAGGAGCGGCCCTGCTTACGGCGGAATCGCTTTGGCAGGTGCAGATGATTGAAGCAGAAGGCAGAAAGCAGAATAAGGAGATTCCGATTCTGCTGCGGCTGACGTCCGGCAATCAGTTCGGCATGGATCTTTCGGATGTATATCAAGTTCTTTCTCATCGTGCGGATTATCCGCATCTTCGTATTGAAGGCCTGCATTACTTTGCCGGGACACAGCGGACTATGAAGAGCCAGAAGAAAGATCTTGAAATGCTGGCGGCACTTTATGCAAAGATCCGTACGCAGTACGGTACGGCATTCAGAAAACTGGAATACGGCCCGGGGCTGCAGGCCTATCTTTTTGCCAGGGAAGACCGCTCAGATACTTTAAAGCCGCTTAAAGACATTCATGCGTATTTATGTGATCTTGCCCAGATGAGCGAACTGACCGTAGAGTGCGGGCGGTTCATGAGTGCCTACTGCGGCTACTATCTGATCAGTGCGGCCGATTGCAAGACTTCAGAAGGGACATCGTACTGCATTGTGGATGGCGGCATGCACCAGGTGCATTATGACGGATCATTAATGGGCATGAATGCACCGGAGGTGATTTTCCTTGATGAAAGTGATGGCCAGGAGAGGGACTGGTGTGTCTGCGGTTCATTGTGCACGGTCAATGATGTGCTGATCCGCCGTCTTCATGCAAGGCTCAAGATCGGCGATCGTATGGCCTTTGCCAATGCCGGGGCATATGCCGTGACAGAGGGCATGAGTCTGTTTCTAAGCAGAGACCTGCCGTCTGTCATCCTGCGCAGGCAGGAAGGTGATTGGCAGCTGGTACGCAGCTCAGAAGATACAGGAATATGGAATACAGGAAAAGGAAGGTAAGAAAACATGGATGAATTAATTGCACTTTTAGAAGATATCAATGATGAAGCAGATTTCAGAAACAGTAAAGATCTGATCGATGGACATGAAGTGGATTCACTGACGGTTCTGGAGATCATTGCGGCTCTGGATGAGCATTATGATATTTCGATTCCGGCTTCTGAGATTGTGCCGGAAAACTTCAACTCGGCAGAAGCCATGCTGAAGATGATCAATCGTCTGCGCAGCGAATAAAGAACGTATTTTCCAGTCAGAAAGGAGTGACATATGGCATATACGGACATGCAGTATCTGGGGCTGTTTCTTCCTTTGACAATGCTGGTGTATCAGATCACGCCGAAGCAGTACAGGCAGCTGGTTCTTTTGGGATTCAGCCTGCTCTTTTTCTGGCTGTGTTCCCATTGGCTTTTACTGTTTGCACTTGCTGCAGTGATGGCAGCTTACTTCGGGGGAAGAGCGGTTGAATCCAGTCCGAAAGGCATGGTAAGAAACTTCTTCTTCTTTGCGGCACTAGCTGCCATCATCGGTATTCTGGCAGTGTTCAAGTATACGAATTTTGCGATTACGGTGATTGACCGTGTATTTTCCCAGTCGATTCCTTTTGTGACGATTATTGCACCGATCGGTATTTCCTATTATTCACTGGAAGCGATCGGGTATTTACTGGAAGTGAAATGGGAACGTATCCCGGCCGAAAAGAATCTGATCAGGCTGGCTTTGTTTCTGACGTTTTTTCCACAGATCATGGAAGGGCCGATTGCCCGTTATCAGGATACGGCGGATCAGCTGGTCAAAGGTGAATCCATCAATATGGGTGGGCTGAATGAAGGCCTGCTGCGGATTTTCTACGGCATGTTCAAGAAGCTTGTGATCGCGGATCGGCTGGCACCGATCGTGAAGTATCTGTATGGCAATGCGGATTCACTGCATGGAGTTCTGGTAGCGGCTGCGGCGGTTTCCTATACCATGCAGTTGTATATGGATTTTTCAGGTGAGATTGATATTGTCATCGGATCTGCACGGATTTTCAATATTGCTCTGCCGGAGAACTTCCGCCAGCCTTTCTTTTCACAATCTGCTTCCGAGTTCTGGCGGCGCTGGCATATTTCCCTTGGGACATGGCTCAAGACGTATATTTTCTATCCGATCTCAACAACCCCGAAAATGGCAGAGTGGGTGAATTTCTCCCGCAGGCATTTCGGCAGATATCTGACCAAGCTTTCCGTCATGGCCATGGCGCTGTTTCCGGTATGGATGCTCAATGGCTTATGGCATGGCGGCAGATTCAACTATCTGATGTACGGAATGTATTACTTTGTGATTCTGATGATCGGCATTGCGCTGGAGCCCGTGAAGAAGGGGTTCTACCGCAAAACGCATTTCAATAAGAACGGAGTGTTTTTCAAGGGATTCAGGATGGTATTGACATGGATCATTGTCTTTACCGGTGAGATGCTGTTCAATTCACCCAGTGTCGGTACATGGCTTCTGCTCTGCAGGCATCTGTTTGCCGGACGTGCTTTCTTCCATGTCGGAACATTGACACTGTCAGCCATGAGTACGGACAGTGCTGATCTGCTTGCGGCTGTGGTTGGAACGGTGCTGGTGCTGTCAGTGGATGATTATCAGGAAAAACATGGCAGCGTCATCAAGAAGATTCGTACGATGCGTCTGCCGGTACGCTGGGCACTGTACTATGCCCTGGTTTTTGCCATCATTATCTTCGGTGCCTATGGCACAGGATATCAGGCGGTGGATCCGATCTATGCCGGATTCTGACGGGAGGTCTGATGAAGAAGCGTTTTAAAGCAATTGTTTTTATCCTTGTGTTTGTCCTTCTGCTCACGGCTGTGTCAGATGTCTTTACGATGCAGGCAAAAGAAGGAAACAACATGAATGCCTTGAAGCGGGATTATATTGTGGCAGACCTTGTGAGACAGCCTGAGAACCAGGTGGATGTTCTGGTCCTTGGGGACAGTGAGAGCTACTGCAGCTTTTCACCTGCCCAGCTGTTTCATCAGACCGGTATCACATCCTATGTCGCCGGCCAGTCCTCGCAGAGAATGAATGAAGCAGTGAGCCTGTTGATGGAGGCTCTTGAAACACAGAAGCCGAAGGTGGTGCTGCTTGAAACAAATGAACTGTTCCGCTCTTCACAAAGTTCTGATTACTACACGAGTGTTCTGGGAAATTTCTTCCAGATGGTATTTCCCATATTCAGGTATCACATTCTGTGGAAAAAGAATTTCCTGCCGGTCAACGTATCAGCGGTGCGCTGGAAAGGATTTGATGCAAGACAGGCGGCTGTGGCATGCAGTGATCTTTCTGATTACATGAAAGCAGACGAAAGAAAAAAGAAGATGCCGCCGCAGAATCTGAAGGCATTGAAGCAGATTAAAGCGATCTGTGATGAAAAGGGGATTCAGCTGGTGCTGTATACATGTCCTTCACCAGAGAATGCCACCATGGCAAAGCATAACCGGGTGCAGGCATTTGCGGAAACACATCACATTCCCTATGTTGATCTGAACCTGCATGAGGAGCTGCAGATGGACTGGTCCCAGGATACAGCGGATGGCGGGGACCATACCAATATCTATGGCGCGATGAAAGTAACAGAATGGCTGGGAAGCTATTTTGAAAAGATGGGATTGAGCGATCATCGCAATGATACGGCTTATGCATCATGGAATGATTTTACATCAGCTTTCTTTCAGTCACTGGGTACGGCGTATCTGAATAAAGTGGATACAGGCGGGGTGAAGTAATATGGAACAGAAGAAAATTCTGATTGTGGAAGATGCCAGAGACACCGCGAAGATTCTGAAGCTGTATCTTGAAAATGCAGGCTATACCGTTTTGATGGCGGATAATGGCATTGATGCATTGAAACTGCTGCAGAAGGAAAAGGTGGATCTTGGTATTTATGACATCATGATGCCCCGGATGGACGGATATGAACTGATCCGACAGACAAGAAAGATCAGCGAAATACCGATCCTTGTTCTTTCAGCAAAACACACAGACAGTGAAAAGATATCCGGCCTCAATCTGAATACAGATGATTATCTGAGCAGGCCGTTCAATCCGCTGGAAGTAACTGCCAGGGTGAATGCGGCATTGCGGCGGCAGGATACGGAAAAAGATGAAAGAAAGCATTTTCTGAGATCAGGGGATCTGTATCTGGATCTGGATGCGTGTGTGCTGTACCGCCGGAATGAAAGAGTGGAGCTGACTTCAACAGAGTACCGTATCCTGGCTCTTCTGATGGCGCATCCCGGCTGGGTGTATGCCAGGCATGAAATCCATGAAATGCTTTGGGGCGATTATGATGCGTGCAATGATAATTCGCTGATGGTACATATCTGTAATCTGCGCCGGAAAATAGAAGATGATCCCAGAAAGCCTGAATATCTGATTACGGTCAGAGGACTTGGCTATCGATTCAGAAAGGAAGGCTCATGAAAAGTACCGGCAGTCTTTATGCACGGATGATCCGTGACTTCATTGTTCTTCTGCTGGCGGGTGTGCTGAGCGGGTTTCTGTGTATCCTTGCGGCAGACAGAATTGTTGAACATACAGACCAGTTTCCCGATCCATCTGTGCTGCTGGAGCAGAGTGAATATTATGAAACGGAACAGTATCAGCGCATCCGCATCGGCAGCAGTCTTGGTAAGAGCGGTTATTTTGAAGTGCTTGATGAAAAGGGAAAGGTGCTGTACTGTTCTGATCCTTCGATTGAAAATCACTATGATGAGCAGGACTTCGAGTATATTCCGGATGTAGATGAAGAGGCGGCCTTTTCCATTGAAAAGATGGTCAATGGTTCAGATGAAAATGAATATCTGATCCGCAAGTGGCAGGTGATGGAAGATGATTCTGATCAGGTGAAAGAGATCGGTATTACGATTCTGAACAGCCGGAACAGAGTTGTGTATTCCAACATGGATGCGGACGGCAAGGCAATTTCAAAGCATACCGTCAATATGTTAATGAACAATAACAGCGACAGAGCTGATACATTTCTGCAGAAGCAGCGCTTTGAAACGGAAGACGGTGAAATCCGCTATCTGCTGATTCATACAGAAAACATCCAGACAGCTGAGAACCGTTCATACCGGCAGGCAGAAGCTGCGGCAGTGCTGATCTTTCTGCCGATTGTACTGGCTGCCATTGTTTTTACAGCTTTTGAGATTATGAAACACATTCAGCAGCCTCTGTCACAGCTGAATGAAGCGATGGACAGGCTGGGTGACGGCAGCCGTCAGCAGCTTCCTTCTGATCAGGTGCCATCGGAATTTGCCAGGGTGTTTGATGCATTCAATCAGATGAAAGTACGTCTGAAACAGAGTGAACAGGAACGCCTGCACCTTCTTGAAATGGAACAGGAGACCATGGCTGATATATCCCATGATCTTAAAACACCGGTGACGGTGGTAAGGGGCTATGTCTATGCCATGCGCGATGGTCTGATTACTGCAGAGCAGCAGCCTGAAATCTGGAATATTATCTTAACGAAAATAAACCGGATCGATGAACTGCTGGATCAGGCAGCTGACTACAGCCGGCTGAATCATCCCGACTTCCATCTGAATGCGTCGTGTTTGGATCTCTCAGCTTTCCTGAGGGATTATGCCGCTGGATTACAGAAAGAACTGGATCAGGCCGGCTATCCGCTTCATAAGAAGATTGAAGAGAAGGAAGTGCTGGTCAAGTTTGATCGGCTTCAGATGAAAAGGGTGCTGGAGAACATCATTGCCAATACCCTCAGATACACGCCGAAAGGAACAGAAGTTACGCTGCAGATGACGGCAGATAAAGATTCGGCGAGAATTCTGATCGGTGATAACGGACCGGGCATTCCGGCAAAGATCCGGGATCATGTCTTTGAGCCTTTTGTCATTGCGGATGAGGCAAGAACAGCTGGCAGCGGCTGCGGGCTTGGTCTGTCCATTGCCAGAAAGATCATTGAAGAGCATCACGGTACGATGAAGCTTTTAAAGCAAAGCGGTACGGTGTATGAGATTGTTCTGCCGCTGGCAGAAAAGGAAAGCACATGAGCCGGGAGGGTCCATGTGCTTTTTGCGGATCAGGGAAGGGAACAATTTTAAGAGGAAGGACGGCTTGCAAATTGTGAAATAAATGTCATAATACACTCGTTCAAAGAGACTGTGATCACCGCGACATGGATCTCTGCAGTTTGAACATTTCTGTTTGGATTCGCTGCATCCTCATACTGAAGGAGCGGCAGGAGGGAAAAAAATGTCAAAGAATAAACAGAAGATTCAGCGGCTTACTCTGGCAGCTTTTTTTGTTGCCATTGAAGCCGTCATGGCGTTTACGCCGATCGGCTACATTCCGGTAGGGGCTTTAAGCATTACGACGATGCATCTGCCGGTGATTCTGGCTGGTGTGCTGTGCGGTCCTGCTTTCGGTTCTGCCATGGGATTTGTATTCGGCCTGACATCTTTTCTGAGAGCTACCTTTGAGCCGAACATCACATCATTCGTGTTCTCACCGGTTGTTTCCGTAGGCGGCATTTCCGGCAATTTCTGGAGTCTTGTCATTGTCTTCGTGCCAAGAATCCTCTTAGGTTTTCTGAGCGGGGTGATGTTCCGTTTCTTCCATGGTCATATGAAGAATGAATCACTGGCGGCCGCCCTGAGTGCTGCCATCAATACCGTTCTGCATACCCTCGGCGTACTTGGCGGCATCTATGTGTTCTTTGCCCCTCAGTATGCAAGTGCACTTGGCACAAGTCTTTCCGGGGTGGCGGTGCTTCTGCTTGGCGTAGTTGCCAGCAATATGTTACTGGAAACAGCGCTGGCTGCGGTGGCTGTACCGGTGCTGTACAGGGCGCTTGCGCCCAGTGCCCAGCGTATGGGAATACTGTCGATTGCAAGGGCATAAAAAAGATATAAAGGAGATTTTATGCATGTACTGATGACAGTGGAAGCAGGAAATACGAATATCTGTTTTTCACTGATGAAGGAAAATGATCTGATCGGAAGCTTCCGGCTTTCTACCCGTTCACCCCGTACCAGTGATGAGTTTGTCATGTCTCTGACGTATTTCTTTTCCAGTATTTCATGTGATCCGGCGGAAGTTGATGATGTTATCATTTCTTCGGTTGTGCCGGAAGTCATGCATGCATTACGATCTGCGGTGGTGAAGCTGTGGCATAAAGAGGCCATTGTCGTAGGCCCGGGCATCCGTACGGGTATTTCCATCCGGGCGGATAATCCCAAGGCAATCGGAACGGACCGGATTGTCAATGCGGCTGCTGTACATGCCTTATATGGCGGCAGCTGTATCGTGGTGGACTTCGGTACCGCAACAACCTTTGATTATGTTGATCCGGAAGGCATCTTCCGCTATACCATCATTGAACCCGGCGTTGCCGTATGTGCCGATGCTCTGAAAAATGCTACGGCCAAACTGCCGGGCATTGAAATTGAAAAACCTTCCCGCATACTGGCCAGGGATACGGCCTCAGGAATGCAGGCAGGGGTAGTCTATGGCTACATCGGATCGGTGGAAAGAATTCTTTCACAGATGAAAAAAGAGCTGAAAAAGCCGGAATGCCATGTGATTGCTACAGGGGGACTAGGCCGGGTGATTGCCCCTGAAGTAAGGGCAATTGAAGCTTATGATCCGCATCTTGGTTCAAAGGGTCTGCGCATTATCTATGATCTCAATCGAAAAGACAGGAACTGATGCAGTTCCTGTCTTTTGCTTATACTGTAAGGATGTGCTTATTTTACCGCAGCTGATTTTCTGAGGAAGACTAAGCCCAGGATAAACAGAATGCCCAAGGTTGCGACTGCGATATTGACGGAATTGGTAATGGATACGGCAATACCGACAAGGGTAGTACCCATGAAGGCAGCCCCTTTGCCGCAGATATCATAGATGCCGAAATATTCACCGGACGCTTCTGCCGGAATGATCTGGCCGTAGTAGGATCTGGAAAGCGCCTGGATGGCACCCTGGAACATACCGACGCCGAACGCCATGATGCCAAACTGCCATAAGGCATGCATGAACAGGGCAAACACGGCAACGCCGGTATAACCGAGGATACATACGGTAATGAGGCTTGTGGATTTATGAGTCTGGGAGAGCCTGCCGAATAATGAGGCAAAGGCAAAGGCAACAACCTGTGTCAAAAGCAGAATCACAAGCAGTCCCATCTGATCCAGCCCAAGCGCTGTACCGATGGCAACCGCTTCATCAATAATCGTATAGACACCGTCAATGTAGAAGAAGAAACCGATCAGGAAGTAGAATACTTTCTTTTCCTCTTTATACATATGAGACAGAGTCCAGCCGATTCTTCTGAAGCTTTCTTTGATCTTGTCAGCGGAAGTTTCCACGTAGTTCTTCTGCTCAAAGTTTTTCAAAAGCGGTACGGAAACACCGACCCACCATGCGGCAATCAGGATGAAGTCAATGAAGATGGAAAGCCGGATCGGCATGACTTTGATCAGTCCCAGATAATACAGGGCAAGCGCAGCCAGGAAAGGAATGCATGAGCCCAGATACCCCCAGGCATAGCCGATGGAAGAAACATCATCCATGCGCTCCGGTGTGGTGACATCGTTGATCATGGAGTCATAGTAGACAAGAGACAGCTGATAGAGAATCTTGGCAATGATATAGATAATCAGATAGAACATGTACTGCGGCACAATGCCAAGCATGGCGCATGCCAGCGCACCGATCAGAAGAACGGCAGTGAACATCGGCTTTTTATAGCCTCTGTTATCAGCCAGGGCCCCGGTAATCGGACCGAGTACAGCTGTAGCGACCGTAGCGATGCTGGTGGCATAGGACCATGTCGCCAGGTAGCCGGCCTGATTCACGCCGGCATCGGAGGCCAGGGTGTTGTACCAGATCGGAATGATGGTTGAGACCATCATCGTGAAAGCGGAGTTGCCGATATCATAGAGAATCCAGCTCTTCTCCGGTTTCGTAAATCTTTTCAGCATGAATTGTAATTCCTCCCGGATGCTTTCATTTGAAGAAAGCCTATATCATATTTTCTGCTTCTATTATACCCTTCAATACCTTACACCGGACAAGCTTGTGTAAAATTTGTGTCAGAAATGACCGAATAAAAAATATGCCGGCATGCGCCGGCATGAATCAGATTTTAATCTTCGGCAGTACATTCATGAAGGAATCCTGAATGAGCAGATCCGCATCACTGTCATAAGGCGTAACAGACTTATTGATCAGAACAAGATGATGGCCCCGGTAATAGCGGATCAGACCTGCGGCCGGATAGACAACAAGCGATGTGCCTAAGACAATCAGTACATCTGCCTGTTCGATGGCATTGACGGCACCTAACAGAACATCCTGATCCAGTCCTTCTTCATACAGGACAACATCCGGTCTGACCACACCGCCGCACTTGTCACAATGGGGAATGCCTTCAGAATGCAGGATATAATCCGCATCAAACTTCTTACCGCACTTGAGACAGTAGTTGCGGGCTGTGGACCCATGCAGTTCATACACATGCTTACTGCCGGCGGCCTGATGCAGACCATCGATGTTCTGGGTCACCACGCCGAGGCTCTTTCCCATCTCTTCCAGCTTTGCCATGAACTGATGAGTATAGTTCGGCTTGGCGCCGGGATTGAGCATTTTATCCTTATAAAAACGATAGAATTCTTCCGGATGATTATAGAAGAAGCTGTGGGAGACGATTGTCTCCGGGGGATATTTGTACTTCTGGTGGTATAAGCCGTCCTGTGAACGGAAGTCCGGTATGCCGCTGTCGGTAGAGACACCGGCACCGGTAAAGAAGACAATGCGCTGTCCTTCATCAATGATTTTCTGCAGTTCATCAAGCTGCTGCTGACTGACCATGATCAACTCTCCTCTGTGTCCTGCAGTTTCTTCAGCATTTCCTGAGCTTTTTCCTTCAGCTGCAGCTTCAGATCCGCAGGCTCTATTACAGTTACTTTATCACAAAACTCAAACAGCCATGCATACAGAGTAGGTACAAGCGGCCGGTGAATGATGGCAGTAAAGAAATTGCGGCTGCTAGCGGTGATCATGATATCCGTGCCGAAGGTATCAAATACAACCGATGCCAGTGAATTGTCGATGCGCAGGGTGATGGTTCTGGTACGGCCCCGGTACATGTTGAAACTGTTGCGCATGTAGGCATCCGCATCAAAGGGCGGTACGCTGCTGCATGGCTCGTCCAGATGAATATGGTCCATCTTGTCAATCCGGTAATTGGCAAAGTTTTCATGTTTTTCGGACCAGAAGATACAGTAGTATCTGCCCTGGTCCGAGACAACGCTGATCGGCTGCAGGACATATGGTCTGCCTTCCCGGCGGTAAGCCTTTTTCTTATCCGGGGTGAAATCAAAGTAGAGAAAAGCGACTTTCCGTACTTCCACGATTGCTTTCAGCAGAATGTTCAGCGCTTCCGGAACGTTTTCATTGTTGGACAGAAGCGGAGCGGAAGATAAAGCCGGCATGCTTTCCCGCTGCAGGGCCGGCAGAAACAGAGAAAGACGGCGGGTCAGATCTTCTTTGGCCTGGTGTGACAGAATGGAATTGTGCTGGACGGCATCCATCAGGATAAAGGCACCGGACATGGAAAAGGGGTGGTCGATGTGATACAGATACGTATTGTTTTTATGCACTAGGTGAACGGGATAGCCCGCCTGTTGAAGGACTTTCAGCTCGCTGTAGACAGTACGCCGGTCTGTTTCAATGCCTTTTGAAGAAAGATAGTCTAAAATAGAAGCGGCAGAAACACCTCTGTCTTCAGAACTGTTTTCACGCAGGTATTGAAGAATATAAAGAACGGCCTGGTCGCGCTGTGATGTTTTCATAAGAAAATCAAACTCCTTGTGTCTATTGTACACAACTGCGTACATAAAGGAAGAACAGAAAGTTTAACATACAGACAGTGAAAGAGGTACAGGATATGACAAGAATGGATGAACTTAAAATCTGCTGGATCATGAATCTTTTCGGATGCGGTTTTGCCGTACTGCAGTATGAGAGAATGGCTGTGGTGCTGGGAGTCTGCTCGCTTGTTTTCAGCCTGATGCACTTTGAAAAGGATGAAAAAACAGAAGAAGAGATTCTGGCTGCAGAAGGAATTGAGATTGTGATCATGACTGTCTGCGGCATGATTTCGTTCAGTGCACTGGTGCTGAGCGGGGCGCTTGCTATGAGCATGGTGATGGTAAGACGTGCTGAATGGAAGAAAGAAGAGAAGAAGGGCATGGCGCTGATTCTGACTGCGGCTTTGTTTCTCGGCATGGCTTTACAGGATATCGTATGCATGGGATGGCTGCTCATGTGTGCAGCACCGTTTGTCATGACAGCACTTTTTGCCTGGGCGGAAAGAAAGGACTTGCAGGAAATTCAGTCAGAAGTAAAATAGCAGGTAATATGTCAGATCTGCTCTTGAAAAAGTTTGTCAAAGATTACCGGAATACCCGGGATCCCAAAGTGCGCTACCGCTATGGCATCCTGGCGGAAGTGACGGGTATGCTGTGCAATCTTTTTCTTTTTGCACTGAAACTGGCCATCGGTCTTTTCATGCATGCCTCAGCCATTGTATCGGATGGTTTCAATAATCTGTCTGACTGTATTACCAACATTGTTGCCCTGTACGGGTATCACGCTTCTGCTAAGCCGGCGGATGCGGAACATCCGTTTGGTCATGGCCGGGTGGAATATATTGTTTCTCTGATTGCCGCTTTTGCGATTCTGGTAGTCGGCTATCAGCTGTTTGTGTCAAGTGTGAAGGGAATTATTCATCCGGAAGCCGTGACATTCAATGCGGTAATGACGCTGATTCTCTCTGCTTCCATTGCCGTCAAAGGATGGATGGCGCATTTCTACCAGCAGCTTGGCAGTAGAACGGATTCTCTGCTTCTTTTAACGGCCAGTTCTGATTCAAAGGCAGATATGCTGACAACAGGGGTGACAGCCGTATCCGTCATTCTGTCTCTCTGGGTAAAGAACATTCCGATTGACGGCATTGTATCGCTGGCTGTGTCACTTCTGATTCTGAAGTCGGGTCTAGAACTGAGCCACAGGATCATTGATCAGCTGCTTGGTCTGCCGACCGGGGATGCGTTATATCAGCAGCTTGAAAAGAGCCTGCGCAGTGATCCAAGGGTGCTTGGCGTACATGATCTGATCGTGCATGACTATGGGCCTGAGCGCAAGATCGGTACCGCCCACATTGAACTGGACAGCAGTATGTCATTCAATGAAGCCCATGATACGGCAGATGAAGCAGAAAGAAGAATCCGCCGGGAACTGGGAGTTGCCATGAGTCTGCACATGGATCCCATTGATCGCAGTGATCCGGAACTTTCACGATACCGTATCATGCTGGAAGAAATCCTGAAGGATATCAATCCGGATCTGACCATGCATGATCTGCAGCTGGATCATGTAAATGGAAAGACGGTGCTTTCCTTTGATGTAAAGGTGCCGTTTGACTGCCGGGATACAGATGATGATATCCGCAATGCCATTGATATGATGAGCAATGCGGATGAGAAACATATCAGTCTGAATATTACGTTTGATCGAGGCTATACGGAGGAAAGTGCATGAAAAAGGGATCGTTTCTTCTGCTTCTGACCGCATTGATCTGGGGCATGGCGTTTGTGGCACAGAGCACGGCCATGGACCATATCGGACCATGGACCTTCAACTGTCTGCGTTCTGTACTTGCCTGTCTTGCTCTGTTTCTGTTATTGCCTTTTCTGCATAAGATTACGCATACCACCGGTATGGCTTATGATCGAAAGAAAACATGGATCGGCGGGATTGTGACCGGATGCTTTCTGGCGATGGCCAGTCAGTTTCAGCAGATGGGCATTATGACCACAACGGTAGGCAAGGCCGGCTTCATTACGGCCCTGTATGTGGTGTTTGTACCGCTGCTTGGTCTTTTTACCGGAAAGAAGCCGGCAAAGAAGATATGGCTGTGTACGGCATTAGCCGTAGCCGGTCTGTATTTTCTGTGCATGAATGAAAGTCTGCGGCTGACAAAAGGGGATACCCTGGTGCTTGTGTGTGCACTGCTGTTTGCGGGACACATCATGGCGGTGGATGCGGTTCGGGACGATACGGATCCGCTGGTATTGAGCTGTATTCAGTTCGGGACGATGGCTCTGATCTGTGCCATCGGGATGGTATGTACGGAAAAGCCTGTCACAGCGGATATCAAAGCAGCATCCATACCGATTCTATATGCCGGACTGATGTCATCCTGTGCCGGGTATACGATGCAGATTATCGGGCAGAAGGATACAGATCCGGCCCTGGCATCGCTGTTGATGTCGCTGGAAAGTGCCTTTGCGGCACTTGGCGGATGGCTGATTCTTCATCAGACACTTACGCCAAGAGAACTGTTAGGCTGTGCGCTGACGTTCAGTGCAGTGATCATTGTGCAATTGCCGCAGAGAAAAAGGGATAGAGCCTGAGATCAGGTTCTATCCCTTTTCATATGGTATTCAGTTTTCAGAAGGTTTATCTGTTTCTTCTGTCTTCGCTGTTTCTTCCGCCGGCTTTTCTTCTTTCTTTTCTTTCTCTTCTTCAATCGGCAGTGGTGCTTTACCAGCTGCTTTCAGCATGAGATTGGCAACACGTCTAGCATAGGCGGCTGGATCATCAATCGGCATGCCCTGGATCAGCATGGCCTGATCATACAGTACTTCGGCATCATCTTTGATTTCATCCGGATGGTTCTGATAGGTTTCCTTCAGTACATCAAACAGCGGATGATCCGGATTGAGTTCCAGGATCTTGCTGGCCTTGATGCCTTTGTTCATCGGATCATTGGCCATGTACTTCTCCATCTCAAGCGATACGCCTTCATCCGAAACGATGATGACCGGATCATCCTTGAGGCGGGAAGAGATTCTGACTTCCTTGACCTTGTCGCCAAGGGCATCTTTCATGGCTGTCAGCATATCCTTGTTTTCTTCCTGCTTCTGCTCTCTGGCTTTCTTTTCCTCTTCCGTATCGAGGTCAAGATCGCCCTTGGAGATGTTCTGGAACGGCTTATCAGCATACTTCTGCATGATCTGGGCAACAAACTCATCTCTTTCATCCAGGAAGTACAGCACTTCATATCCTTTGTCACGCAGCGTCTGCATGATCGGGTTGCGGTTGATTTCATCCATGTCGCTGCCGCAGGCATAATAGATGGCTTTCTGTCCATCCTTCATGCGGTCGGTATATTCCTTCAGCGTCACATACTTGTTTTCCTTAGTTGACTTGAGCAGGATGAGATCCTGCAGCTTTTCCTTATTGACGCCATAGTCCTTGTAGATGCCGTACTTGAGGTTGAGACCGAAGTTATCAAAGAACTTTTCATATTCTACTCTTTCATTCTTCAGCATATCCTCCAGGGCACTGTGAACCTTTGTCTCAATGGATCTGGCAATGGCTCTGACCTGAAGGCCCTGCTGCAGAATTTCACGGGAGATGTTCAGCGACAGATCCTCACTGTCGACAAGACCTGTCACAAACCGGTAGTAATCCGGAATGAGCTCCTTGGCCTTGTCCATGATGAATACACCCTTGGAATACAGCTTCAGACCCGGTTCAAAATCACTGTAGTAGAAGTTGTACGGGGTCTTGCCCGGAATAAACAGCAGGGCTGTATAGGAGACATTGCCTTCCACGTTGTAGTGGATGACTTTCTGCGGATTCTCCCAGTCATTGAACTTTGCCTTGTAGAACTCATTGTATTCTTCCGGTGTGATATCTTTCTTATCCCGCTTCCATAAAGGCTTCATGGAGTTAAGCGTATCCAGACGGGTTGTCGTGATGGACTTGTCCTTGTTATCCGGATCCGGAATGGTATGTTCACATTCCATCTGGATCGGATATCTGACGTAGTCGCTGTATTTCTTGACAAGTTCTCTGATCTTGTATTCTTCCAGATATTCGGAATATTTCTCATCATCTGTATCCGGCTTGAGGTTCAGCGTGATGCGGGTACCGACGGTTTCCTTGTCAATCGGGGAAATGACATACCCGTCTTCTCCGGAGGAGCTCCAGGAATAGGCCTGCTCGCTCTTCATGGACTTTGATTCAACTAACACTCTTTCCGCGACCATGAAGGCACTGTAGAAGCCCACACCGAACTGGCCGATGATATCCACATTGTCATCCTGATCTGCCTTGTCCATGGCTGCACGGAATTCAGCAGATCCAGATCTGGCGATGGTGCCGAGGTTTTTCTCCAGCTCCTCATCCGTCATACCGACACCGTTATCCTCAATGACAAGCTGTCTAGTGTCAGGATGTCTTTCAATCGTGATTTTCAGTTCTTCATTATCATTGGAACTGTCGTGATCGGTCAGTGAAATATAATGTCTTTTATCCAGTGCGTCGCTGGCATTGGAAATCAGCTCTCTTAAGAAGATGTCCTTATTGGTATAGATCGAATTGATCATCATCTGAAGGAGCCTTTTTGATTCAGCTTTAAACTGTTTTTTTGCCATAATTGCCTCCCAGGATTTAGCACTCTTAAGTGCTAACTGCTAAGTATCTTAGCACTCAGCAGGGGGGATTGCAAATGACAGAGAATGTTTCCTGTCAGTATGCATTTGTTTTATCATGGAAAGTGAAGAAAGGGCTTGTGATATGAGACAGGTTGATACAGCTGAAATCAAGGCGGCGCTGAAGGAAATTCTGGGGAAGATTGCTTTTGTCTATCCTGAGGATATTCATGAAAGTCTGCTTGCGGCACGTGAAGAAGAAACAGGGGTCAGCCAGGATGCGATGGACATGCTGGTGCGCAATGCTGAAATTGCGGAAAATGAACATATTCCCATCTGTCAGGATACCGGCATGGTGACGGTATATCTGAAGATCGGACAGGATGTGCATCTAAGCGGCATGTTATTGAAAGATGCAGTGAATGAAGCCGTTGCGGAAAGCTATACAGAGAATTATCTCAGGGCTTCCGTGGTGGATGATCCGCTGTTTGACAGAATCAATACGAAGAACAATACGCCATGTGTTCTCTATACGGATATTGTTGCAGGGGAAAGCATTGAAATAGAAGCGACCGCCAAGGGCTTCGGTTCCGAGAACATGTCCCGGGTGGCCATGCTCAAGCCGGCCCAGGGGGAAGAAGGGGTTAAGCAGTTTGTGCTTGATACCATTAAAGAGGCAGGTCCCAATGCCTGTCCGCCGATGGTTGTCGGCGTCGGCATCGGCGGAACCTTTGACTATGCGGCGGTGATGGCAAAGAAGGCACTGTGTTTAGGGTTTGACTACCGGGACACGGATGAACGGTACAATGCATTGATGGATGAGCTGCTTGAAAAGGCAAATGCACTGCGGGTAGGACCGATGGGCTTACATGGCAAGACTACCGTGCTGCATCTGAATATCCTGCATTATCCCACGCATATTGCCGGGATGCCGGTGGTGGTGAATATATGCTGTCATGCCTGCCGGCATGAAAGGAGGGTATTATGAAGAAGGTCAGTCTTCCTTTAAGTGATGAAGTGATTTCATCCCTGCATGCCGGGGATGCGGTACTGTTAAGCGGGACGATGTATACGGCCCGTGATGCGGCGCATAAGCGTCTGCATGAAATGATAGCGAAAGGGGAAAAGCTTCCGTTTGAGCTTGAAGGGGCATTGATCTATTATGTTGGTCCTACCCCGGCGCGGCCGGGCCAGGTCATCGGCAGTGCCGGCCCTACCACCAGCGGACGCATGGATGCCTATACGCCTGAGCTGCTTGACCATGGCCTGAAAGGCATGCTTGGCAAAGGCAGAAGAAGTGAAGCGGTAAAGCAGGCTGTTGTAAAGCATCATGCCGTGTACTTTGTGGCCTGCGGCGGTGCCGGTGCCTTGATTTCACATTCCATTGTGAAACGGGAAATGGTGGCTTTCCCCGAACTGCTGGCGGAAGCTGTGACAAAGCTTGAGGTAAAGGATCTGCCGTGCTTTGTCGGAATTGATTGTGAGGGAAAGGATATCTATGATCTGCGTTAGTGCGTGTCTGGCCGGGGAAAAGTGC
The DNA here is from genome assembly GCA_022644565.1 of Solobacterium sp. Classification (GTDB taxonomy): domain Bacteria; phylum Bacillota_I; class Bacilli_A; order Erysipelotrichales; family Erysipelotrichaceae; genus Bulleidia. Next base: position 10,020 of record JALCHG010000003.1, on the reverse strand, counting down.
CGGTATGACGGCAGGTCCAAGCGGATCGGGTGGATTGCGGATTTAGTGAAAGAAGGAAATGCAGTTGCTGTCTGTCCGGAAAGAGAAGGCGGTCTATCCATACCAAGAGCCCCTTCAGAGCAGAAAGAGGGACGGGTGATCAATAAGGAAGGAAAGGATGTTACCGAGGCCTTTGAAAAAGGCGCGTCAGTGTGTCTTGACAGAGCACTTGCGGCCGGATGCAAAACAGCCATTCTCAAGGAAAACAGTCCTTCCTGCGGTGTACATGCTGTATATGATGGCACATTCAGTGGAAAAAGCATTCCGGGTGAAGGAATCTTCACCCGGAAGTGTCGGGAAGCAGGTATAATCTGCAGGAGTGAAAGCGAGGAAATAGAAGATGAGCGATCTTTATGAAGAATCATTGAAACTGCATGCAAAGTATCATGGCAAACTGAAAATAGAGCCGAAAGTGCCCTGTGAGAATGCCCATGATCTTTCCATTGCCTATACACCCGGAGTGGCAAAGCCGTGTCTTGCCATTCATGAAAATCCGGAAGACAGCTATAAATATACCGGCCGGGGCAATACGGTAGCAGTAGTAACAGACGGTACGGCGGTACTCGGCCTGGGTGATATCGGTCCGGAAGCAGCACTGCCGGTCATGGAAGGAAAGAGCCTGTTGATGAAGCGCTTTGCCGGCATTGACAGCTTTCCGCTGTGTCTTGATACAAAGGATCCAGGGGAGATCATTGCCATCTGTAAGGCCATAGCCCCTGGCATCGGCGCCATCAATCTGGAAGATATCAGTGCACCTAGATGTGTCGAGATTGAAAGAACGCTGATCAGGGAGCTGAATATCCCGGTCTTCCATGATGACCAGCATGGTACGGCAATTGTCGTACTCAGTGCTCTGATCAATGCCATGAAGCTCAGAAAAGCTGATCCGGCTGATATGAAGGTTGTCATCTCCGGGGCTGGGGCAGCGGGTTCCAGCATTATCCGCATGCTGTACCAGTACGGCTTCCACAGAATCTATGCCTTTGATGTGGATGGCTGCCTGGATCCGGATGAGGCGGACAGCTATAACGATCTGAAGAAAGAACTGCTGCAGTATGTCAATCTGGATCATCAGAAATATAAGAATATCGGGGAAGCGCTGGCCGGCGCGGATATCTTTGTCGGCGTTTCCGCTCCGCACATTGTGAGTAAGGAAATGATCGCTTCCATGAATGAAAAGAATATCGTGTTCCCGATGGCCAATCCGGAACCTGAAATCACCTATCAGGAAGCAAAAGAGGCCGGTGCCTGGATTGTCGGCACGGGCCGCAGTGATTACCCCAACCAGGTCAACAACCTGCTGGCCTTTCCGGGGCTGTTCCGCGGGGCTCTGGATGCCCGTGCCACCAAGATCACGGAAGGCATGAAGATTGCGGCGGCCAGAGGCATTGCCAGCCTGGTAGATGAAAAGGATCTGAACCCGGATCACATCATTGTTTCCGTCTTTGACGAGCGGGTTGTCCCGACCGTCGCTGAAGCAGTCAAGAAGGAAGCGATTGCCTCGGGCGTTATCCGGCCCTGATCCATCAGAAAGGTTCTTTTTGTAAAAAGTGTACATCAGATCTTGATTTTCTGTTCCTCATCCTCAATAATGGAGATAAATATCAAAACGTACCTTGCGAATCAGCCTGTTTTCAACTACAGTAATATTGTGTGATGTACCTCTTGCGTCACGGGTTGGAAAGGAGTGCAGTGCATATGTCTGGAAATGTTGATAACAGCTATCGCAGTAAACTTGCCGCATTCCGTACTTCATGCCGCGTATACCAGAAGGAGAAGCAGGAGATGGATCATCTGGTTACCCGCTATCCTTCACTTGCCCAGGTCAAGCCTAAAAAGGGAACGGTGAAGCTGGATCCTCATATGGATACCGGACTTGGCAATATTGAGCTGTATCAGCTGCTTGCCCAGGATATAAACTATGTGGATGATATATTTCAGCGCATTGATGAAAAATGCGGCCATACTGCTTATCTGATGTTATGGATGCTGTTTATTGAGGGAAGAACGCAGCAGTCGGTAGCGGAAAGCTTCGGACTGACGCGCAGACAGATGCAGTATTCCATGGATAAATGGATGAAACAGGTACTGTACGATGAGTGAAAAGGAAAAAATGAGCGTACGCGAGTTCAGGCGGGAATGCCGCCGCTATGGCAGCTATCTGCAGGCATTCGGCACAAAGCCGCAGCAGTACGTCGATCTTAGCCAGCCGCTGTCAGGTGAACAGGAAAAAGTGAGAAAGATCCTGCAGGTCATCTGGCAGGTGCCCATGCCGTCGTATCGGATTATGGTCTGGCGTGCTTATATACAGCACCAGACGATCAAATCCATTGCGGAAGATCTGAATTTCTCCAGTGACTATCTGCTCAAGAGTGTCAAAGAGCAGCTGTGTGAAGCCCTGGAAAGAACTGATTTTGAATCATGAAGGAAAGCCGGCTTAACTGCCGGCTTTTGCTGTATTTGAAGGCAGCAGGTGCTTCATGTATAATCTGTCTGTGTATTCTGATTGAAAGGATGTGTTTTATTTTGGAAGATGCTTGTATGCCGCCACTAGAAAAAGGTGATGTAAGATGAACGAACAGGGCAGATATATACTGGTTTTAGTGATCCTGATTCTGTTTTCAGGACTGTTTTCAGCGATTGAAACAGCCTATTCCTGTGCTTCTCAGATCAAGCTCAGGAATATGGCCAATGATCATAATGCCGAAGCCGGGGTTGTCATTGAAGTGCTGAATGATTTTGACCGCTTTCTGACAACGATTCTGATTGCCAATAATATTGTCAATATTGCCGCAGCTACTATCGGTACGCTGCTGTTTACCTCTTTTTTAGGAGAGGCTGAAGGTTCAACGGTTTCTACCATTGTCATTACCATACTGGTACTGATCTTCGGTGAAGTGACGCCGAAGTCCATTGCCAAGCGTATTCCGGAGAAGATGGCTGTGCATACGGTACAGTTTGTCCGGTTTCTGGAAGTGATTCTGATTCCGCTTGTAGTTGTGTTCAAGGGGATCGGATCATTGTTTTCTCGGCTTGTCAAGGTCAGGGAAGATGACGGGGATTTCCAGGATGAACTGCTGACGGTTGTTGATGAAGCCGAGAAGGAAGGCAATCTGGAAGAACATGAATCGGATCTGATTTCCGCTGCCATTGAATTCAATGATGTGGATGTGAAGGATGTGCTGACGCCAAGAGTGGATGTAGTAGCCATTGATATTACCTCTTCGCTGGATCAGATCGAAAAGACCTTCCGCTACAACTCTTTTTCCAGACTGCCGGTCTATGAGAATTCTATTGACAATATCGTGGGTGTGATTCATGAAAAGGATTTCTATGCACAGATGCTGCATGAACATACTCCGATCCGCAAAGTGATCAAGCCGGTTCTTTATACCAGTACCAACGTGCATATTTCAACGCTGCTCAAACAGCTGCAGGGCGCCAAGCTGCATCTTGCCGTGGTACTGGATGAATACGGCGGTACGGAAGGCATCATCACCCTGGAGGATATTATCGAAGAGCTTGTCGGTGAGATCTGGGATGAACATGATACCGTCAAGGAATACTATACAAAGCTGGATGATCATACGTATCTGGTCAAATGTGATGCGGATGCGGATGATATGTTTGAGAGGCTTGGCATAGAGCAGGACGAAGATGAGGATGATGACTACATTACCGTTTCCGGCTGGGCCATTCATGAACTGGAACATATCCCCCGGGTCGGTGAGGAGTTTGATTACCGCAATCTTCATGTGACCATTACCAAGGCGGATCAGCGCAAGGTCATTGAGCTGAAAGTGGAAGTCAGAGATCCTGATAAGAAGGAAGCGTCTGACAGTAAGTGAGGAAGAAATGCAGCAGTTTTTCTGTGATGTTCCTTTAAAGACGGGAACAGATTATATTTTTACGGCAGAACAGGCCCATCACGGCCGTGATGTGGCAAGGCTGCAGAATGAAACGGTACGTCTGGTCTATCAGGGTCAGGCGTATTTTGCGCGTACATGCAGTGTGAACGGACAGTTTGCGGCTCATATTGAAAAAGAGGATCCCCATGTCAATGAACTGCCCGCAAAGCTGATTCTGGCCATGGCCCTGATCCGAAGAGAAAAGATGGAGCTTGTCTATCAGAAGGCGGCGGAACTCGGTGCAGCTGAGATTGTGCCCTTTGTTTCATCACGGTGTGTGGTAAAAGATGATGGGCGCAGGGGAAAGATGGAGCGCCGAAGGAGTATTGTGAAGTCGGCGGCGGAGCAGTGCAAGCGCAATCTGATACCGGAAGTACATGAAACGATCCGGTTTGAGCAGCTTGAATGCATTGAAGCAGATGTGAAGGCAGCTGCCTATGAGAATGCAAGGCAGAGCGGGTTCAGGCTGTCGCAGCTGCCTTCAGGCCGTTCGATCTGTGTGGTGATCGGACCGGAAGGGGGATTCAGTGAAGAAGAGAATGCATGGCTCAATGACCATGGATTTGTGTCTGTGTCGCTTGGTTCAAGGATACTCAGGGCAGAGACAGCTGCACTCTATGCGTGCAGTGTAATTGGAGAATGGATGGAGAGATGAAGTTTTCAGTATGCAATCTTGGCTGTAAGGTCAATGCCTATGAGGCGGAAGCCATCGCTTCTGTGATGGAAAAAAGAGGATGGGAAAGAGTTGATTTCAAAGATGAGGCGGATGCGTGTCTGATCTTCAGCTGTGCGGTGACAAATACCGCCGCAGCTAAAAGCAGAAGAATGCTGCACCGGGCCAGAAGAATATCCCCGCAGGGAATTCTTGTCATGGCCGGATGCTATGCGGAAGTGGCTGAGGAGCAGTTTGATGAAGCGGATCTTGTCATCGGAACGCGTGACAAGGCAGAGATACCGGATCGCATCGCACAGTATCAGAAGGACCGTCAGAAGGTTCATGATACGGGAAATCTTGAAAATATTCCGTTTGATGATCTGACAAGCATTCAGTTTGAAAACAGAACCAGAGCCTATCTGAAAGTAGAGGACGGATGCAATCAGTTCTGTTCCTACTGCATCATTCCCTATGCAAGAGGCAGGGAAAGATCGATGAACCCGGATCTGGTGGTGGAAAAGGCAAAAGAAATTGCCGTTCATTATCCGGAAATTGTTCTGGCAGGGATTCATACCGGACGCTATGGGAAAGAGTATGGGATGCATTTATCGGATCTTTTGCGCAGGATTCTCAGGGAAGTGCCTGACCTGCAGCGGCTGCGTATTTCTTCCATTGAGATTTCCGAGATTACCGATGACTTCATTGCCCTTATGAAAGAGGAACCCCGCATTGCCCGTCATCTTCATATCCCGCTGCAGGCCGGCTCTGATACCGTTCTGAAAAGAATGCATCGGCCCTATACGACAGCTGAGTATTATGCGCGCATCAGTCAGATCCGTCAGGAAATACCGGATATTGCCATTTCATGTGATCTGATTGTCGGCTTTCCCGGGGAGAGTGAAGATGAGTTTGCTGAGACATGTGCTTTTCTAAAGAAGTGTCAGTTCTCTTTCCTGCATGTATTCCCGTATTCCTTAAGAAAGGGAACTGCGGCAGCTGAAAGCAGAGAACAGATTGATCCGCAGACAAAGAAGGAAAGAACAGAGAAGTGTCTTGCCATTTCACAGCAGCTGAAAGAACAGTATGAACAGGCTCAGACAGGCAGAGAGGTCGATGTGATTGCGGAAACAGAAGAGGATGGATACCGTAAAGGGCATGCGTCGCAGTACTTTGAAGTCTATCTTGATCCTTCCGCAGAGCAGGGTAAGATGTATCATATAAAACTGAAAGAGTACAGGAATCATCATCTGTATGGTAAAGAGGTAAAGCATGATGAAGTTAAGTGAGTTTTTTGAAAATGTACCGGATATAGAAATCAGAAGTCTGATGGCTGACAGCCGGAAAAGGCGTCCTGATTCCATCTTTTTCTGTATCAAAGGCATGGCAAGCGACGGCCACCGGTTTGTGGAACAGGCCATTGAAAACGGCGCCAGGGCCATTGTCTACAGTGAAGATCTGCCTTTGATGCATGATGATATCGTGTATATCAAGGTGGATGATGTCACTGCCGCTTTCAATGCCGTGGCGGATAAATTCTATGGCTATCCAAGCCATAAGCTTGAGATGTACGGGGTGACCGGCACCAATGGCAAGAGTTCCATTGCCTGCATCATCCGTGATATTCTCAATCCGGTGAAGCCTACCGGCTACATTGGTACGATTTCCATTGAGTATGGCAGTGTCAAGCTTCCGCCTTTACTGACAACCCCGAACATTGATGATCTTCATGGGATTCTCGGCGATATGGTGGATGCCGGAATGAAGGCATGTGCTCTGGAAGCCAGCTCCATCGGTATTGAACAGGGAAGGGTCAGCGCCATTGACTTTGATGTTGCTGTCTTTACCAACCTGACCCATGACCATCTGGATTACCATGGCACCATGGAAAAATACTTCCTGGCCAAGAAGCGCCTGTTTGATTCTCTCAAGCCGGAAGCCGTTGCCATCACCAATGTGGATGATGCCTATGGCCTGCGTATGGTGCAGGATGCTCCATGCCGCCGGGTAACTTACGGCATTCATAACAAGGCAGACTATCAGGTGGTCAGCTATCAGCTGATGAAAGACAGAACCAAGATCACCCTGAAAGTGCGGGATCGTGAATATGAGATTGAAACAAACCTTGTTGCCCGTTTCAATATCTACAACCTGGTTGCGGCCATCGCCGCCCTGCATGAAAAGGGCATGCCTATTGAAGATATGCTGGAACAGATCCGTCATCTGTCGCAGATTGCCGGCCGTATGGAACGGGTGGATGAAGGACAGCCGTTCAACATCATTGTCGACTTTGCCCATACCCCGGACGGCATTGAGCAGGTATGTGATTTTGCCAGCCATATCACCCCCAAGGAAAACCGTATTATTGCATTGACCGGATCTGCCGGCCGCAGGGATACGGAAAAGCGTCCGGTTTTCGGCGAGATTCTGGACAAGTACTGTGATATGATCATCCTGACAGAGGATGATCCCCGGGATGAACAGGCAATGGATATCTGTCATGAGATTGCTTCAGGGATCAAGGATACCAACTATATCATCGTTGAAGACAGATATGATGCGATCCGCCAGGCCGTTGAAATTGCGGACAGGGGAGATACGATCATTCTGCTTGGCAAAGGGGATGAGCGTTTCATCTATCGTGAATACGGCCGTGAGCCGTATGATGGTGATGATGCTATTGCCCGTCAGGCAGTGCATAAGTACTGGCTCCATGATGAAAAGTAAGTTGAAAAAACCGGTAAATGTATTTGCTTTTCCAGAAGGAATCTGATAATATGACAGAGTTGAAAACAGAGAGGGGGTTTGGACATGGCTAGAGTCGTTGTTAAAGAAAACGAAAACCTCGATGATGCGCTGCGCCGTTTCAAGCGTCAGGTATCCCGCAACGGAACCCTCGCTGAAGCTCGTAAGAGAGAATACTATGTGAAGCCGGGCGTCAAGAGAAAGCTTAAATCTGAAGCAGCCCGTAAGGCGCGCAGAAGAGGCAAGTAATCCCGAAAGGTTATCATGTTCATGTAAGACGGCATATGCCGTCTTTCTTTTTTTCTGCATGGTGTACAATAGAGTTAATAAATGAGGAGGCCTTCTGATTGGCAAACACGGAAATCACCCTTTCACTGAACAGTGAAAGCATGGCAGAACTGCTGGGGGCGGGCGACCGCAACCTCAATGCTGTTTCATCTTACTTTCATACGGATATCATCAATCGGGATGACCGCTTTATTCTTGTCGGTGCAGATGAAAAGACAGCCGCAAGAATAGAGAGTGTGCTGTCATCGTTAAGTGCACTGGCGGAAAAGGGCATGCATGTATCGCTGCAGGATACGATCTATACCTGTCGCCTGGCTGCACGGGATCAGAAAATCGATTTTCTTTCCATGGCGGAAATCGTCATCGGCAGAACCGCGGCAGGCAGAACCATTTTTCCCAAGACGTTAGGACAGATGCGTTTTGCACAGGCGATGAATGAAAAGACCATCGTCTTTGCGACCGGACCGGCAGGTACCGGCAAGACGTATCTGGCGGTAACATCAGCGGTCAGTGCTTTGAAAAAAGGCGATGTAAAGCGGATTGTACTGACAAGACCTGCCGTGGAAGCAGGGGAGAATCTCGGCTTTCTGCCGGGTGATCTCAAGGAGAAGGTTGACCCGTATCTGACGCCGCTCTATGATGCCCTGCATGATATGCTCGGGGCGGAACAGAGTGACAGATTACTTGAAAAGGGAACCATTGAAATTGCGCCGCTGGCCTATATGAGAGGCAGAACACTGAACGATGCCTTTATTATCCTGGATGAAGCGCAGAATACGACGGCATCCCAGATGAAGATGTTCCTGACCAGACTCGGCTTCCACTCCCGTATGGTGATCACCGGCGATGTGACCCAGATTGATCTCAACGGAAAGACAGAGAGCGGTCTATTACAGGCCGTCCGGATTCTGGAAGGTCTGGATGACATCAGTGTGATTGCCATGAGCGCAGATGATGTGGTCAGAAATCCGCTGGTACAGAAGATCATTGAACGTTATGAAGCAGCAGGCAGGCACTAGCCCGCTGCTTTTCTGTTCTCAGCAGGCAGGCGGAAACAGACTGATCATATTCACGGAACTGCGTCTGTGATGTAAAAGTGCATTGACAAAGTGATAACGCTTACATATCATAGTACTGTAAACGTTAACAGAAACATTTCCAGCAACGTTTTTAGTTAACAAGAAGAAGGGGAAAATGACAACAATCAAGGACATCGCAAGATTATCCGGCTACAGTATCGGAACAGTTTCCCGGGTGATCAATCAGCACCCCGATGTTTCGGAAGAAGCACGGAGAAAAGTGGAAGAAGTAATCAGAAGGGAAGGCTATCAGCCCAATTCCAATGCCAAGCTTCTGAAACAGCGTTCCACTTCTTCGATTACGGTGCTTGTCAAAGGACGGATGAATATCTTCTTCGGCTCTATCATTGAGCACATTCAGACCGAACTGCGGGAGAGCGGAGAGGAAGCGATTGTGGAATACATCGATGATTTTGACAATGAAGTGCTTTCAGCCATCCAGCTGTGCAATGAGCGTAAACCGAAGGGACTGATCTTCTTAGGCGGAAATATTGAATACTTCCGGAAAGATTTTGCCAGAATTGATATTCCATGTGTTCTTCTGACCAACAACGCTTCTTCACTGGGCTTTGCCAATCTGTCTTCTTTCTGTACGGATGATACCGCTGGTTCGGCGGAAGCAGTGGATTTTCTCATCCGGGCAGGCCATAAGAAGATCGGTATTGTCGGCGGTTCAGCAGATGAGGATGATGTCGGGGAAGGACACATCGACTATGAGCGTTTGAGGGGATGCGAGGCTGTGTTCCATAAGTACGGTATTCCGTTTGATCGCCGCTATCAGTATGTGCCGAGCCGATTTTCCATGCCGGACGGGTATGATGCGGCCATGAAGATGTTTGAACGGTTTCCGGATGTGACGGCTCTGTTCTGTCTGTCTGATATCATCGCGCTTGGGGCGATGCGGGCGGCAGCGGATTCCGGGCGGAAAGTACCGGATGATCTTTCGATCATCGGCTATGATGGTATTCCGTATTCCTATTACTCGGTGCCAAGGCTTTCCAGCGTCCAGCAGGATGCGGAGCTGATTGCCCGCAAAGGCGTGGAAGATCTTCTGATCCGGCTCAATTATTCGCGTCCGGCTCAGCATGAAATCATTCCGTTCCGGGTACTGGCGGGAGAGACGGTAAAGAAGCCGAAAGAGTAGGAACGAAAAAAATCCGAAAAAAATACTTGAATGCCATTGACATAAAAAAGTGTGACGCCGCATTTTAAAGTTCCTGGATACCGCAGATATGCCGCAAATTGGAGTAGTGAAAATTGAGATGATAGCTCCCGTAACGTGCGGTGAAATACCGCACGCTTTTTTCTA
>JALCHG010000002.1:0-63616 GCA_022644565.1 Solobacterium sp. | reverse complement strand
CCTTAAGGAAGAAAGGCATGAGTCCCAGTGATGTGCAGTCTGTTCTGCGTGAAGCCTTCAGAGCAACGGATGAAGAAATAGATATCCTGATGAAGGGCGGAAGTCTGAGTCAGTTCTGAGCAGCGGCTGTTTATCTGTTTCATACATGGAGAAAATAATATGGCAACATTACAGGAATTGATCGATATCGCTTCCGAAGAAGCAAGACGGGAAGGCACAGCGGAAGGAATCACATTAGGTGAAACAAAAGAAAGATTAAGGAACCTTGATTCTGTTTACACTTCTTTAAGGAAGAAAGGCATGAGTCCCAGTGATATGCATTCTGTTATGCGTGAAGCCTTCAGAGCAACGGATGAAGAAATTAATACGCTGATGAAGGACGGAAGCCTAAATCAGTTATAGGACGTTTTTCTGATGAGGGTGTAAATCTGATGGATCAGGGATCAGGATAAGAGAGCGCTGTATAAAAAGACGCGGAACTTTGTGAAATGGATTTCACATTCTGAAAGAGATCGATGTCGTGTTAGAATAGTACTTACGTAAGGAGTCTGATCACGATGAATGAAGAAATTATTCAGAAGATTGCTGAAGCACTGAAGGTTGATGCCAAGCAGGTTGAAACGACATTGAACCTTCTTTCAGAAGGAAATACTGTGCCTATGATTGCCCGCTATCGTAAGGATGTGACAGGGGGCCTGGATGAAGAACAGATTCTGTATATTCAGAAACAGTTTGATTACCAGAATAAGCTGAAAGACAGAAAAGAAGATGTTTTGCGTCTGATTGAACAGCAGGGCAAGCTGACGGATGAAATCAGAAAGTCAGTAGAGGAAGCAGATAAGCTTTCTACGGTAGAAGATATCTATCGTCCGTATGCCCAGAAGAAAAAGACAAGAGCTGCCGCTGCCATCAAGCTTGGCTTACAGCCTCTTGCCGACTGGATGACTTCTCTGCCGGAAGAAGGAAGTCTTGCGGATGAAGCAGCGAAGTATGTGAATGAAGAAGTCGCTGATGCGGCGGCTGCCATTCAGGGCGCCAAGGATATCATCGCCGAGCAGGTGTCTGATAATCCACAGCAGAGATGGGCTTTCAAGGATTATATTGAAAAGACAGGTGTCATCCATACGATATTGAAGAAAGATGCCAAGGATGAGAACAAGGTCTATGAAATGTACTATGACCGTACGGAAAAGGTCAGCAGTATTGCCGATCACAGGGTCATGGCCATTGACCGTGCCGAAAAGGAAAAGGTCATCAACGTTGCCTTTGAATTTGATGAAGAACATCTCTGTGCTGAAGCTTTGAAGAATCTGGTCCATGAGAAGAAGACAGTGGTGGAGAAAGAGCTGAAGGAAGCAGCAGACGATGGCTGCACTAGACTGCTTTTCCCTTCCATTGAAAGAGAAATCAGGGCTGATTTAAGTGAAAGAGCACATACAAAGTCCATTGAAGTATTCTCCAACAATCTGGAGAAGCTGCTGCTGCAGGCACCGCTCAAAGGCAGAGTGGTACTGGGCTTTGACCCCGGCTTTGTCAATGGCTGCAAACTTGCGGTGATCGATGAAACCGGCAAGATGTTAACGGTAGACAAGATTGTACCGTTCGGCAAGAAACATCCGGATCTGGAAGGTTCCAAGAAGAAGCTTTTGGAGCTGATCCGCAAGTACAATGTCAAGATCGTTGCCATCGGCAATGGCACGGCTTCCCGTGAAAGTGAAAAGCTGATTGCGGATCTGATCAGGGAGAACAATCTGGATCTTGAATATGCGATTGTTTCCGAAGCGGGCGCTTCGGTATGGAGTGCACAGGAAGCTGCCCGTAAGGAATTCCCGGATATGGCCATTGAAGAAAGAAGTGCCGTATCCATCGGCAGAAGACTGCTGGATCCGCTGGCAGAACTGATCAAGATCGATCCGAAGTCCATCGGGGTCGGCCAGTACCAGCATGATCTGCCGCAGAAGGCTTTGAGTGATAGACTGGATGAAGTTGTCATGAAGTGTGTCAACCGTACCGGCGCTGATGTCAATACGGCTTCGGAAGAACTGCTGACACATATTTCCGGCCTCAATGCCGGCATTGCCAGGGAAATCATCAACTACCGTAATGAAAACGGCAGATTCACCAACCGTGAACAGCTGAAGAAGGTCAAGAAACTCGGACCGAAGGCGTTTGAGCAGTGTGCCGGTTTCTTAAGAATCACGGATGGGGATGAACCGCTGGATGAGACAAGCATCCATCCGGAAAGCTATGATGCCGCAAGAGCTCTGATGAAGGCATGCGGTATTGAAAAGCTCGGCCAGGAAGATGCGCAGTTCCCGGAAGATAAGACAAAGGATCTTGGCATCGGTGCCTATACTTTAAAGGACATTGAAGATGCTATCCGCCAGCCGTTAAGAGACTACCGTGATCAGTTTGAAGGTGCGCAGTTAAGATCGGATATTCTCAATATTGAAGATCTTTCCATCGGCGACAAGCTGTCCGGTACCGTCCGGAATGTTGTTGACTTCGGTGCATTTGTGGATGTCGGTCTGCATGAGGATGGTCTGGTTCTGCCAAGCCGTATGAGTACAGCCCGGGTCACGGATCCGTATGAAGTTGTGAGTGTCGGTGACATTGTGGATGTATGGGTTGCGGAAATCGATAAGGAAAGAGGCAGAGTTGCCCTGTCCATGATTCCGCTTGATGCCCTGAAGAACAAAGAAGAGAAGATGAAGGAAGCCAGAGAGCACAGAAAAGAAGCGAAGAAGCGTCTGAAGCTTTCTGATCTGAAGGTTGGTGAAAAGTACCAGGGTGTTGTGGAGAATCTGACGGAGTATGGTGCTTTTGTCAATATCGGTGCCCGCAAGGCCGGTCTGCTTCATGTTTCACGCATGAAGATGGAAAAGGTTGAAAATCCGGCTGATGTGGTCAAGGTCGGCGATCATATTGAAGTCTATGTATCGGATGTGGATCTTGAAAATAACAGACTGTCACTGTCTCTGTTGAGTCCGGAAGAGCTTGCTAAGAAGGAAGGCGGCAGAAGGAATAACAGAAGAGGCAGAAAGGAAGAACCGAAGGAAGTCACCATGGAAGATGCCATGGCAAGACTCATGAACCGCTTCGGCCATTGATCTGAATAACCTGGATGCAGGCACGATTGTGCCTGCATTTTCTGTATGAGAAGGGTAAAATGAAGCCAGGAGTGTAATATACATATGAAACAATTGAAGCTTGCATATGCGCCTGGATTTGCCGTCAATCCGACGGTTGATCCATTAGGCTACGTCTTTGGAGAAGATGTCTTTGGACCGGTACCGGAATGCCGGCATCTGGATGATATCCGTGCTTCTCTTTCTGAGCCGGATGCCAAGGGGCCGGATGTACTGTATGCCATTGTCATGGACATCGGAAAGAAAAAGGACAGAGAGAAAATCATCGAACACAATCTTGTGTATGGGTCAGTCGTCTATGCGGCTGGTACGATTGGAAGTGCCCCGATCCACAGCCAGGGTCATATTCATTCCGTATCTGCTTCCTGCGGGATGTCGACCGGGGGAGCTGTATGAAGTGTGGAGCGGGCACGCCATCATATACATGCAGGAAACAGCGAAGGATCATCCGGGCAGGTGTTTTGCGATTGAAGCAGGACCGGGTGATCTTGTCTTAGTGCCGCCGTACTGGGCTCATTGTACGGTTGTGACGGATTTTAAAGAGAATTTCAGCTTTGGCTGCTGGAGTGTCAGGGATTACGGCTTTGACTATCAGGATGTCAGAGCGCATCATGGCATGGCTTATATGCCGTTTGTCAAAGATGGACAGGTGGTGTTTGAAAGAAATCCGAAGTATGATGCCCCGGCTCTTGAAAGAAGAAAGCCGCGGAAGTATACGGAGTTTCATCTGGAAGAAGGAAAGACGATCTATGAACAGTTTGAAGAAGAGCCGGGGCGTTTTGACTTCATTTCGCGTCCGCAGAACTACATGGACGCATGGAAGGAGTACAGGCCATGAAACTTGTAAATACAGGTGTATATCTTGATCGGATCAGAGATCTTGATGGGCCGGATGTAACGTGCTACAGGAAGTACTTAAAAGATATGAAACAGGTTTATGAAAACCCTGCAGGCATGGATGAAGAGACACTGATGTATACGGCTTACAATGATGGAAGGGCGGTCAGTGAAGAGAAAGGCTCCCTGCGCTTTGGCGTAACCGTGATGGAGCCGGTACTTGTGAATGGGGAATGCAATATGACAAGGGGCCATTTCCATGCGGATCCGCATTGTGATGAGTATTATGTCGGCATCAAGGGAGAAGGCATTCTTCTGTATATGGACAGGGATGGAAAGACATGGGGTGAGAAGGTGTATCCCGGCTCTGTGCATTATATCAATGGCCAGTATGCCCATCGATTGGTAAATACAGGCACTGAGAAGTCTTCGGTTGGCTGTGTATGGCCTGCTGAAGCAGGCCATGACTATAAGGCAGTGGAAGAAAGAGAGTTTGCGGTAAGGATTTATCTTGAAAACAGTAAAGTCATAATGAAAGAGAGGGACTGAAGTCCCTCTCTTTCAGACTGTGATCAGAAAATTTCAGACAGCAGCAGGATGACACCGCACACAATTCCAAACACCAGCAGGCTCAGTGTCAGCTGATAGGAATTATGGGCATGATACAGGAAGTCTTCTGTATCCCAGCCGGCATCTTCTGTTTTCTTCTGTGTGTTAATCATGTGTCAGTCTCCTTTCTAAGTATGCTATAGCATAGTTTTTATAGCGAAACCAGGAGGCTGATAGACAGAATGGCTCAACTGTCAGCTCTTTTCAGAAGCTGAATGAGATAAGGAATAGCCTGTTCAAAATTGACACCGTAAGTGTTGTGATCTGCTTCTTCCAGGGTCAGATGAATCGCTTCCCGGATGAATTCACAGGCTGTTTTCAGGGCATGATGGAGATCCATGCTGTTGATTAAAGCCCCGCATAGAGCAGAAGCCCATAAGTCGCCGGTACCGTGGAAGTGCTCTTTCTCTTCAGAAGTAAAGTAGGAAGTATAAGTGTCTGTCTTACGGTCATAGGCAAAGGCGCCGATCTTTCCTTCTTCAAATGAAACACCGGTCAGTACGGCTGTGGAACAGCCAAGATCACTGAGACGCTTCAGGATGTCTTTGATGTATGTTTCATCATAGGTGGAACGGTAAGGCTCATGAAGCAGAAAAGAGGCTTCGGAAAGATTGGGGCAGATCAGATCCGCATGGGCACAGAGCTCTGCCATCGCATCCGCAAAGTCCTGGGTAAACCCGGGATAGAACTTTCCGCTGTCTGCCATACAGGGATCAACGATCTTCAGCTTTCCTTTGCCGAATGTATCCAGCAATTCCATGGCAATATCGATCTGTTCAAAGGAACCGAGATAGCCGGTATAGACGGCATCAAACTGGAAGTGTTCCTGTTTCCAGTGCGCCATGATCGGCCGCAGCTGCTGGGTCAGATCATGAAAGGTAAAGCCGCTGAACATCGTGTGGGTGGAAAGAACTGCCGTTGGCAGTACGGCTGTTTCAATGCCCATGGCGGAAAGGACAGGCAGGGCAGCGGTGAGAGAACACTTGCCGACACAGGAAATATCCTGCATGGTAACTGCTTTTTTCATATACGAAAGCTCCTTTCTGTAAACATATTTACGAACATACGTACCTGGTTATGCGGTAAAATAACGATGTCAACGTAATTATTCCACATTCTAATGTGTTTTTATACAGATTTAACAAGGCCGAGATAAATTGTAGGATGCAGGAGATTTGAAATATGGCAGAAGAAGAGATTTATAAAGAGGGATGTTCCCAGAACAGAGAAGTTTCATGGCTTCGTTTTGATGACCGCGTACTGAGCGAAGCGACGGATCCGGCTGTTCCGCTGCTGGAGAGACTGAAGTTTGTCAGTATTTATACATCCAATCTGGAGGAGTTCTTCCGGGTCAGAGTCGGATCGCTGTATGATATGGAGAAAGTAAAGTATGACGAGATTGATAAGAAGAGCGGTCTGACGGCCAAAGGCCAGCTGGATGCGATCTATCCGATGGCCAAGCGCGGCATGAAGAAAAGAGACAAGGTCTATGAAGAACTGCGTAAGGAAATGGCTGCGGCAGGCATCTATGATCTTGATATAGACCAGTGCAATAAGGAAGAGATCAAGTATCTGCGCAAGTATTACCGGCAGAGAGTGGATCCTTTACTGACGGCCCAGATTGTGGATGCCCATCATCCTTTCCCTAATTTACTGACGGGCAGAACCTATATAGCGGCAGTACTGCGCATTCATCATAAGCACAGCTATGCCTTTGTCATGGTGCCGCCGTCTTTGGATGATATCATTGTGCTGCCTGAGGAAGACAGAGTCGCATTCGTGCATGTAGGAGAAGTCATCCGCCATAATATCGATCAGCTGTATCCGGATGCAGAAGTGCTGGAGACGCTGAAGTTCAAGATGACAAGAAGTGCGTATATCGATGCGGATGATGAAGCGTTTGATGATATTACCGACTACCGCAAGAAGATGATGAAGGTGCTGAAGGAAAGAAGAAAGATGAATGTCACCAGCATTACTTTCTCCAATAAGCCTTCGGATGAACTAAAGGATTATCTGGTCGGCAATCTCAAGCTCAAGCCGCAGATGGTGTTCTATTCCGAAGCACCGTTTTCTTTGAAGTATGCGTTCCGTCTGCCGAAGTTTCTGAATGAGGAACAGAAGGGAAAGTATCTGTATCCCCCGTATGAACCAAAGCTCAGTCCTTCCCTTGACTATAAGAAGAGTATCTTTGATCAGATTCTGAAGAAGGATGTTCTTTTATCCTATCCGTATGAATCCATGACGCCATTCCTGAATCTATTGAAAGAAGCGGCAGATGATGACAGTGTGGTAGCCATCAAGATTACGATCTATCGTCTGGCGGATCATGCAAGGCTGGTTGAGTATCTTTGCCAGGCAGCAGAGAACGGCAAGGAAGTGGATGTGCTGATCGAGCTGAAGGCAAGGTTTGATGAGCAGAACAATATCGACTATTCCGAGATTTTGGAAGAATCAGGCTGTAATGTGTTCTATGGCTTTGAACATTACAAGGTTCATTCCAAGCTTTGTCTGATCACCCGCAACAGAGGCGGCAAGGTAGAGAATGTCGCTCTTGTGGCAACCGGCAACTTCAATGAGAACACCGCAAAGCAGTATACCGACCTGGCTCTATTGACAAGCCGTGCTTCCATCACTAAAGATGCCGTAGACTTCTTCCAGAACATGATGATCGGCAAGCTCGACGGCCATTACCGGACCCTGTGGGTTGCCCCGATTTCCCTGAAATCCAGTATTCTGCGTGCCATTGAAGCAGAGACAGAAAAGGGAAAGGATGGCTATATCTTCATCAAGATCAACGGCTTTACGGATGAAGATATCATGTATGCCCTCATGCATGCTTCCCAGGCCGGGGTCAGAGTAGATATGGTGATCCGCGGTATTTCGTGTCTTTTACCGGGGGTGCCGGGCAAGACGGACAATATTCATATCCGCTCTATTGTCGGCCGGTATCTGGAACATTCCCGTATTTATATCTTCGGCAAGGGCAAAGGTGAGAAGATGTATATCTCCTCCGCTGACTTCATGACGCGGAATACGGAAAGAAGAGTAGAAATTGCCGTACCGATCATGGACCGCAAGATCAGAAACAGAATCCATGAATTTGTGGATCTGTATCTGAGTGACAATATTAAAGCACGTATCATGACATCCAATGGCCGCTATAAGAAGGTCAAGACAGGTTCTGAAAAGATCAGTGTTCAGGATGAAATGATGAAGATGACGAAAGGAGCGGTGCGTCCTGCCAAAGTGCACAGAGGCAGAGAGCAGGCCGTCGTCTTCAAGACAAAGCTGTCGCGTGATGTCATTAAAGGTAAGAAAGAAGAGAAATCATGATTCATCTGAAAATCATTCTGCCGGATGGGGAAGTACATGAGAAAGATGCTTCCGTAGGCATCAGACCTTCGGATCTGATCCGTCAGTATGACGGAAAGTATCCGATCCTTGCCTGCCGGGTGAACCAGAAGAACAAGCGGCTGGACAAGCCGTTAACCAAGGACTGTACCGTCCATCTTCTGGATATGCGGGATAATTATGCCAATATGTCCTTTCAGTCTTCTCTGACCCTTCTGTATCTGGAAGCGGTGAGAAGAGTGCTCGGCCCCAGGGCAAAAGTGACCATTGCCAATTCATTGAGCAAGGGACTTTTTACAACAATCAATACCAATGTGACCGATGCGCTGGTGCAGAAGATCGAAGATACCATGCATGAGATTGTCAGGGAAGATCTTCCTTTTGCGGAACGGCATCTGTCACGGGATGAGCTGATTGCACATATGAAAGAAATGCACCGGAGCGAAACGGTGCGTTTACTGGAATCTGTGCCATCCCTGGATGAAGCACGGCTCGTGAAGTTCGGCGGGGTGGAGGATGTGGCTTACATCCATCAGCTGCCAAGTGCCAGATATCTCCGCTGTTTTGAACTTGTGCATTACCGCTATGCGATCATCCTGCGCTTTCCGCCCCAGTCGCATCCTGACGGCATTGTGCCGTTTGCCGAACAGAAGCTTCTGTATGATGCATTCTCAGAAGAGACGGAATGGGAGAAGCTGCTGAACATTTCCTATGCGGCGGATCTTAATGAAGCGATGGTAAAGGAAAGACGGGAAACCATCATGTTGAGTGAAGCCCTGCATGAAAAGAAGATCGCCATGATCGCCCAGCGCATTGCCAATGAGAAGAAACGTATCATTCTCATTGCTGGACCTTCTTCTTCCGGCAAGACCTCCTTTGCAAAGCGCTTATGCATACAGTTAAGAGTATGCGGGTTAAGACCGCTGTATCTTGGTACAGATGACTACTTCGTCGATCGTAAGAATCTCATTCCGGATGAAAAGGGCAATATCGACTTTGAAACCATCAAAGCCCTGGATATAGATCTATTTACTTCCCAGATGAATGACCTTCTGGCAGGGAAGGAAGTGGATCTGCCGACCTTTGACTTTATTTCCGGGGAAAAGAAGTACGGCAGCCGCATTACAAAGATCGATGCGTCCATGCCCATTGTCATTGAAGGCATCCACGGTCTGAATCCGATGTTAACCGAAGGCATACCGGAAAAGGAGAAGTTCAAGATCTACATTTCCCCGCTGACTTCATTGAACATCGATGCTCATCACCGCATTCCGACTACAGATGCCAGAATGCTCAGAAGACTGGTAAGAGACTATCGTACCCGCAACAGAAGTGCCGCCCAGACCATTCATGACTGGCCGAGTGTCAGAAGAGGCGAGGATAAATGGATCTTCCCGTATTGTGATGATGCGGATGCGTTCTTCAATTCTTCGGCAATTTATGAACTGAGTGTATTGAAGAAGTATGCCGAGCCTCTGCTGCACAGTATCAGTAAAGGGCAGGAAGAGTATTCAGAGGCCAGAAGGATGCTGGACTTCCTGAAGTTCTTCCGTACAATTGATGATGTGCATGAAATTGCCATTAACAGTATTTTAAGAGAGTTTATCGGCGGATCGATATTAGTAGACTAAAGGCGTGCAGAAGCACGCCTCTACTTTACTTTTTCAGTTCATTGACCAGCTCTTTGCGGTATCTTTCGAATTCTTTTCTTCTTTCTTCTGTCACTTCAGGATACTGCGGGTTCATATCCTGCAGAACAGAAAGGATAATTTCCGAGACAAGATAGCGCATATACCACTTGTGATCTGCCGGGATCACATACCAGGGGCAGTCCTTTGTGGCGGTTCTGTTAATCGCAGTTTCAAAAGCATCCTGGTAATCATCCCAGTACTTTCTCTCTTCATAATCTGAACCGGAGAACTTCCAGTTCTTTTCAGGCTCTTCTATCCGGGACAGAAAACGCTCGGCCTGTTCTCTGCGTGAGATATGCAGAAAGAACTTTACCGTACGCACGCTGTTATGGTAGAGGTAGTTCTCAAAGTTGACGATATCCTGATAGCGGGTATCAATGATCGTATCTTCATCGATGCGGGCTGCATGGGCCTGACTCTTGTAGAGATGCTTTACCTTTCCGATCAGCACATCTTCATAATGGGAGCGGTTGAAGATGGCAATTTCGCCCTTGGCCGGAACCTTCTCAGCTATGCGCCATAAGTAGTCATGGGCCAGTTCTGTGCTGCTGGGTGCCTTGAAGGCAGCTTCGTAAACGCCATGCGGAGAAAGACACTGCAGAACAGCCCGGATGGTACCGTCCTTGCCGGCCGCATCCATGGCCTGAAACAGGAAAATGACGCCTTCTTTCTTATCGGCATAGAGTTTCTGCTGCAGGGCATCGATTTCGGCAAGATTGTCATTCATTTTCTCTCTGGCTTTTTTCTTGTCAGGGCACAGGGATGTTTCATCGGTGGAAGCATCTGAAATGGAAAAGGCATGGGTGCCGTCGTATCTGTATTGGTTGAGATTCATCAAAAAGCCTCGTTTCTATAAAAAAATTATACCGCTTCAGACGCGTCTTGAAGCGGTACGCAGTTTTCGTAATGGTTTTCGAACAAGATAATAGATGCCATAGCCAAGCGCAGCCCCGGCTGTATTGGTGATCAGATCCGTAATATCACAAACCCGGTACAATGTGACCCATGGCTGCAGTACTTCAATGCACAGTGACAGCAGCATCCCCCATAATACTGTTCTGACAAACTTTGTATCCCGGAACCAGGGAATGAAAATGCCCATAGGGACAAACAGAAGAACATTCAGAAAGATCTGCTTGCGGTAATCGCCGAAGGCATAGATGTAGTCACGGAATGGAACAAGGTTGATGCTGGGCTCATCAAAGGTAGGAATCAGCGGCAGCAGTGTCAGATACATGACCACACAGACATAGGCATACAGCAGTGTATGCATGATCAGGGAAGCTGTGCCTGCTTTCTTATAGCGGGGAAGCAGATAGAAAAAATATACAGCTGCGAGAATCTCGCAGTCGATGACTTTAATTGTGTTATACATGGCATGTAATAGAATAGCAGATGAATGTGAAAATGGCAGGGAAAGATAAATAGAAAAAAGAGCTCGATTGAGCTCTTTCCATGGTCGGAGTGACGGGATTCGAACCCACGACCTCTTCGTCCCGAACGAAGCGCGCTACCAAGCTGCGCCACACTCCGCTTGCGCTTGATTATTCTAACAGAAGACGATGGAAAAATCCATAGAAATTTTCAAAAATGTATACAAGTGTCATAGATGGTTAAGCAGAAATGAATATAAAAGAGCTAAGATACAGGCATGCGTGGAAAATGGAAACGGCTGAGTCCATCAAAAAAGAAGATGCTGAAGAAGTATATGGTGTTCTGGATCGTATACTGTATCAGCTTTACAGCAGTAGAGCATGTAAACCGCATGCCGGTATGGATCGTGCACTGCGCGCTGGATGATGTAATTCCTTTCTCGAAGTATGCTGTATATTTCTACCTTTCCTGGTTTCTGTATCTGATTGCCGTACAGGCATGGTATTTCTTCAAAGAAGATCAAAAGGCAAACCGCAGGCTGTTAATTCAGTTAGCCATCGGTCTTTTTCCAGTGATTCTGTTTTACTTCACTGTGCCTAACGGTCTGCAGTTAAGGCCGGCTTATGATATCGGACATGACTTTACGGCTAAGATTGTAAAGTGGATCTGGCGGCTGGACAGTCCAGATAATGTCTGTCCCAGCATTCATGTGATTCTTTCCTTTCTGCTGGATGGGGCGGTGAAAGACAGCAGGCCTGGTAAGAAGCGTTATATCCGGTACATATCACACGTCATTATGCTATTGATTGTGCTCAGTACGATGTTACTGAAACAGCACAGCGTCATTGATGTGTTATGTGGGTTTGGATGGGGCATCATCAGTCAATATATCGGGAACAGGATCGGCTGATCCTGTTTCTTTTTGAATACAAATATGACCAAGTGTCAATTCTTACGGAAAACAGCTTGAAGCTTGCTGTGAAAATGGATATAACAGATGATGTGTCATAACGAAAATGACTAAAAGTCATAAAAAGCCAGGAGGGTGAAAGGAATGCTGAAGAAATTTGCACATGGTGTCGTCAAAGGCCGTGTGGCTGTGCTGCTGATTGCCATTGCACTGCTGATACCGGCAACCATCGGCTATATCAATACGAAAGTCAACTACGATATGCTGACATACCTGCCTCAGAACATCGATACGATGAAGGGACAGGATATTCTGCAGGATGAATTCGGTACCGGCGCATTCTCAATGTTCATCTGTGAGGGGATGAGCGATAAGGATGTTGCCAAGATGAAGGACAAGATTGAGGACGTGGATCATGTCAAGACAGTGCTCTGGTATGATTCGTTCGCTGATCTTTCGATTCCGAAGGAAGTTCTGCCGGATGAGATCTATGATGCCTTCAACAAAGATGATGCAACGATGATGGTCATCATCTTCGATCAGACAACATCTGAAGACGGAACAACCGAGGCCTGTCAACAGATCCGCAAGATCGCCAACAAGCAGTGTTTCCTGTCCGGTATGACGGCGGTGCTGATTGATACAAAGCAGCTGGCAGATAAGGAAGCGCCGGTATACATTGCCATCGCGGTTGCGCTGTCAGTTGTTGTGCTGATGCTGGCGATGGACAGCTATCTTGTTCCATTCCTGTTTCTGGCTTCCATCGGCTGTGCCATCATGTACAACCTTGGATCAAACAACCTGATACTGGGCCAGATCTCCTATGTTACCAAAGCCATTGCCGCGGTTCTGCAGTTAGGTGTTACATTGGACTATTCGATCTTCCTGTGGCATTCCTACACTGCTTTCTGTGAAAAGGATCCGGATCACCATACGGCGATGGAACATGCCATCTGTGAAACATTCACATCCATTATCGGTTCCTCTGTCACCACGATCGCAGGCTTTATTGCCCTGTGCTTCATGCGCTTCACCTTAGGTCTTGACCTGGGTCTTGTCATGGCCAAGGGCGTTCTGCTTGGTGTTATTGCCTGTGTAACGATTCTGCCTTCTCTGATCCTTGTCTTTGATAAGCTTTTGATCAAGACAAGACATAAGGCACTGCTGCCGGACCTTGGCCGGATCGGCGGATGGGTTACCAAGCATGCCTATGTATTCATGGTCATTGCGTTAATTGTTCTGGTTCCGGCGGTGTATGGCTACAGCCACACCAACGTCTACTACAACCTCGACAGATCCCTGCCGAAGAATCTTGATTCCATTGTGGCCAATGAGAAGCTGGCAGATGAATTCGACCAGCAGGCTACCCATGTTCTTCTGATCTCTTCTGATGTGAAGGACAAGGATATCAAGGCCATGGCGGATCAGATGAAGGATACAGACGGGGTCAAGTATGTTCTCGGCCTCAATACCATCAAGGATCCGTCCATTCCGGAGGAAGTGATTCCGGACAAGATCAGAGACAGTCTTGAGAATGAGAACTGGCAGGTGATTCTGATCGGTTCCAAGTACAAGGTTGCCAGTGATGAAGTCAACAGTCAGATCACTTCCCTGCAGAAGATCGCCAAGAGCTATGACAAGAACAGTCTGCTCATCGGTGAAGCACCTGCCACAAAAGATCTGATTGACATCACCGACCAGGATTTCAATACCGTCAATGCGGTATCCATCGGCATTATCTTTGTGATCATTGCTCTGGTCTTCCGTTCCATTTCCCTGCCGTTCATTCTTGTGGCCGTCATCGAATTAGGTATCTTCATCAATCTCGGTGTCGGATGTTTTACAGGAACGGAAATTCCATTCATCGCTTCCATTGTCATCGGTACCGTACAGTTAGGCTCTACCGTTGACTATGCCATTCTGTTAACAACAAGATACAGACGCGACCGTACCAATGGAGTGGAAAAGCATAAAGCTGTATCAGACGCATTGACCGTCAGCGCCAAGTCCATTCTGGTATCCGCATTAAGTTTCTTCGCGGCTACCTTCGGCGTCGGTATTTATTCCAGTATCGATGTTGTTTCATCACTCTGCATTATGATGGCAAGAGGCGCATTGATTTCCATGATGTGCGTTATCTTCGTACTGCCGAGTATGTTGCTGATCTTCGATAAGATCATTACCAAAACTACTAAGCCTCAAAGAGGATAAGAGGAGAGAAGGAAAAGATATGAACAAGATTGTAAAAGTTATTACCGCCTCTGTGTTAACTGTATCCATGTGCGGCTGTGCCGTATCAGCAGATGAGGCAAAATCTACTGCTACAGCAGACACCGTATCTGCTGAAAAGAAATCATCCAAGAAGGATGCCAGTGAAGCTTATACTTCCCAGCAGACCGGCAAGGATGAAACAGTCTATGTATTTACCGGTGCAGACGGCAGTATGAACCATATGGTTGTTTCCGATACACTGCATACAGCCGGCAAGAAAGGTGCAGTAGAGGATTATTCCAATCTGGATAACATTGAAAATGTATCCGGTGATGAAAAGTATTCTTCTGATGACAACGGCAATATCACCTGGACCAGTGACGGTTCTGATATTTCCTACCAGGGTACAACCGATAAGGAACTGCCGGTAGATGTCAAGATCACTTACTATCTGAATGGCAATGAAGTATCTCCGGAAGAGATCAAAGGCCAGTCAGGTCATGTCAAAGTTCATTTCGACTATACAAACAATGCTGAAACAACCATTACTTCCGATGGTGAAGAAAAGACAGTGAAAGTACCGTTCGGCATGGTGACAGGTCTGACCCTGGATGCGTCCAAGTTCACAAACGTGACTGTGACAAACGGCAAGATGAACCAGTATAACGACAGTGATGTCATTTATGGCTTAGCACTGCCGGGACTGAAGGAAAGTCTGGAAACAGCTTCTGTTTCTGATATTGATCTGACTTCAGTTAACATTCCTGAATACTTTGAATTTGAAGCAGATACAACAGACTTTGATATTGATCTGTGTATGACGATCGCTACATCCAACCTGTTAAGCCTGCTCAATACAGATGATCTGAATGTCTCTGACTTTAGTGACAGTATTGATCAGCTGACTTCTTCCGGTCAGAAACTGGTAGATGGTACGAAGTCTCTGAAGGATGGTACTTCACAGCTGAAGAGCGGAGCTGACAGTCTGGACAGCGGTGCACAGAGTCTTGTGAATGGCATTGGGACATTAAATGACGGCGCTTCCTCTTTGAATGATGGCGCTGCTTCCCTGGCTTCTGGTGCGCAGTCTTTGAATGATGGCGCAAAGTCCGTCAATGATGGTGCATCATCTCTGGCTTCCGGTGCACAGTCTCTGTCTGATGGTGCCAATACTGTCAATGATGGTGCTAACTCTCTGGCTTCTGGTGCACAGAGCCTGGCATCTGGTGCTTCTCAGCTTGATTCTGGTGCTGCTTCCGCACTGAGCGGAGCACAGCAGCTGGAAAGCGGTCTTGCGACACTTAGCGGAAATAGTGCTGCTTTAAATCGTGGCTATAAAACAATCTATGAGGGAGTAAATAGCCTAATCGATACGGTTCTTAAATCATATAACATAACTGATGCGAGTCAGTTGCAGAATTATACCGGCGTTACTGATACAACAAAACAGACTGCGTTAAATGCAATTGTGAAGAATTTTGTTGCCAGTTCTACTCCTGAACATCGTGCGATGCTGGGTGATACTGATGAGGCTGCTACGAAAGCTCTTATATACCTCACAGCTGTCAGCAACCTGAATGTGACTTCTTGGACCTCTAGTAGCTTAGCAGATGCAATGACAGCTACCGCTCAAACTGCAAGTGGCACTTTGAATACTGTCAATACGTTGAAGAGAGAAGATGCCGTTACAATTATCAATAATAATGCAGCTACTAAAGCTGCATTGACAGTAATGGCTGTGGGAAAAGGAATTTCTGATCCAACAGATCAGGATCTGGTGACAATGTTCTCTACACTGCAGAGCAATGTAAGCGCGGCAGCAACAGCAAATCAGCAACCACCTATTAATGACGATACTGCCAAGGTTATTACAGCTTTAGCATTAGAAAACTATACCGAAGATTGGAATAATGACTTTGCCACTGCCTTTACGAATGCAGCGACTACTGCTTCAACAACATTGACAAGTGCATATACAAACTTTGCGACTGCTAAGGCGGCTGGAACCGCTACGGCCGAATCAAATAAGGACCTATATGATGTCGTTGACAATGTTTTAGTTAGCGTTGTAAAGAGTTCTGAAGATGCTAGTAAAAGTGATAGCAATCTTGGTCAGTTACAATCATTGATTGCTGGACTGAGTACATTTAAAGGTTCATTGAAAGCTTATACAGCAGGTGTTGACACTGCTTATGCCGGTGCACAGGCACTTGTCAGCGGTCTCAGTACATTGAAAGATGGTACTGCTTCACTGAGCAGCGGTGCAAGTCAGCTGAATGACGGTGCTTCCAAGCTTTCGGCAGGCACAAAGTCTCTGGCGGACGGAGCCGGTACACTTCTGAATGGTTCTAATACGCTGGCATCTGGCACACAGACACTGTATAACGGCACAGGTTCTCTTCTGACTGGTTCCAATTCTCTGAGAGATGGTGCTGCTGAACTGTTCAGCGGTGTTGGTAAAGTAAAGGCTGGTGCACAGACACTGAAGAATGGTACTTCTTCTCTGAAGACTGGTGTTGTTACTCTGGATGAAGGTGCAGCTACACTGGAGTCCGGTATGGAACAGTTCTATGAAGAAGGTATCAAGAAGATCGGTGATGTATTAGGCAAGGATCTGCCGGCTGTTGTTGACAGTCTGAAGGGTCTGACCAATGCCGGTGCGGATTATAAGACATTCTCCGGTGCGCTGGATGATGATAATAATTCCTGCAAGTTCATCTTCAAGACTGAGTTTGATTCCGATAATAAATAAGGTAAGGCAAGAGGCAGTTCCGGGAAACCGGAGCTGCTTTTTGCGTTTGGAAAGAGAAATGGCTATACTCAATGCGGAGAAAATGAACGTTTATGATGGATGAAAAAGAGGAAAAAGAAATTACAAGAGAGGGAAATCCGGCCTGCCCGGAAGGAAAAGCAGGTCAGCTGATGCTGGAGAGAATGAATGCGTCTCATTATCAGGTGACGGGATGGGCTTTGTCCTTCTGGCAGATGAATGGAAATGATGTTGTGCTGGATATCGGCTGCGGAGGCGGTATGACGCTGCATCGTCTTTCATCTTCAATTAAGACAGGACATCTATATGGCGTGGATTATTCTGAGACATCAGTGGAAGAGTCAAGGGCACTGAATGCCTCTGACATTGCCAATGGAAAGATGACGATTGAAAATGCGTCAGTTGAGGCACTGCCGTTTGAGGATGAGACGTTTGATAAGATCATTACGGTGGAGAGCTTCTATTTCTGGCCGGATGCGGTGAAGGATCTGGAGGAAGTATGCCGTGTATTGAAGAAGAACGGTGTTTTTCTCTTGACGGCGGATGTCTATGGCAAAGAAGATCTGCCGGAAAAAGTGAAGGAGAATATAAAGACATATAAGCTCAGAAATCCGGATATTGAAACGTTCAGAAGGTATTTTAAAGAGGCCGGTTTTTCTGAATGCATCGTACACACAAAGGAGGGCACGGACTGGATCTGTGTGGAAGGACATAAGGAATGAAGACATACAGCTTTGATGCAGTGATTAAAGAAGCATCAAAGGGCGGTGCCTATGTGGTGTTCCCCAATGATGTCAGAAAAGAGTTCGGCAAAAGAAGAGTGAAAGTGACGGCACTGTTTGATCGTGTGAAGTATGAAGGCAGTGTGGTCAATATGGGTGTAAAGAATGAGGATGGCAGTATTGCCTATATCATCGGCATCCGCAAGGATATCCGTAAGAGCATCGGCAAGGATATCGGTGATACGGTGCATGTGGAAGTACAGGAAAGAGTATAAACACGGATCGAAACCCCGCTTTGATAAAGAGACAGCGGGGTTTTCTGCATGTATGGAATGATTTATATCTGATTATCTCCGGCAGTCAGAATTGCCCGGATCATAGTCGGGAATTCTTTTTCCGCTTCATCAATATCTACGGGCTGATGGTCAATGATGCAGGAATAGCAGACGCTGAATAACATGGCAATGCCGGAGAAGAAGCGGATCAGCAGAACGTGGGTGGAAAGACCTGTATTTCTGGAATAGCTGAGGATCTGTTCCCGGACATTATTGATCAGGGGTTCATCTGCTTCCATGAACATTTCTTCAGTGACCTGCCAATGGAAGTCGCGGTTCATCATACGGACCATGTCCGGATCTTCTTTGAAACGGGTGACCATGTAATGGGCCATGACAATGACATTTTCAACAAAGTCCTGCTGGTTGTTTTCAATAACATAGTTATAGGCATCTTCAAGCAGATCATGGGAGAGCTGAATGTTCAATTCTCTTGAGATCTCTTCCTTGTTCTGAAAATACAGATAGAATGTGCCTTTGGCTACGCCTGCCTTGTCACAGATCTGGGAGATGGATGTGCCGGAAATGCCGTGGGCCACAAACAGGCTGTGGGCGCTGCTTAAAAGACGCTGCCTTTTTTCTTCTTTTTTGCGTGCTAAGTAAGGTGTCATTATTTACATTATAGATGAAAAAATCACTGTTTACATGCGTAAACAGTGATAATGTTATCAGGTTTATTACAGGGTATTTCCGGGAAACTGGTGAATGGATTCAAATCCTTTTTCAAGATCAGCATCTGTCGGGATGGTATCGGTCATGGTGCCGTCGTTGAACTGCTGGCAGGCGGTCAGATCGAAGCAGCCGGTGCCGGTCTCGGCTGTGACGCCTTTCAGACCCTGTTTCTTGGCATAGCAGGCCTGGGTAACGGCACTGTTGAGCTTGTGGGAGCCGGATGTGTTATTGCCTTCAGACTTGTAATAGATCTTTGCCGAAGATCGGTTCCATGTCCTCCGGTTTCATGGCTTCATGGGTGACCGGATTCAGCATGGGGAGCCGGCTTTTCCTTCATGTCAGCGCGGAGGCTGTAGTACTGTGTGGGAAGTTCGTCTTCGGATAATAGATTTTGTTGGGGATGTCTGTCATATTCTGTCTGCTTTTCATGTGTTCTGAGACAGAAAAACTCCTGTCCCAGTGATTCATGCTGGGACAGGAGTGATATAGAGCTCTCCTGCGGTGCCGCCCGGCTTGACGTTTACACGTCCACTTTTACGCATACAGACATATGCAGGATTTGATTACGAAGACCCTTCTCCGTCTATCCTACCGGCACCGGTGTGCGTTCAGTCAGCCCTCGAAAGCCCATTCCCCTGAATGTTCCTTACCGGCTTCCACCAGCCGCCGGTTCTCTAGGCAGGTATGTCCAGGCTGCTTGCTCTTTCTCATCGGTTTGTGTCTGTACTATAGCACGGCTGAGTGTTCTGTGTAAGTAAAAAAGTAAAAGGATTCAGAAAACAATAAAAACTGTTTTCAAATTGATGAAAACAGTTTCATATGAACGAGAAGACAAATACACACAGACAGCACACCGCTGAAACGGTAAGCAGAGAGCAGCCTTTCCAGGAAAGAAAGATGCCGGCGGCTAAGGCGATATAACCGCCCAGCGGATTGGAAGCGGACTGGATGATGGCGGGAAAGGTCATCACTGCCAGCGTGACATAAGGAACATAGTAGAGAAAAGAGCGGATGAAGGTATTGGTGATAGGCTTGCGGATGAGGGTCATCGGCAGGGCCCGGATTGCATAGGAGACAGCTGCGGCAATCAGAATATAAATGTAGATGTTATGCATGGTTTACTCCTTTCTTGGGGCTGTTAAAGCTGCGGCAGACGCGATGATGATGGTCAGAAGAATGGTTTTCATGCTGGAAGAAAGAGAACGAAGACCCGGAATCCAGCTGGAAAGACAGGAAAGCAGGAAAGAGAAAACAACGGCGGTACATACGGCTCTGTCTTTGCGGCAGGGCGGGATGATAATGGCCAGAAACATGCCGTAGAGGGAAACGGATAAAGCAGTCACCATGCGGGCGGGCAGGATACTGCCGACTATGATGCCGGCTGCTGTACCGATGCTCCAGGCCGGAACTGCCGCAAGCGCTGCTCCATACAGATAGGAAGGCGGCACACAGCCGTTCTGGGCGATGGCGATCGCAAAGATCTCATCAGTCAGAGGATACGACATGGCCAGGCGATGAATGTTCTTTTCATGGGGGCTGAGACGCTGTGATAAAGAGGCAGACATCAGGATATAGCGCATGTTGGCAACCAGAGTTGCCAGTACCATTTCAAGATAAGCACCCTGTTCGGCAATGACCTGGGTGTCTGCGTATTCACCGGCGGAAGCCAGATTGGTGATCGATAATAAGAAGCCCTGGAAGGCATTCATGCCGGCTCTGCGCATGGCAATGCCGAGTGAGAAGGATACGGCAAAGTAGCCTAAGGCAATTGGAACGGCATCTTTCATGCCTTCTGTGAAGGCGGTATGTTTTTTTTGGGTGTAGAAGATATTTTCATTGAGTACTGTCATACTTATATTATTGGCATGAAGTATTTATAAGTGAAATAAATGTTTATAATAGAAGCATAAGGTAAGCTTATGGATAGATATGAAATACTGCTGACCGTGGCAGAAGAGGGTTCTTTCACAAGAGCAGCGCAGAAGCTTGGCTACAGCCAGCCTGCGGTATCCCAGGCGGTGAATACACTGGAAAAGGAATGCGGTACAGCCCTTGTGACAAGAGGCAGGGACGGCGTCCATCTGACCAGGGATGGAGAGATGCTGCTGCCGTATATGCGAAGTTATGTGAACGGATCAAAGAATCTTTTTGAAGCAGAGAAAAGACTGCAGGGACTGATGGGCAGTGTGATCAGGATCGGTACGTTTACTTCAGTTTCAAGGGTGGTCCTGCCGGTATTGATGAGCGAGTTTCATCAGAAGTATCCGGATGTCAGATTTGTTCTAAGACAGGGAGAGTATGATGCCATCCGTGCCTGGATTGAGGATGGCAGTATTGATTTCGGCTTCTTCGGGCGAAGCAGTGATCCAAAGCTCCGTATTGATCCGCTGTATCAGGATCGGATGGCAGCGGTACTGCCGGCTGGACATCCGCTTGCAGAGTATGATGTCATTCCGCTTGAGAAGCTGTGTGAAGAACCGTTTATTCAGCTGGATGAAGGAGAATCCTCCACGCCTTTACAGGTCTATGAGAAACATCATCTTTCCCTTGAGGCGGCTTATAAGATCTATGATGACTATTCCATCCTTGCCATGATCCGCCAGGGCATGGGCGTTTCCATTCTGTATGAACTGGTCATCCATGGCTTTGCGGATGATCTTGTCATACGGCCTTTGAGCAGTGAAATCAGCCGGACGGTATCGCTGGTGTGCCGCGACTATGAGACCATGCCGCGGGCCGCAAGAGCGTTTTATACGTTCATTCAGAAAAGAGCGGGGCAAATTGTTGAAAGAGCCCTGTCAATTTAGATCAATACCATGTAAAATGAAGGTACGGAAAATCTGATTTTAATGATGCTTTTTCGATAATTATAAGGACTGGTAAAGAATATGATCCGTAATATTGTTCATGACGAGATTTTACTGCAGATGAAGGCAAGAGAAGCGACAACCGGTGATATTGAACTGGCCTGTGATATGGCGGATACGCTGGATGCCAACCGCATGAGATGTGCCGGTATTGCGGCGAATATGGTTGGGGAGAATGTGGCAATTATCTGTGTGCTGATCGGAGATGTCTGTACATTGTTCTTCAATCCTAAGATTGTGGCCTGCTCTGAACCGTACATGGCGGAAGAAGGCTGCCTGTCTCTTGAGGGTCTGCGCAGAACAAAGCGCTACAATAAGATCACCCTGCATTTCCAGGATCTTTACATGCATGAACATGAGATGACCTACAAAGGCTTTACCGCGGAAGTCATCCAGCATGAAATTGATCATCTGAATGGAATTCTGATCTGACATTCCATTCGTGTCTTTTCCTTGGAAGAGCCGTTCCTGTCAGACAGAGAACGGCTTTTTCTGCTTTGGAAAAACATGATTTTCCCATATTTCTTCATGGCTTTTTCACAATTGCAACATGAGGCTTACACGACCTTTCTCTATCATATAAGTACAGGGTTAAGAGCATGTGCTCTGATGCCGTTCATGAAATTTCTTTCCCCTCCCGAAGTAAAAGAAACACCGTCATGTGCTGTGGCGGCGTTTCTTTTACTTTTGAATGACAACAGCGGCAGCCATCCCGCCGTCATGTGTGATGGATACGGCCAGTTCGGGATGATGCAGGATGTATGGCTTTCCTGTTTCATCATGCAGGATGGCATAGTGAAGATAGCGGGGATCGCCGGTGGCCTTGAAGATGGCTTCCTTGGCCGCAAAGCGTCCGGCGGTGTATTCCTTTCTTCTGCGATCAGAAGTAAGAAGAGCATATTCTTTCTGCTCTTGTTCTGTCAGGATCAGTTTCAAAAAAGCAGGCTCAAGCGAGATACGTTCAATTTTTACCAGGTCAATACCGATGTCAGTCATGATTGTACAGTGCGCGGCGCATTCTCAGTCTATAGCGGCAGCTCAGGCAGGGTCAGCCGCGCTTTTCTTTCCCTGTTCCTGAATATATTCTCTGATCACGTCTTCTGACAGGTCGGATACCGAGCTGATAAAATACGCATCCGACCAGAAATATGGTCGGCAATAATACGGCTTCAGCTCTTCGGCAAATTCCTTACGGATCAGACGCGAAGTAACCGTTTTGTAGTTGTTAATCAGCCTGGAGAGCTGTGTCTGCGGAGATGTTTCAAACAGGATGTGGATGTGATCCTTATCGGTATTCATCTCAATGATCTTCGACTTCCAGTACTCCTCAATGACAGATCTGCTGATTTCCAGAAGTCTGTCGTTCAGCTTTCCGGTAATCACGGGATGACGATACTTTGTAGCGACAACCAAGTGATATTGAAGCTTATATACAGCGTGTCTGTTTTTATTATATTTATCATATTCTTCCATGTTTTTAATGCCTCATTATATCTCTTATATCAGTATACCACTAAATAATATGCCATGGTATAATGTGAATGAGGAAAAGTATGAAACAGACCGTAAGCTGCAGCGTAAAACTGAAGATGACGAAAGCGTCTGCAGAAGTTCTGAAGCAGACGTGCGGTATCTATCGTGCTGCCGCTGCTTACATCATCGACTGTCTTTCTCCGCATTGGGATACTGTAAAGGCAAAAGACTGTGCGAGCGAAAAACGGTCTTTGCTGAGACTCTGATTCACTCAACGAAAGATCGTCGTTTTATGTGATTTTGATCAGAAGTTTTACAAGCTGCCATCTTACATGAGACGAGCTGCTATATCCACGGCTATCGGCATGTATTCCGTCTGGAAGTCCAATCATGCCAGCTGGGAGACAGCCGGCTGTAAGGGAGCGGAGCCTGTTATCGGAACAGTGAACAATATCTGTCCTGCATTCTTCAGAGGCAATACGTTCAGAGTGATTTCTGATGATACCGCAATGATCAGAGTTTCAGCATATAACGAGTGGGTATGGATGCCTGTCAGGATGAATCATTCCGATCTGAAATACATTCGTAAAAAGATTTCAGAAGGATGGGCATGCAAAGCACCTGCTGCTGAGAAAGCGATTCGGTCATTATGAAATGCGTTTTCTGACATGCAGAGAAACAATCTGAGACCTCATGCGGGTAAGACAGATCACCGCCGGGTTATGAGGCGGGTATGCGCCATGTAACTGCCGGCCGTCGGTTTCTCAAGTGAGATAAAAGCCGCAGGGATCACAAGCCTTCAGAAAAAGCCCCGGCTATTGTCTGCAGGACTTAGCAGGGGAGGTTTACTACGGTATACTGGATATCGGGAGTCAGAATATGGAAGAATTTGAAGAACGGTTTTATCAGAAACCTTATGAAACAGAATATACCGGTCAGGTTATGGCCTGTGAGAAAAGAAAAGAAGGATACGGCATTGTACTGGATGATACGGTGTTCTATCCGGAAGGAGGAGGTCAGCCGGGGGATACTGGAACGATTGACGGTGTGCGGGTGCTTGACACGGTCAGAGAAAACGGCGTGATCGTACATGTGTGCGAAAAGCCGCTGGCTGTCGGCAGTACGGTAAAGGCAGTGATTGACTGGGACAGAAGACTGCGGCATATGCAGGAGCACAGTGGGGAACATATTGTCTCAGGACTTGTGCATCAGCTGTATGGCTATGATAATGTCGGCTTTCATATGGGTGAAACCGTGCAGATTGATTTTGACGGTGTGACAAGTGAAGAAGAGATGTATGAGATCGAAAAAAAGGCCAATGCTCTGATCTATCAGAATGTGCCGGTCCGTACGTGGGTTCCGGATGCGGATGTACTGGCTTCTCTGTCCTACCGTTCAAAGAAGGAATTAAAGGGAAAGGTCAGGATTGTGACGATTCCCGGGGCGGATCAGTGTGCCTGCTGCGGTACGCATGTCAGTCATACCGGTGAAATCGGAATGATCAGGATTCTTTCACTTGTTAAACATAAAAACGGCATGCGGGTGAACATGCTTGCCGGAGAAGACTGCTATGACTTTACAAGTGAAGTGCTGCGTGAAAACAGTCAGATTTCACATCTGCTGAGTGCACCTGTCACAAAGACATATGAAGCAGTGGAACGCTGTGAAAAGGAAAAAGCAGAGGCGCTTGTTAAGAGTAACTGCTGGATGGAGAAGTATGTCAGTGCACTTTGTGAGCAGGGGGAAGGCTTGTTTGTATTGAAGGAAGAAGGCATGGACAGGCTTGCCATGCGCAGAGCTGCCGGTATTGCTTTGGAGCAGGGCAGACATACGGCGGTGATTCTGAATCAGGAAAAGGATAATAAGGTAAGCTATCTGGTCATGTCGGATGAAAAGAAGCTCGGCAGTATGGTAAAAGGATGGAATGAAGCGCTGCAGGGCCGGGGCGGCGGTAAGGATGATATGGTACAGGGCAGTTTCCAGGCTGAGATGGATGAGATTGAAAAGGTATTGCGGGAGGCATTGCAATGAGATATACGCATGTGCTGTTTGATCTTGATGGGACATTGACGGACAGTTCAAAGGGGATTGAGAAGAGTGCCGCCCTGGCCCTGGATTATTTTCATATTCCTTATCAGAGCCTTGATGATCTTTCGGTCTTTATCGGACCGCCCTTACGCAAGACATTTCCGGAATGGGGCGTACCGGAAGAGCATGTGGAAGAAGCGGTACAGATCTTCCGCAGCTATTATCTTGTAAAGGGGAAGTTTGAAAACAGGCCGTTTGACGGTATTGTCACGATGCTCGAAGATCTGAAAGCGGCCGGAGTTCATCTGTATGTGGCAACTTCCAAACCGGAAGGAACGGCCCGGGAGATTCTGGATCATTATGATCTGAGTCAGTACTTTGATGAAATTGCCGGGGCAAGCATTGATGGTTCAAGAGATGATAAGGCCAGTGTGATCCGTTATCTTCTGTCCAAATGCGCGCATGTTTCAGATGCTCTGATGGTAGGAGATACCTATTATGACATTGATGGAGCGTGTGATCTGGGCATGGCTTCAGCCGGGGTGAGCTGGGGCTTTGGCAGCGTATCCGATATGATCAGCCATGGGGCAGCGGTGATTGTGAAAAGTCCGCAGGAACTTGAAAACTATATTCTTGGATGATGGTATACTGAAGGCAGTTGGGGAGTGTGAGGTATATGGAATATACAGCACTGATTGTGGCTGCCGGTACAGGCACAAGAATGGGACTTGGCTATAATAAAGTCTATGCGCCTTTGAAGGATGGAAAGGCAATCCTTTTCCATACGATGGAAGTATTTCAGAAGGATCCGGACTGCCGGCAGATGGTCATTGTGACAGACAGCTGGTCGTTCATGGAGCACTGGAAAGGTGTGCTGCCGAAAGAAACGGTGTATGTGCACGGGGGAAAGAGCAGGCTTGAAAGCGTAAGAAATGGTCTTCTGGCGGTGGAATATCCGTATGTGTTTGTGCATGATGGGGCAAGGCCTTATGTGAGTGAGGCATCGATTCAGGCCCTCAAGGAGGCTCTGAAGGAAGATGATGCGGCTTTACTGATGGTGCCGTGCAAGGATACGATCAAGGTGGTAAAGGATGGCTATGTACAGGAAACGCTTGACCGCAGTACGCTGATGGCAGCCCAGACGCCCCAGGCCTTCCGTACGGATCTATTGAGCAGGTGTCTGGATGAAGCTGTGAAGGATGGCTGCATGGTAACCGATGATGCCTCAGCCGTAGAGCTGTATGGCAATGTCAGAGTCAGAGCGGTTACCGGCTCCTATGCCAATTTCAAAATCACAACGCCGGAAGATTTGCGTTGAAACCGGGATTTTCCTGTGTTATCATCCTGCATGGAAGAAAGAGGATCAGTCAGTCGAAATGCGCAGATAAGTTCGAAATGGAAAAGGCAGAATCGTTTCAATCAGCACATGATATGTGTTTTTTCTGCCGTACATGCGGACTTATCTACAGTATGAACTGAATTCTGCCTGAAGATGGATAGAACTGTTTTCCGTATGTACGGGAAGCAGTTTTTTTATGTCTGGAGGTGATGTTTATATGTTGCAGGTAAAGAATCTTACCATGGTGAATAAAACAGATGGCAGAGTGATGCTGGAGGATTTCAATCTGACGGTGAATGACGGGGAGAAGGCAGCTTTAATCGGCGAAGAAGGCAATGGCAAATCAACCCTGCTGAAGTGGATTTATGATCCTTCGCTTGTCTCTTCCTATATGGAGATCAGCGGGGAGAGAAGCTGTGCGGCAAAGATCGGCTGGCTGCCGCAGATGCTTCAGAAAGAAGATGAAGAGAAGAGTGTCTATGAATACATGGGTGAGGAGGATGGCTTCCTTGCCGGCGGGAGTCTGCTCAATGATCTTCTTCTGGAAACAGGATTAAGCTATGATTTAGTCTACAGTGAACAGAAGATGAAGACGCTGTCCGGCGGGGAGAAGGTGAAGGTGGAACTGTGCCGGATTCTATTGGGGCAGCCGGGCGTTCTTTTACTGGATGAGCCGAGCAATGATCTGGATCTTTCCACCTTGAAGTGGCTGGAAGGGATGATTCAGAAAGCAGAGCAGGCGGTGCTTTTCATTTCCCATGATGAAGTGCTGTTAAGCCATTGTGCTGAGAAGATTGTGCATATTGAATTACTCCATCGTAAGGCAAAGAGCAGGTATACCGTTGTGCGGATGGGGTATGAGGACTATCTGAAAAACAGAAGCCGGCTGTTTGAAAAACAGGCCCAGGTTGCCCAGGGAGAAAGACGGGAAAAGAAGATACGGGATGAAAAGCTCAACCGGATCTACAGCAGTGTAGCCTATGATCTGCATAATGTTTCCCGCCAGGATCCTCATACCGGCTATCTTCTCAAGAAGAAGATGAGAGCTGTAAAATCCATGGCAAAGCGCAATGCCAAGGCCGATGAAAACATGACTGAAATGCCGGAAAGCGAAGAAGCGATTTCCTTCTTCTTCCCGGAAGAAATCCGCTTTCCCGAGGGCAAGCGGGTGATTGATACGGTGTATGCGAAGATTGAAACACCGGACGGCAGAGTGCTCAGCCGCAATGTTTCATTGAACATCAGCGGACCGCGGAAGGTATGTATCATCGGTCCTAACGGCTGCGGCAAGACGACTCTGCTCAAACGGATTGCCAGGGATCTGCTGTCCCGCCAGGACATTCATGCGGCCTATATGCCGCAGAATTATATGGAAAGCCTGCCGGAAATGACACCCGTGCAGTTTCTTTCCGACGGTACGCGGGAAGGCGATACAAGAGCCGGGAATCTTCTTGGCGCCATGCGCTATACCAGCGATGAGATGACGCATTCCCTGCATGAGCTTTCTTCCGGACAGATGGCCAAGGTGCTGTTTCTGAAGATGAATCTTGAAAAGGCGGATGTGCTGCTGCTGGATGAGCCGACCCGCAACTTCTCGCCGTTGAGTGCACCCGTCATCCGCCATGTGATCCAGAGTTATGGGGGCTGTGTGATTGCCGTGTCGCATGATCGTATGTTCATCAAAGAATGCTGTGATGTGATTTATCAGCTGAATGAAGATGGTCTTGAAAAAGTGGAAGCGGCAGATGTGCTGTAGAAAATACAGGCATCTGCTTTTCTGTATGGGGAAGTGAAGGAGGAAATACGTATATATAAGGCGGAGGATGATATGGCATTTGATGTGTGTCCCCGCTGCGGGTGTAAGGATTCATCGTATTTCTACAAGGGCAGTAAGGGTGTGTACTGCCGGCGGTGTGTGGGGTTTGGGCGGCAGATGATGGAAGAGGAAAGTGCGCCGGTAAAACTCAGAGTGCCGGGGGAACAGGATGGGGAGTACTGTCTTTCCTTTCCTTTGACCCCGGCCCAGAAGAAGATTTCACAACAGTTAAGAGAGCAGATTCATCATACGGATGTGTTATTGAGATGTGTCTGCGGCGCAGGCAAGACGGAAATGGTGGTGGAAACGATCAGTGATTATCTCAAGGCGGGTAAGAAGGTGTGTTTTGCGATTGCCAGACGCCAGGTGGTACTGGAAGTGGCAGAGAGAATGCAGAAATACTTCCATCAGACAAAGGTGACGGCGGTATGCGGCGGTCATACCGATGTACTGGATGGCGGACTCATTGTGTGTACGACACATCAATTGTACCGGTATGTCGGGGCGTTTGATCTATTGGTGCTGGATGAGCCGGATGCGTTTCCTTTCCGGGGTGATCCGGTTCTGCATGGCATTGCCCACTCTGCCTGCCGGGGACATACTGTGTATCTGACCGCTACCCCGGATGAGGAATTATCCCGAAGGGTAAAGGAAGGCAGTCTGCTGTGTCTGCGGCTGGATCAGAGGCCGCATGGTGCCCCGCTGCCGGTGCCGCAGGTGAAGCTCTGTATGAAGGGGACGGCGCTGCTCTTTCTTGTCAGATGGCTCAAAGCGCATGATACCCATCCCCGGATCATCTTCATGCCAAGCATTGCCGGTGCCCGCAGGCTCTGCCGGTTTCTCAGGCTTTTCGGGCGCTGTTCTGTCTGTACATCAAAGTCAAAGGATCGGGATGCCTTAGTGGAACATTATAAGAAAAGGAAGAACGGGATTCTTGTGGCGACTACGGTGATGGAGCGCGGGGTGACGATCAAGGATTGTGATGTATGCGTGTTTCATGCGGACAGCGGGGTGTTTGATGAAGCAGGTCTGGTACAGATGGCAGGCAGAGCGGGCAGAAATTTTGATAATCCGACCGGGGATGTTCTGTTTCTGTGCCAGAAGAGAAGTGAAGCGGTGGAAAACTGTGTACGGGAGATTGAAAGGAGTAATGATGCGGTGTCTGTTATGCCATAAGGAGATCGGTTCGGACAGTATGAGGGATCTTCTGTTACGGGATGACGTGCTGTGTGCTTCCTGCCGCAGGGATTGGCAGAAAGCACACAGGCAGTATGTTTTTGAAGGGGTGAAGGCAGAAGCGCTGTGGGTGTATGAAGGGGGATTCCGCAGCTGTCTTTTACAGTACAAGGAAAGATGGGATGAAGCGCTGGCGCCGGTGTTTCTCTATCCTTACCGGAATGAGATCAGAAGAAAATACCGGGGATATGTTTTTCTTTTACTGCCAAGCAGTAAAAGAAAAAGGGAAGAAAGAGGCTTTTCCCACCTTGTGCAGATGATGGCATGTACGTCAATGCCATGGCTTGAGCCGTTTGAAATGATTGAAGAGATGTGTCAGAAGGGAGAGAATCCTTCCGGCCGAAAGAAGATGGAAAAGAATATCAGGCTGCAGGAAGGAATACAGCTGCCGCATAGGATCTGTCTTTTTGATGATACTTTGACAACCGGAGCCACGATGAAAGGTGCTTTACGGTGTCTGAATGAGAAAAAACGGGTGCGGATTCTGACAGCAGGCATCTCACCGGAAAATGTGGAAAAAATGTGAATGAGAGAAAAACGGCTCTGAAATAGACTTTTCAATAGTGGATATAATATAATAACCTCGCTGTTTGCGACAGAAAGAGAGGCTATTATGGCTAATTTTCTTACGAAGATATTCAATGAAGACGCAAGAAAAGTAAAAAAGATAGAAAAGAAGGTTCAGCCGATTCTGGACCTGGAAAAAGAATACAGGGCGATGAGCGATGAACAGCTCAAGGCCAAGACACCGGAGCTGAAGCAGAAGCTGGCGGATGGGGCAACGCTGGATGATATTTATGTAGAGGCGTTCGCTACCGCAAGAGAAGCGTGCTGGAGAGTGCTGGGACAGTTCCCTTACAAGGTACAGCTGATGGGTGCTACCGTCATGCAGGGCGGTGATATCGCGGAAATGAAGACTGGTGAAGGTAAAACTCTGACCAGTGTCATGGCGGTATATCTCAATGCGCTGAATGGACAGGGCGTACACGTTGTGACCGTAAACGAATACCTGTCAGAACGTGACTATAACTGGATGGGACCGATTTACCGTTTCCTTGGCTTAACGGTAGGTCTGAACCTGAGACAGCTGACCAAGGCGCAGAAGAAGGCTGCCTATGCCTGTGATATCACTTATACAACTAACAGTGAGCTTGGTTTCGATTACCTCAGAGACAACATGGTCATCCGGGTGGAAGACAGAGTACAGAGAGGTCTGAACTATGCCTTGATCGATGAGGTCGACTCCATCCTGATTGATGAGTCCAGAACACCGTTAATTATTTCCGGCGGATCCAAGCAGGTTGCCAACCTGTATCTGCAGGCTGACCGCTTTGTCAAGAAGCTGAAGAAGGATGTCGACTTTGAAGTTGATGTCAAGACAAAGACCGTCAACCTGACTGAATCCGGTATTGATAAGGCAGAACGCGCCTTCCGGGTGGAAAACCTGTACAACCTGCAGAATACCCAGCTGCTCCACCACATCAATACTGCACTTAAAGCAAACTATGTCATGGCAAAGGATGTCGACTATGTAGTCGATAACGAAGAAGATGAAATCGTCATCGTCGATCCCAACACCGGCCGAATGATGAAGGGCAGACAGTGGTCTGACGGTCTGCATCAGGCAGTAGAAGCCAAGGAAGGCATCTCCATCAAGCAGGAGACAAGCACCCTGGCAACGATCACCTACCAGAACTTCTTCCGTCTGTACAATAAGCTTTCCGGTATGACTGGTACAGCCAAGACCGAGGAAGAGGAATTTTTGGAAATCTACAACATGTATGTTGTGGAAATTCCGACCAATGTACCGGTTATCCGTGTTGACTATCCGGATGCCGTATTCGGTACAAAGAAGGCCAAGTTCAGTGCTCTTGTCAATGAAGTGGTGGAAAGACATGCGACCGGCCAGCCGATTCTTGTCGGTACCATTGCCGTTGAAACATCTGAACTGATTTCCAAGTATCTGAAGGAAAGACATATTCCGCATAACGTATTGAATGCCAAGAACCATGCGCGTGAAGCAGAGATCATTGCCAATGCAGGCCAGAAGGGTGCTGTTACCATTGCCACCAACATGGCCGGCCGTGGTACGGATATCAAGCTCGGGCCCGGTGTCAAGGAATTAGGCGGACTTTGTGTCCTGGGTTCAGAACGCCATGAATCCAGACGTATCGATAACCAGTTAAGAGGCCGTGCCGGCCGTCAGGGCGATCCGGGTATGTCCCGTTTCTATGTCTCTGTTCAGGATGATCTGATGGTCAGATTCGGTTCTGAACGTATGGAAGGTCTGTTCAACTCCCTGGGCGATCAGGCCGTTGAAAGCAAGACTGTATCCAGAGCCATTTCCAGTGCCCAGAAGCGTGTTGAAGGCGTTAACTTCGATGCCCGTAAACAATTGCTGCAGTACGATGATGTCATGCGTCAGCAGCGTGAAGTCATGTACCAGCAGAGAAACTTCATTCTGGAGAATGATGATGTCAAGGATATCATCCAGCAGATGTTCAAGCGGGTGGTATCTGATGTGGTCGGTTCTCATGTCAATGCCGAAAAGACCCAGGAAGTGGATGTGGAAGGCGTGATTGAGAGTCTGAACAATATCGGCTTCAAGGATATTGTGAAGAAGGAAGACCTTGAGGAACTTGACTTTGATCAGATGAGCAGCCTGATTCTTGACAAGGCATGGAACTACTATGAGGAAAAGACCGCACCGTTCCGTCCGGCCTTCCAGAAGGTTGAGAAGGAAGTTGCGTTAAGAACGATTGACCGTGCCTGGTCCAATCACATTGATACGATGGATAAGCTGAGAACGGGTATCGGTTTAAGAGGCTATGCCTCCAAGAACCCGCTGCAGGCCTATGTTGAAGAAGGCTATCAGCTCTTCCAGGATATGACCCAGACCATTGCCCAGGAAATTGTTGCCTTCTGTATGAATGTCACCATCCGTACAAAGGAACCTGAGAATAAGCCGGCCGAACAGAAGGCCAATGCGTAAGAAGGAGACCAGATGGAACTTTACGAAATGAAACAGGGCACTGCCCGCAGCCAGGCTAAAATGGAGCAGCTTGGCGACTCTCTTTGACCTCGCGTCTAAACGTGAACAGATTGCCGAAAACAATAAAATGATGGAAGCACCTGACTTCTGGAATGACCAGAAGAAGGCGCAGAAACTGATCAAGGAAACCAACAACATGAAAGCCCTGGTGGATACCTGGCAGGAAATTCATGATGAACTGGAGGAACTGGCTGAAGGCATTAATGAGCTTTCTGCTTCCTTTGATGATGACATGAACGAACTGATTCAGGAAGAGTACCAGGATGTCATGGGTAAGATGGACAAGTTTGAAATTCAGGTCCTGCTTTCCGGCCCGTATGATGACCATAATGTCATCCTGAGCATCCATCCGGGTGCCGGCGGTACGGAGGCCATGGACTGGGCTTCCATGCTGTATCGGATGTATACCAGATACTGCGAGAAGAAGGGCTGGAAGATGGAGCTTCTTGACTATGAAGAAGGTGAAGAAGCCGGTCTTAAGACGGTAACGTTGAAGATTGCCGGCAATATGGCCTATGGTCTTCTCAAGGGTGAAGCCGGCGTACACAGACTCGTCCGTATTTCTCCGTTTGATGCCAATGCCAGAAGACATACGTCTTTTGCGTCCGTGGATGTCATGCCGGAGTTTGAAGATGATCTGGAAATTGAGATCGATCCAAATGACCTTGAAGTCATTACGATGCGTTCTTCCGGTGCCGGCGGCCAGCATATCAATAAGACAGACTCAGCGGTCCGTATGACTCATAAGCCGACCGGTATTACGGTGTTCTGTCAGACCCAGCGTTCCCAGCTGCAGAACCGTGAAACGTGTCTGGCGATGCTGAAGTCGAAGCTGTTACAGCTGAAAATCAAGGAACAGGAAGAAAGAGCGGCTGAAGTCAGAGGCGAAGTCAAAGCCAATGAATGGGGCTCTCAGATCCGCTCCTATGTCTTTGCGCCGTATACCATGGTCAAGGATTTAAGAACCGGATATGAAGTAGGCAATATCCAGTCCGTCATGGATGGTGAACTGGATGGCTTTATTGACAGCTATCTGCGTTCCCAGATCAAGAGCGATAATGGCAAAGCAGCTTGATTATATTGTGAAAGATGATGAAAACGGTCTTCCTGTGAAGACCGTTTTATCGCATTGCCTGCATCTTTCAAGAAGAGAGATTTCCCGGCTGAAGTTTTCCCACGGCCTGCTGATCAATGGCCAGAGTGTCAGGGTAACAGAACCGGTACATACCGGGGATGTGATTCATCTTATCTTTCCGGAATATGATACGGCCAAGGCAGAGCGGGTCACGGGAAAGCCGGATATTCTGTATGAGGATGAGGATCTTGTGATTGTCAATAAGCCTTCCGGCATGCCGTGCCATCCTTCCCATGAACACCTGGATGATGATATGGGAACCTTACTGACATCGTATTACCATCATGCTTTTCCGATCCGGGCAATCGGAAGACTGGATAAGGATGTGTCCGGCGTCATGTTATATGCCAAAAACCAGCCGGCGGCCGCCCGTCTGTCCCGGGAAAGGAAAGACGGTGTGCTTGAAAAGCAATATATTGCCATTGCCCAGGGTATTTTCACAAAGAAGAAGGACAGGGTCACCTATCGCCTTGCCAAAGTGCCGGGACGCAAAGACAGGGTCATTGATGAAAAGGGACAGCTGTGTATTACTGATTATGAAGTTGTACAGGAAGTGAATGGACTTTCCGTAGTGAAAATCCATATTGTGACTGGCAGGAC
Organism: Solobacterium sp.; assembly: GCA_022644565.1. GTDB lineage: Bacteria > Bacillota_I > Bacilli_A > Erysipelotrichales > Erysipelotrichaceae > Bulleidia. The sequence continues at coordinate 29,436 of JALCHG010000002.1, read as the reverse complement.
CCATCAGATCCGGGCCGGAATGGCGTATCTTGGCCATCCCTTAGTAGGAGACGGACTTTATGGCGGGGATACGGCAAAGCTGAACCGGCCGGCCCTGCATTGTGAAAAGCTGACATTGAAACAGCCTTTTACAGGAAAGGCAATTTCTGTCTCTGCCGGGCTGCGTGCGGATATGCAGGCCCTGCTTGTGGTACGATAGCGGTATGAAGACAAGATGTGACTGGGCGGACAGTACAGATCTGCTGCGCGCATACCATGATACAAGATGGGGCAGGCCATGCCATGATGAGAAAGAGCTGTATGCCATGCTGGTGCTGGAAGGCATGCAGGCAGGGCTCAGCTGGGAGCTGATTCTCAGACGTGAGAAAGGCATCCGTGAAGCATGTGACGGGCTCGATCCGGAAAAAATCATGTATTATGATGAGACAAAGGAAGACAAGCTTGTTCAGGATGCACGCATGATCCGCTCCCGTGCCAAGATTCATGCCATGGTGACTAATGCCATTGCCTTTCAGAAAGTGAAAGCGGAATGGGGCAGTTTTGATGCCTATATCTGGCATTTTACAGAGGGAAAGGTGATTGATCATCATCTCAAAGATGAACAGGATATGCCCTCACACGATGCATTGTCAGAAGAAGTCAGCAGAGATCTGAAAAAACGCGGGTTCAGATTCTGCGGGCCGGTGATTGTGTATTCCTATCTGCAGGGAATCGGCGTGATCAATGATCATCTTGTAAATTGTGCCTGGAGGTAAAGAAATGAAAATCAGAAGCAGCAGAGTATATATGGAAGGCAGGTTTGTACCGGCCTGTCTGACACTTGAAAACGGTAAGATTACCGGTATTTCACAGGAAACAGAAGCGGACGCAGATTATGGGGACAGAAGGATTGTCCCGGGATTTATTGATGTGCACTGCCATGGGGCGTATGGGTTTGATACAAACTATGCGGATCCGGCCGGCCTGCGCATGTGGGCAGAGAAGATTGTCTCAGATGGTGTGACGTCCTTTCTTGCCACAACCGTAACGGAAAAGACGGAAGTGCTGATGAAGGCTGTCAGGAATGTGGCGGATGTTGTCAAAGAAGGGTATGAAGGAGCTCATATCCTCGGCATTCATCTGGAAGGACCGTATCTCAATGTGGAAAGAAAAGGAGCCCAGCCGCCGGAAGCTATTGTCAAAGGAACGCCGGCTTCCTTTGAAGCCCTGCAGAAGCAGGCAGACGGTCTGATCAGGATTATCACTCTGGCCCCGGAATGCGATGAAAACCATGCCCTGATCCGCTATTGTGCCAAGCATGGTGTAGCTGTTTCCTTAGGTCATTCCAGTGCCACCTTTGAAGAAGCACTCAGCGCTTTCCATGATGGGGCAAAATCCATCACGCATACTTTCAATGCCATGCCCGGCCTGCATCATCGCAAGCCCGGCCTTGCCGGAGCAGCCCTGCGCTTACATGATCAGTACAGTGAAATCATCTGTGACTGCCACCATGTCAATGCGGATGTGCTGAATATCTTCTTTACCTGCAAGGATGCGGATAAAGCGGTGATGATTACAGACAGTCTGATGTGCAAGGGGCTGCCGGCCGGAACGAAGTTCATGTTCGGCGGTCATCCCTGCCATGTTGCGTCAGATGGACTGGCGTATCTGGATGATGCGGATGGCAGTATTGCCGGTTCCACCCTGCATACAAATGAGGGACTCAGAAATCTGGTGGAAAAGGCGGGTGTGCCGTTTGATAAAGCGATCCGCTCCTGCACGAGCAATCCGGCAGGTCTGCTTGGCATGGATGATGTCAAAGGAAGAATCTGCTATGGGTATGATGCGGATCTCTGTGTTCTCAATGATGACTATACGGCAGCTGCGACGTATGTATCCGGTGTCTGCCGTTATCAGAAGTGAAGAATTGTGCACCTTTCTGTTCTGGAAAGGTGCTTTTTATGTTTACATAATATACAATGTGTCAGAAATTATTTGATGAATCCGATAAAATGAACAAAAGTCATTTATTGTGTATTTATTATACAGATTGATTATGTAAAATAGTAGCGCAGGAAAGAGAAGGAGAATGCGTATGAGCCGTTTGACAGAGAAAGCACTTGTTTCAAATTTCAAGAAAATGACGGAACGTATGCCGATCGAAAAGATCACAGTCAGCGAGCTGTGCCGGGAATGCGGTATTCAGCGGCAGACGTTCTACTATCATTTCCGTGATATCAGAGATCTGGTAGAGTTCATCTATTCATCTGAGATGAAGGATGTGCTGAAGGATAACAGAACATATGAGACATGGCAGGAAGGCATGGCTGCCATCCTGAAGGCGATTCGGGGGGACAGTTCTTTCATCAATGCCACATACCGCAGCCTGACCAGAGATCAGCTGGAGAGTTTTCTGTATTCGCACATTAAGGAACTGCTTGTGAATGTGCTGAAGGAGCTGGCATCCGGGCATATGGTCAGAGAGGATCAGATCAGCCGGATTGCGGATTATCATAAGTATGCTTTTGCCGGTGTTGTTCTGGACTGGATCAAGAACGGTATGAAGGAAGAGCCGGAGGAAGTGACCGCACAGCTGGAAACTGTGATTGAGGGAAGCTTTCTGGAAGCGATCCGCCGCTATGAAAATCAGAACCGCCGGGAAAAACTGGAGGCACAATAAAACCCGCTGGCAGAAACAGCGGGTTTTTGCATGTCAGGGAGGGCAGACTTCTTTTCCCGCAGCTGAAGCAGAACATGCGGTTCAGCCTTATCGTAAACCGTGCAGGAAAAGGGGCGGAAAAGAATTATATGCAGGAGCGGCCTGTTCTGTTTCAGAAGGAAATCTGCTTTCCTGCATCAGATATGTCAGGACAGGAATGTATCAATCTGATGAAGTCCATCAGTATTCCAGGTAAATTCTGGCACTTTTGCCTGGAATGGTGATGGTAGCACAGCCATCATGCCGGTAAGGGGTATTCTCTGGATCAGTGAAGTCTGTTTTGCCGTGCCATGTATTTTCATCAGATGCCAGCAGGAGTTTGAGCTTTGCAGTAGTGGACCAGGTGTAGCGGTTGGGCAGAGCACCGGTGTTCATGATGAAGACAATCGTCTGATTGCTGGACATGCGGCGGTAGCTGTAAATGCATTCCTGCACTTTGTCCGCATCAATCCACTGGAAGCCTCTGTCATCATAATCCCATTCCCAGAGGGCGCTGTTTTCCAGATAGATGTGATTGAGCTTCATGATATAGTGATGGAAGGCATCGTGGATCGGATATTTCAGCATATTCCAGTCCTGCTGTCTTTTTTCATCCCATTCTCTGAGCTGCCCGATTTCATTGCCCATGAAGGTCAGCTTCTTGCCCGGCAGTGTATACATGTAAAGATAGAAGGCACGGGCCTGATCAAACTTGCCTTCATACAGATCGCACATCTTATTGACGATGGATGCCTTGCCATGGACGACTTCATCATGACTCAGCGGCAGGATGAAGTGATCACTGCCGGCATAGGACTGACGGAAGGTGAGCTTGTGGTAGATCTCTGATCTGTACCTGGGATCGGTCGCAAAGTACTTGAGGGTATCATTCATCCATCCCATGTCCCATTTGTAGTCAAAGCCAAGGCCGCCCGCATCCACCGGATCGGTGTCATGCGGGTATGTGGTGGAATCTTCCGCAATCAGGATGACACCGGGATGTCTGATCTTGAGATATTTGTTCATATGGCGCAGAAATTCAATGGCGCCTTTGTTTTCACCCCGGGAAGTATCCCCCTGCCAATACAGCAGATTGCCGACCGCATCCAGGCGCAGGCCGTCGAAATGATACTGGCTGATCCAGAAATCACAGGCAGACTGCAGGAAGGAGCGGACTTCCGGGCGGGCATGCATGAAGTTGTTGGAACCCCATTCGTTGCGGGCCCCATCCGAATACGGATATTCATAGATGGCTGTGCCGTCATAATTCCAGAGGGCATAGTCATTGACCGCAAAGTGGACGGTCACAAAGTCCAGAATGACGCCGATTTCAGCCGCATGGCACTTGTCGATAAAGGTACGCAGGGAGTCCGGGTCGCCGTATCTTGATGTGGCGGCATAGAAGCCGGTTGCCTGATAGCCCCAGGATGCGTCGCTCGGGTATTCGGTAATAGGCATGACTTCCACGTAGTTGTAGCCGTTTTCCTTGAGATAGGGGATGAGCAGATCAGCTGTTTCACTGTAGGTGTACCAGCCGGTATCAGATGCATCATCCTTCTTGCGCCAGCTGCCCATATGCATTTCATAGATGTTCATGGGCCTGTTCCTGCGGGCATCCGCAGTGCGCATCCATTTATCATCATGAAATCTGAACTTTGACATGTCATAGATGCGGGATGCCGTGCCTGGCCTTAATTCAGCCCAATAGGCATACGGATCGCAGTGATCAATGAAAGAACCGTCCTGGTGATAGATACGATACTTGTACATCTGTCCTGACTTTGCCTCAGGCAGGTAGACTTCCCAGAATTTGCCGTCATAAACCCGCTTCATCGCCGTCTCTTTCCAGTTATTGCATTCCCCGGTAAAGGATACTTTCAAAGCATGCGGGGCATAGGTGCGGAACGTTACACCGCCCTTTTTCTCCACATGTGCGCCGAGATACTTCCAGGCCTCAAATTCATGGCCGGAATAAAAATAATATAAATCCATGTTTCAAACGCCTCTCTTACCTCAATATAATAAGAAGAGAAAGGATTTAAACCACTAGAATCAGACAAGTGTCGGAAATTAAACATGTGTGGTTGAATTGTAAAAAATGACAGATGTAACGAAAAGCAGATCACAGCGTGCTTTACTGAATGCATTTTTGGAAATGCGGGCCGGCATTCCGCTGGAGAAGATCAGTGTCACGGCCCTGTGTGAAAAGGCGGATGTAAACAAGTCTACCTTCTATGCCTACTATCATGATGTCTATGAACTGAGTGAAGAAATGCAGAAGGAAGTGATTGACCGCATTGCCTCTACCCTGCCCCTGCATGAAAGCATGCATGATCTTGCCCGCTTCACCAGGGAAATCCTGCTGTCGTATGAAGCCAATAAGACGATGATTCAGACTCTGTTCTCGGGGTCACAGAGCTGGTATCTGCCCAAGCTTGTCATGGAGAAAGTCATGTCATATTACCAGAAGGAAAATACCGGCTGGAGTGATGCCAAGCTCAGAACCATTGTGACTTACAAGATCTATGGGGCGTATTATGCGTTTATTGAAGAGACGGAAATGAATGAGATGGACAAGATTGAACTGATCAGTGATCTGTCCGGGGCAAGGATGAAAAAGGACTGTTAAGCAAATATCAAACGTGATACCATACTTTCGTTGAAAAGGAGAAGAAAATGAAGGAATTTGCACCGGTAAAAGAAGGCAAGGTCCGTGAGATTTATGACAACGGCGACAGCCTGATTATGGTAGCGACGGATCGTATTTCAGCTTTTGATGTTATTCTCAAGAACAGGGTTACAGACAAGGGCAAGGTACTGACCCAGATGTCAAAATTCTGGTTCAACTATACGGCAGATGTTGTACGCAATCACATGCTTTCAACAGATGTTGAGGATATGCCGGAATTCTTCCGTACGGATGAGTTCAGAGGCAGATCCATGCTGTGCCGCAAGCTGAAGATGATTCCGATTGAGTGCATTGTCCGCGGCTATATCACCGGCAGCGGATGGGTTTCCTATCAGAAGAACGGTACAGTGTGCGGCGTGAAGCTGCCCGCAGGCCTGAAGGAATGTGAGAAACTGCCGGAGCCGATCTATACTCCGAGTACAAAGGCGGAGATCGGCGATCATGATGAGAACATTTCTTTTGAGCAGTCCATTGATGTTCTGCAGAAGCAGTTCCCCGGCAAGGGCCGTGACTATGCGGAAAAGATCAGAGACTATACGATCCAGCTGTACAGGAAGTGTGCTCAGTATGCACTGAGCAGAGGCATTATCATTGCGGATACGAAGTTTGAATTCGGTCTGGATGAAGATGGCAATGTAGTGCTGGGCGATGAGATGCTGACACCGGATTCTTCCCGGTTCTGGCCGCTGGCCGGCTATGAACCCGGCAAGGGGCAGCCTTCATTTGATAAGCAGTTTGTCCGTGACTGGCTCAAGGCCAATCCGGACAGCGACTACAATCTGCCGCAGGATGTCATCGATAAGACAATTGATAAATACAAGGAAGCTTATCGTCTGCTGACAGGAAAAGAGCTTGACGCGTGAAGTTATGGGACATCATGAAAGTGATGTCCTTTTGTGTATGGAGAAAGATATGGAAAGAAAAAAGGATATTCTGACTGATCATCGGTTCCTGTATATGACGGAATTCTTACAAAGACATTTAAGAGAAGGCCTGCAGGGACTGCTGGACAGTGTGCAGGCATGAAAATACCGTACAGTGCGTTACTGTACGGTATTTTTCAGACTTCATTAACATGGGGAATGTAATACTTGTTCACCCAGTTCTTCAGGATGATCGAAGCAATCAGGCCGAAGATCAGTACCCACAGAACCGGTGATACCAGCCTCAGCATCAGGATGAATAGGGAATCATACGATCTTGAAATACGCAGGACCTTGTTATTGTCTACTAACATGGCATAGTAGATCGTCTGTTTGGAAAGGGTGGTGCTCTTGCGGATGGATTCGCCTTCGCCATTCAGGAACGCTTCTCTGACTTCCGGACGGGAAGCGTGGTTTTCCATCTTGAACGCATCCTTTTTTGAATCGTAGAGAACCGTGCCGTCCTGATCAATCCAGGTGATGCGGGTATCATCGGATAATTCCAGCGAACTGAGATAATCTTCTTCGTTATCCTTCGGCATGGATACAGAGATCAGATAGGCATCCTGTTTCAGATCTTCCGAGACATTGTCGGTGAAGTTGCTGTACAGGATATATGTGAACAGTGCGATTGAAGCGAGCAGGACAATTGTGATTGTCAGCAGGATTGTTTTGAACAGTGCAGGTGTCTTTTTCATGCTTGTTTTTCCTCCCCAGTGTATTTGCGGTGTGATGCAGCTATGTTGACACAGTGGTCTCCCATTCTTTCCAGGTTGCTTAATATATCGCAATAGACCGAAGCTGCCACAGCAGACTGACACTGTCCGGATGAGAGACGGCCGAAGTGGGATTCACGGGCCTCTGTTTCCCGTTTGTCGAGACTGTCTTCCAGCGCTTCCAGATGTTTCATTTTCTCATCATCGTAATGGCTGTACAGCTCGTGGGCCAGATCCAGCATGCGGTTGATGTGGTCATACATGCCGGTGATATCTTCTTTGGCAGCTGCAGAAAGATCTGCTTTGTCTTCCCGGATCATGTCATAGAACTCGGTGAGATTGATGCTGAGATCGCCGATGCGCTCAAGATTCTTTACCGCATCCAGATCAATCAGTACGTTGGCATTGTCCTGCGGCGACATCTTATCCGATCGGGATATGGTCATCAGATAGGATGTTGTTTTATGATCGGTGTCGTTGATCATGGATTCATTCTGGCGGATCAGCTCGCCGTCTGCTTCTTTGCCAAGCATGTAATCATGGGTCAGCTCAATATTATTGCGCACAGCTTTGAACATGCCGTCAGTGACGGTGGAGACAGCCTGCAGGGCGCCGGCCGGGAAACTGCCGGCCAGTTTTTCATCCAGGCTTGTTGTATCAATAGCCATGGCCTTGCGGTCATTCCCGGGGATGATCTTTTCAATGAACCGGCACATCTGTTTCAGGAATGGAAAGAAGACGATGGTCGTGACCGTATTGAACATGATATGCGCCATACTGATCTGCATCATGCCGTTAAGATTCAGCCTGGCCGCAAGCCATGTGATGAATGATGCATACGGCGTCAGCAGAATCATGCCGAGGGTTGTACCGATGATATTGAACAGGGTGTGGATGCCGGCGGTACGCTTGGCGGCGGTGCTGCCGCCGATGGCAGCCAGAATGCCGGTTACGGTTGTACCGATGTTGGCACCGAAGACAAACGGCAGTACGGCCGTCAGCGTCAGAGCACCGGATTCATACATTTTCTGTACAACGGAGATTGTTGCACTGGATGCCTGTACAAGCGCCGTCATGGCGGTACCGGTCAGAAGGGAGAGGAAGTGGCTGCCTGACATCTTTTCGGCAAAGGCGGTGAAGAACGGCATGTCCCTGATGGCGCTTAATGCATCGCCCATCATGGAAAGGCCGGTGAAGATCATGCCGAAGCCGATGATACAGGTGCCGATGGCTTTGCCCTTCTTTTTACGGGCTATAAGGCGGACCATGAAGCCGATGAAGATGAAATACAGACAGTATTTATCAATATTAATAGAAAACAGGAAGGAAGTGATGGTTGTGCCGATGTTGGCACCCATGACGATGCCGGCCGCCTGTTCCAGGTTCATGAGGCCGGCTCTGACAAGGCCGATGGTAATGGATGTGGATGCGGAGGAGGACTGCATCACTATGGTCAGAAGAATACCGATGGACAGTGCGTAGATCGGTTTGGAAGCATATTTATTGATATACTCCCGCAGCTGATCGCCGGCAGCTGTTTTCAGAGCATCGCCCATGATGTCGATGCCGAACATGAATACTGCAAATCCACCCAGGATCTGATCCCATGACAGTGTCATATCATTTTCCCTTTTCTTTACACCTTTATCATAGAAACTTGATGTTCAGTACATAGGAAATCAATGTTAAATTTATGTAAAATCATAGACAGAAATGGTGTTTGCCGCAGTCTGGAAAATCGGAAAAAACAGGCATTTTACGGGCTTAATGCGGATTTGAAAAATATTTTACAATTTCAAGCGCTTTCATTGAAAAACTGCTTGCATTCCCGATCCTCTCTGAGTATATTAATTAAGCGCTGAGGCAAGAACCTGAATCAAAGCATTGATTCAAGTTGATATACACAAGCTCAATCGGCAGATAGCCGAGCGTAATACAGCACACAACGGATCTCAGCAATCCGGTGATATACATCGCTGAACGGATCAAAATGATCCGGTGATATACATAACAGAACGGATCATGGTAATCCGGTGATATACAGTAAGGAAGAGACATTAAGTCTCCATTTTTTTGCCTGCAGGCGGATGCCTGTTTTTTTGTGAGCAATGAATAAAAAACGGCATCCTTAATGGATGCCGGTATCAAGAGCGCGTGATGAGAATCGAACTCACGTATGCAGCTTGGAAGGCTGCCGTTCTACCATTGAACTACACGCGCATAACAATCAGAGGTGTCTCGGAAGGGAATCGAACCCTCGACCCACTGATTAAAAGTCAGTTGCTCTACCACCTGAGCTACCGAGACAGTATAAGGCTGGGGCAGCGAGGTTCGAACTCACGAATGAGGGAGTCAAAGTCCCTTGCCTTACCGCTTGGCTATGCCCCAATCTGCCCTTCTGTCAATATAATAGCGCTTTACGCTGTTTTTTGTAAAAAAATGGTGGAGACGGGTGGTTTCGAACCACCGAACCCAGAGGGAGCAGATTTACAGTCTGCCGCGTTTAGCCACTTCGCTACGTCTCCACTAAGTGCCGACAATAGGAATCGAACCTACAACCTACTGATTACAAATCAGTTGCTCTGCCAATTGAGCTATGTCGGCATAATATAAGAATGGTGGAGGTTAACGGGCTCGAACCGCTGACCCTCTGCTTGTAAGGCAGATGCTCTCCCAACTGAGCTAAACCTCCGTGCGTCTCTCTCAAGATGCTTTGCTATACTACCATCACAATTCGGGTTCGTCAATAGATGTTTTAAATTTTTTGAAAAAAGAATTCGGGAAGGTTGTAAAAGGGAAACAGGGGTATATGCTACAATGGTAGCATGGAGGAAACGCATGCAGATTTACAACGCTGGAAATATCGATCACAACAGCAGATTTGTGCTTTCGATTGTCATTGGTTTACTGGGTGCAGTCGCCATGGGCATCGTATATGGCATGGTGCAGAGTATCCTGCGGATTGAATTTGAATACATGTATATTCTGATCGGGTGGCTCATCGGTGAAATGATCCGCCGGATCGGACACGGGGTGACAAAGAAATACAATGTGCTGGGCGCCATCCTGGCTCTGATTGCGATGATGACCGGAGATCTTGTGGTCAGATTCGGGTTCTCTGCCATTGTCATGGTAATCCGCGAACCTTCGCTGTTTCTCAGTGTGTTTGCGGCGCTTCTCAATTCGTTTCGGAGCGTATGGGGCATCTTCGGCGTCCTGTTCCGCGTAATGGGTATGTATATTGCATATAACAAGGCAACAGTGCTTTGAAATAAGGAGAAATAGATAAGATGTATCGTCAGACATGGATGGAAGTCAATCTGGATCAGATTACGGAAAATGTAAAGAAAATCAAGAAGATCTGCGGCAAGAAGATTATTGCGGTCGTTAAGGCGGATGCCTATGGCTGCGGTGATCAGCAGGTGCTGCGGGCATGTGTGGAAGGCGGTGCCGAGATGGCAGCGGTTTCTTCCCTGGATGAAGCGGTGATGCTGAGAAATGTCGGCTATGCCGGAGAAATTCTGATTCTTGGGGCAGTGGACCCGGCTGATGTGCCGCAGCTGATTGTTCAGCATATCTCTACGGCTGCCTATTCCATGGAATGGGTGAAGATGGTGACGGCCAAGGGATGCCGCGGTTTAAGTGTGCATCTGGCCGTGGATACCGGTATGAACCGGATCGGATTCCGGGAGATTGATGAAATGAAGACGGCGCTGGGGCTTCTGACGGGTGCCGGCTGTGATGTGGATGGCATTTTCACACATTTCTATTGTGCGGATGTGCCGGATCACAGGCTGACGGATCTGCAGTCTGAACGCTTTGAAAAGGCAGTGAAGGCACTGGATTATCCGTTCCGCTGGATTCATTGTGATAATTCAGATGCAGCGCTGTTCCACCATGATCATTTTTCCAATGCCTGCCGCATCGGCATTACACTGTACGGTATCACCGGGTATGAGAATAATCTGGAACATGCTGTGTCTCTGTATTCTACGGTTACCATGTGCAAGCATATTCATGCCGGTGATACCGTAGGCTATGGGGCAACCTATACGGCAAAGGGGGATGAAATTATCATTACGGCACCGATCGGCTATGCGGACGGCCTGATCCGGGCCAACCAGGGACGCCATGTGTATGTGGATGGCTGCTATGGCGAGATTGTCGGACGGGTATGCATGGATCAGATCATGGTGAAAGTGGACCATGAAATACCCTTCGGTTCGGTTGTAGAAGTGTTCGGGCCGCATATCTCCATTGAATCCATGGCAGATGATCTTCATACCATTCCTTATGAAGTGCTGTGTCTGATCTCACCGAGAGTGACCAGACAGTATATCTATCATGGCCGTACAATGGAGAAGAATGAGAGACTGCTTTCTTCGTCCAATGAGGATGCGATCGGGCAATGAAACATAAGATTACATTAGGCAAAGCGGATGAAGGAGATATTGAAGAGATCTGCCGGCTGGCGGACGATGTGATGTGCCGGTATGAGGACTTTTCTTCTATTGATAAGGAGAAAGCCCTGGGCTGGACACATCTGACCATTGCCAAGAATATCCAGAACTATGTCACGTTCTATCTGGAAGGGCATAAGGCCGGATATTATCTGATCAGCCGCAATGGGGATGATGATCTGTATGAGATCTATCATCTGTTTGTCTTTGAAAATATGCAGGGAAAAGGGATCGGCACGGCAATTGTGCATCATATCCTGCATGAGACAAACGGCAGGCTGTTTGTGTATATTTATACCGGTGATATTTCCACCTATACCATGTTTGCTAATATGGGTTTCATGATTCAGGAGATTTATCACCGTACACGCTATAAGATGGTCTATCATCCCAGGGAAATGGAAGAGTACACCGGGAGTGTAGACAGTCTTCTGGATGATTCGGAGGATATATGATGACAGCGGATGATGAACTGAGAGAGCTGGATGAAGCGATTGAAGCAAGTGATGCGGCGCTGGAACATCTGGAAAGAGCCCGGCAGCTGCTGAACAGTGCGTCCGGCTGGGGCGTTGTGGACATGATCGGCGGCGGAATGTTTTCCACCTTTGTCAAGCGCTCCAAAATGCATGAAGCGCAGCAGGAAGTACAGCTGGCACAGAATGCCATGTCCGTGTTCCGGCGTGAGCTGATGGATGTGGAACGGATTGATACGGTTGAAATGGGCCAGGATGGTTTCCTGGGCGCGGCCGATTATCTGTTTGACGGCGTGCTGGCGGATGTGATGTCATATGAGCGCATCCAGCGCAGCAGGGATCAATTGGAAAGAACGATTCGCCAGGTGGAGAGGATCCGGGAAAGACTGATCCGCCGGGAAGAGGAAATTGTTTCATTATTCAGATAAGCCGGAGCACCCGGCTTTTTCATTGAGAGAAAGGACAGGTATGGAACGCTGGTATTCATTTTCATCCTATTGTAAGAAAACATATGGACACAGACTGTACCGGGTGCCGCTGGACGGCGGGTTTACCTGTCCGAACCGTGATGGCACAAAGGGAACCCGTGGCTGTATTTTCTGTTCGGGGCGGGGATCAGGTGAGTTTGCAATTGCCTATACAGGACAGAGATTGAATGAAGAAGATCTGATCTATAACCGCACCCATGGGTGTAAAGGGCAGTATATCGGCTATTTTCAGGCTTTTACCAGTACGTATGGACCATTGGATAAGCTTAGAAAACTGTATGTCAGTGTGCTGGAGAATCCGCTTTTTGCCGGCATTGATATTGCCACAAGACCGGATTGTGTCGGACCGGATGTGATTGGACTTCTGCAGCAGCTGAAGGAAAAGTATCCGCAGAAAGTGTTCTTTGTGGAACTTGGTTTTCAGACATGCCACGAAAAGACAGCAGAGTTTATCCGCCGGGGCTATGACAATGAAACATTTGTACTGGCCGTAAAGGATTTGAGAAGATGCGGGATGGATGTGATCGTACATGTGATCCTCGGCCTGCCGTATGAAAATGAAGAAATGATGCTGGAAACCATACACTTTCTCAATCATCAGGATATTCAGGGCATCAAGATCACATCACTGCATTATCTGAAGGGGACGGATCTTGGCCAGATGAAGGAAGCAGGCATGGATCTGCCGGTTTTGAGTGAAGCAGAATACGTGCACTGCTGTGCCAGGTGTCTTGGTACACTCAGACAGGATATTGTCATTCACCGGCTGACCGGGGATGCTGAAAAAGAGAATCTGATTGCCCCGTTATGGGCTGAGAAAAAGGGGCAGGTGCTTAACGCGATCCGGCATGAGATGAAAGTACTGGATCTGTATCAGGGAAAGCTGGCGGGAGAATGAAGAAAGTGATGATGATCGGTTCAACATGTGTGGATGTGATCCTGCATGTGGAACATCTTCCGGCTTCGGAAGAAGATGTGAATGTAAAATCAATGGCGATGCGGATGGGCGGCTGTGCGTTCAATGCCGGCTGTGTTCTGCACAGGGAGCAGGTGCCTTTTGATCTTTTCTCACCGGTAGGAACGGGAATGTACGGCCGGTTTGTACGGGATGAACTGGAAAAAAGAGGAATTCCGTTCCGGTATGAAAGCAGAGAAGAAAACGGGGTGTGCTTCTGTCTTGTGGAAGCGGATGGCAGCCGGACGTTTCTGGCCATGCATGGGGCTGAATATCATTTTCCCCGTGAAATATTCAGAAATGTCAATGTACAGGAGTATGGCTGTGCGTATGTCAGCGGCATTGACATGGAAGAAGACCGGGAAGATGTGCTGTTTGAAGAAGTGAAAGAGCTCAGAAAAAACGGCATACCGGTGTGGTATGCCTGCGGACCGCGGATTCAGGATGTGCCGGTTTGGAAAAACAGAACACTGCTTGAAATGGGGGTGCGGATTCACTGCAATAAAGATGAGCTGGATCTGCTTGGCAAAGCACTGGAGCTCAGGGGAGATCTTCTTTCAGCTGTACATGCACTCACCCAAGAAGCGGCAGTTGTGACCCATGGGGAAGACCCGGTGCAGTATATTGACAGGAATGGCAGCTGCGGGAGGGCAGCGTGTGAAAGCATACAGGCGGTCAATGGTACCGGTGCCGGGGACAGCCACATCGGTATGATCATGGCATGTATGATGAAAGGATTCTCATTGCGTAAGAGCATTGAACAGGCAAACAGAGTCAGCGCTGAAGTAGCTTCATCGGAAGAATCACACGTATAAAAAAACAGGCAGATTACTCTGCCTGAATGGAAGCGATGGTATTGCCGTCGGCGGTATGAATGGAGAAGACATTATCTTCAAGAAGACCATAGGTAGGCGGATTTCCTCCCTTGGGGATGGAGACCGAGCCCGGGTTGCAGAAGTAAATGCCTTCTTTTTCATATGCTGTATAGATATGGGTATGGCCGGAAAGGAAGATATCGCCTTTCATCATGCAGGGCAGTTGATCCGGGGAATAGATATGGCCGTGTGTCATGAAGATGCGTCTGTTTCCATAGGGGATGATGTTGTAATCCGCTAAGCATGAAAAAGTGAGTACTTTCTGATCGACATCGGCTTCACAATTGCCTCTGACGGCAATGATGCGGGCAGATAGGGCATTGAGAATCGGCATGACCTTCTTCGGGGCATAGGTGGGCGGTACGTCGTTGCGCGGGCCATGGTATAAAAGATCGCCCAGGGCAAGGATATAGTCGGGATGATGACGCTCAAAAGCAGTCTGTACCATTTCTGCTCCTGACAGAGCGCCGTGAATATCTGAAATGATTACATATGTATGTTCCATATTCTGTCTCCTGTTTGCATTATAGCAAAGTCACTCACTATAATGACATGGTAAAAAACAGGAGTGCATTATGGAAAAGAAGTGCATTATTGTCGGGGTTACCGCAGGCATTGCGGCATATAAGACATGTACGCTTGTGTCTTCTCTGAAGAAGGCCGGGCATGATGTGCATGTGCTGATGAGTGAGAATGCGATGAAGTTCGTATCTCCCCTGACATTTCAGACATTATCCGCCAACCGGGTCATTACCGATACATTCATGACAGACTGGACGCCGGAAGTGCATCATATCGCTTTAGCCAATAAGGCAGATGCTTTTGTGGTGGCCCCGGCCAGTGCGGATTTCATTGCCAAGGCAGCTAACGGCATCGCCGATGATATGCTGACAACAACCTTTCTGGCATCCTACTGCCCCAAGCTTGTGGTGCCGGCCATGAATACGCATATGCTGGAAAATCCGGCTACGCAGCGCAACATTGCGCAATTGAAGCAGGACGGCATCATGGTCATGGAAAGTGACAGCGGGTATCTTGCCTGCGGTGATACGGGCCGTGGCAGGATGCCGGAGGCGGATGAAATTGCGGATGCGTTAGGCATGGCGCTGCAGAATGATAAGTTTCTGCAGGGAAAGAAAGTAGTCATCAGTGCCGGACCGACCTGTGAAGCCATTGACCCGGTCAGATATATTACCAACCATTCTTCCGGCAAGATGGGATATGCTCTGGCAAGGGCAGCCCGCAATGCCGGAGCGGATACCGTACTTGTCAGCGGCCCGAGTGCTTTAAAAGCGCCATATGGTGTCAGGATGTGCCATATTGTTTCAGCAGCTGATCTTGCTGAGACAGTGCTTCAGGAAAGTGAAGATGCGGATGCGGTGATCATGGCGGCGGCCGTAGCGGACTATACACCGATTGAAACGGCAAAGGAAAAGATCAAGAAGAGTGAAGGCGATCTCGGTATTGCTCTGAAGCGGACGCAGGATGTGCTGCTTGAACTTGGCAGGCGTAAGAAAGCACACCAGGTTCTGATCGGCTTTGCCATGGAAACAGAAAATCTGCTGGTAAATGCACAGAAGAAACTGGAAAGTAAAAATGCGGATTATATTGTGGCAAATTCCATTGCGGACCAGGGTGCCGGGTTCGGCGTGGATACCAACAAGATTACCATTCTGTCACATACAGGACAGAAGGCGTTTGCACTTATGAGCAAAGATGATGCGGCATTGACCATTCTGAAAGAGTGCCTGGAACATGACAGAGGAGAAAAAGATGCTGCTGGCTATTGATGTAGGAAATACGAATATTTCAATGGGCGTGCTTGCGCTGGACGAGGAAAAGATCCGCAGCTCCTTCCGTATGATCACAAAGACTGAACGCACCAGTGATGAACTTGGCGTCATCATCTATGATCTGCTGGCAAGAGCCGGGATCCAGGTGGAAGATATTGAAGGCGTCATGATTTCTTCGGTTGTGCCGAAGATCATGTATACTTTGAATTCTTCCATTATCAAATACATTCACAAGACACCGATGATCATCACGCCCCGCACAAAGACATGCATCAGGCTGATGGCTGACAACCCCAAGGCTGTAGGAGCAGACCGGATTGTGGACTGCACCTATGCCTACAGCCGCTTCAGACGTTCCTGCATCGTGGTAGACTTCGGTACGGCAACAACTTTCGACTATGTGAACGGGGCGGGAGAATTCCGCTATACGGTGATTGCTCCGGGCATCGGTATTTCTGCCAATGCTTTGTCATCCCAGACTGCCAAGCTGCCGGAAATTGAAATCCGCAAGCCGCAGTCCATTCTGGGCACCAATACCATTACCGGCATGCAGGCCGGCGTCGTCTACGGCTATATCGGTACGGTAGAATACATTCTGAAGACGATGAAGAAAGAGCTGAAGGATCCGGACTGTCCGGTGCTTGCGACCGGCGGACTTGGCCGGATTATTGCCCGGGAAACGGACAGTATCGACATCTATGATCCGGATGTTGCCTATAAAGGCATTCGTATTCTGTATCAGATGAATCAGAAGTGAGGCAGATTATTCTGCCTTTTCTTCTCTTGGCTGACGCGGAAATAAATGAATGGAGTCAGCCAGAACTTCTATGACATAGACTCTTGTGCCCTGATTGTTTTCATAGCTGCGGGAGCGCAGGGAGCCGCTGATGGCAGCGTAGTCTCCTTTGTGTCCGTAATCATTGAGATAGCGGGCAGACTGGTTCCAGATGACACAGCTGATAAAGTCAACGGCATCTTTATCACGGGCGAGTTTCTGTACCGCCAGGGTAAAGTTGACAACCGGTTTTTCGGAAGCCATTTTCAGTTCGGGATCGGCAGTAAGTCTGCCGCAGAGAGTTACAGTATTATTCCACATTTTGATTCTCCTATTGTTCAGTATGGATTTTCGTCGAGATGCCAGGCTTTGATCATAATGTTCATGGCGGTTTTGAGCTCCCGCTGACATATGCGGCGGGTAACATTGTATTCAGCCATGACCATGGCCTGGGTATATTCATGGCGGCCGCTGAAGTGGACCGCTACAAGCAGAGCGCGCTGCAGCTCGTTCAGTTGTTCATTGAAGAGCGTCAGGTGCTGGCGGACGGATTCCCGGTCCTGTGCTTCCCTGATGCACTGATAAAGGGTCGGGTCATCACGGTGACAGCAGGAATGATCGCCGCAGTAAAGAGGTCTTGAACTGATGGGGGAAGCGGCATATTGAAGGTTTTCAGGAAAATATGCCGTACGGGTTTCATCAAAGAGATACAGGGTGTAGAGATAGGTTTCGTTCAGCCTGCTGATACAGCCGCAGACAGCCCGGAAGCGGACCGGCGGCGGAGCACAGCAGGAACGGATCTGTGAAAGAGTGACCATGCTGGTTCCTCCATGCTTTGCATTTGACTTTGTGATACGGCCCGGATGGGCGGAAGAAGCTGTATTTTGATTCAGTTCTGCATGGGTATGTCCTCGCTTTCTTTTATTGCCCTCAGGGGCCCTCTGCTATATTTCTTTGCAGAAATCCATGCCGTTCCACGCTGAAAAAGCAAAAAAGCTGAAAAAAAAGAGAAAAAGAAAAAAGCCGAAAAAAAGTTTGAAAAACTTCCTGCGGCTTGAATAAAGGATTTATGGCGGTTTATTGTGACAAGTGTCAAAGAAAACAGGCTTGACGAGCGTACATCAGCCATGCTAAAAAGTGTATGCTAAGATTCGTGTGCAGAGATAAGCATACGGATCTTTTTTCATCTGTATGAAAAAAGCAGTGTGTTTTCACACTGCGAATTTTTTACCAGAGACGATCCGGATAGACGCCTTCATCCTTCATCTTCTGGATCTTGGCAACTACACCCGGCTTATCTTCCTTGTAGGTAACACCGAACCATTTGTCTTTGGAAGAAAGAATCTTTACAGAACACTTTCCTTCCTGGATCAGCTGTCCGACTGCCGTAGGAATGACATGTTCACACTTCAGCGGATTGACAGACAGGTTCTCTTTGAGGAAATCCTTGAAGATCGGCTCAATCTCGGTAAAGATCTTCGGGGTAAAGCCCCAGAAATTCATGGAGACTAAAGTATCGTCCGGCAGAGTCTTCCATGAACCATTTTCTTCATAAGCCGCATGGCCTTCTTTTCTGGCAATCTTCTGTATTTCTGTAATACGGGAAAGACAGCCGTTTTCATCTGCTTCACAGACACCTCTTGTGACTGTGCCGTTATCAGTCAAAGTATTGGTGCATTTGTAGCCGACCATGGCATAGGCATCATCCCTGATGTCATTTGTCAGATAGTCAGCCAGAACTTTATACGCATCCTTGCCATAGAAGTCATCCGCATTGATTAAAGCAAACGGCTCATGAATCGTATTGCGGCAGGCAAGCAGTGCATGGGTTGTACCCCATGGCTTTACTCTTCCTTCCGGTACCGTAAAGCCTTGTGGGATGTCATTCATGTCCTGGTAGACAAACTCTACCGGCATGGTCGGTTCTATCTTATCCGTCAATGCTTTGCGGAAAGCAGCTTCGTGTTCTTTCTTGATGATGAGAACAACTTTGCCAAAGCCTGCTTCTTTTGCATCATAGATGGAAAACTCAATGATCGGTTCGCCATGACTGCCGACGCCGTCAATCTGTTTCATCCCGCCATAGCGGCTGCCCATGCCGGCGGCGAGGATGACAAGTGTAGGTTTCATACGATTTTAATTCCTCCAGGGGTTAATATGTCATGATTAGAAGACATCGTATACTATAATACCTCTAAGAGGTGAATTATGAAAACTCTGATTCTGGCTTCCCAGTCGCCGCGCCGTAAAGAACTGCTGGAACGCTGCGGCATTCCTTTTGAAACCATGCCGGCAGACATAGATGAATCCATTGACGCGGAAAAACCGCTGGAAAAGGAAATTGAAAGGCTTTCTTATGAAAAGGCGAAGCATATTCTTTCTCTTCGTCCGGATGCGGTTGTAATCGGTTCGGATACGATTGTGGCAGTGGATGGAAGGCCGCTTGGCAAACCGCATGATCGTCAGATGGCAGAACGCATGCTGGAAAGCATTCAGGGACGAAGCCATCAGGTGATTACAGGTCTTGCAATTCTCAGTGCAAAGCGCACATATATGACGCATGAAACGGCAGAAGTGGCATTTGCCCCGATGGACGAAGCGGAGATTGCCCGCTACATTGATACGGGTGAATGTTTTGATAAAGCCGGGGCATATGGCATTCAGGGATATGGCGGCTGCTATATCAAACAGATCCATGGCGATTATTACGCCATTATGGGGCTGCCGCTGCATCTTGTTTATGAAGAACTGAAAAATTACTCTTTATATTGATTTTACCGGGATTGTTTTGTAATATAGATGAGCAACGCCGCTTTAGTATAGTGGTAATACACATCCATGGTAAGGATGAGCGGGCAGTTCAATTCTGCCAAGCGGCACGAGAAACAGCACTTTCTGATCAGAGTGCTGTTTTTTTGTCTTCGATTCTTTTACGCCGGCAGGGATATATCCCTGCCGTTTTCTGTATCAACACCGCTTCAATTGACCGGGCACAGCAGAAGCGGTGAGAAATAAATATGCCGGAAGGCAGTGAATAAGGAGATTATGAAAATGAGAATGTTCAGAAAGGTACTGGCAGCCGTGCTGGCCGTCTTTATGACTTCAGCACATTTCAGCCTGCCGCAGGCAAAGGCAGAAAGCCCCTATTCCGTCCGTTCAGATGCGGAGCTTTTAACTTTTATCCTGGTGGAGAATACAGAGGACGGCCCCATCGAAAGGGAAGAATCCTTTCACACGATTTCAATCAGGAACAATCAAGACGGCAGTACTAAGATCGCCTACTGTGTTGAAGCTGACCGCACAGCGCCTGTCAGCTGGTCTGACTACAGCGGTACAGAAGCCTCAGTTGATCAGACAGCTGTCAAGGATGCCTACTATGGCTATGGCTATCCGGGACATGAGGATGAGATGTGGATTGCAGCGACACAGATGGCAATCTGGCTGGATACCGGACAGGTGCAGGAGATTAAAAGTATTCACTATGGCGGTGCACATCCGCGGAATGCACATACACTGGAAGAATATATGGCGTGTGTTGAAGAGATCCGTGCTCTGGTAAGGGCAGAGGCGGAGATGAGCCGCACGGATGTGAAAGAAATGTATTTTGTCGCAGCCCCTGCCGGCACACACAATGCCAAATACCAGGCTGTCATGGCTGCCGGGCTCTGGGAACAGACTGGTGAGCTGCAGCTGAGAGTGGAGAAGAAATCATCCATGTCTTCGGTGACCGACCAGAATACGGCTTATTCCCTGCAGGGAGCGTCTTTCAGCTTCTATCGCGATGCCGCGTGTAAGGATCTTTTCTATGCCATGGATGAAAATGATGAAACAACCGATGAACAGGGTGTATTTACAAAGACCTTCGGAACGCATGATTATCCGGATCTGAACAGCATCAAAGCAAAGGGACTGTGGGCTGTTGAAACAAAAGCACCGAAGGGATTTGTACTGGATTCAAAGCCGCAGAAAGTAAATATTACCCAGGATGAAAAGACCTTTACGATCTATCATAAGAAAATCGACCGTCCGGAATACGCTCCGGTAAGGCTGAGAATCATCAAGAAAAATGCTCTTGTGGCGGACAATCCTGCTCCGATGAGCGGAGCCCAGTTCACCATCTGTTATTACAAGGACAGAAGTCTGGAAGGTGAGCCTGCTAAGAAATGGGTGATCCAGACTCTGGAGACGTCAGATGGACAGTATGCAGCACAGCTGGGAAAGAAATGGCTTGTGAAAGGTGATGATCTGATTTGTGATGCGAATGGTACAGCTTTGATACCAGCCGGTGCGATTACCATTGAAGAAACAAAAGCGCCTGAAGGCTACACGGTGGATGGACAGTATACGATCGAGGAAAGCGGCAGACAGATTGCGGTGCCGGATCAGAATGGGGTTGCCGTACTGTATGCCCTGATGGATGAAAATAAGGGCACGGTTGAGCTTATGCGTGACAATCAGCCGGGCGGTGAGATTCAGAAAGAAGAAATGCCGGATCTATATCAGCTGAATGTACAGAAGCTGGATGGAACAACTGGAAAAAGCGAAGGACAGGGCGGTGCCCTGGATTTCACTACCGGCTTTGTCTTGATAAATGATTCACCTTACGCCAAATCTGTTGCCGGAACAGTGGTACCTGCCGGCAGCTCTTATGCATTCACAACCGGAAAAGATGGTAATGCATATATCCAGAACATTGAAAAGGGAAGTTATATCCTGAAAGAGACCAGCGCACCTTATGGCTATATACTGCCGGCGGATGGCCAGCCGGTACGGATTCAGCTGGATGGTGATCATCCGGATGATCACCATGCAATAGTAAGTGTCAGTGATTATCCCAGACTCTATCGGCTGCAGGTATCCAAGCGGGACAGCGAGACAGGCGAAACAGCACAGGGCGATGCGGATCTTTCCGGCACTTTCAGTGTGACAAACCTTAATGAACACGCAGTAAGCGTAAACGGAAAGACATATCAGAATGGCGAAGTGATCATGACTTTCCATACCAATGCGGCCGGCAATTATGCCAGTGAGCGCATTTTTCCTTATGGCAGATATCTGATCAGAGAAGAAAAGCCGCCGCAGGGATACAGTGCTCATGGCTTTGGAACAGATCATGTGGAAATGGACACTCTGCAGGAAGAAGTGTTCATGGATGGTGATCAGGAAATATTCACTGTTCAGCTGGCCAATGATGTGATGAAAGGTAAATTTGACCTAATCAAATACAGCTCAGAGGGCGGATCCCGCTTTGTGGATCCGGAGGAAGGTGTTGAATTTACGGCAGTTCTTTCTTCAAAGATCGGCGAAGGAAAGACATTTGAAACATTTGACGATGCCCTGCAGGCAATCCAAAGGGCAGGAAGCGGAAAAGATGTCATAGATGCTGAAGGCAGACTGCTTCTTCTGACATCGGAATATTCTGTTTTAAAAACAGATTCTCAGGGATATGCGGAATCCGGTATGCTTGCATATGGCACATATGAAATCCGCCAGACTTCTCATAAGGAAGGCATGCATGATGTGATCGGCAGTGCATACTTTACAGTCAGTGAAGAAAACCAGCCTGTAAAACATTATGCAGCAGTCAACGAAAAACAGGATTATTATCTGAGAATCGTAAAAAAGGATAAGGAAACAGGTGAAACCATCACCCAGCATTCAGCTTCCTTTAAGATTTTCAGAATAGAGGGAGAAAAGAAAATACCGGTTGTACAGAAGGTGGGGCTGGTCAGCTTTGATACCTTTACCACAAACAGTGAAGGCAAAGCAGTTGGTTTTAAAGGCATCTTTACACATGAATACAGCAGCCGCGGGGATGAGTTAGGTACAGTTACGACACCGCTCAAGCTTACAGCAGGGGAATATGAGATTGAGGAAGTCAGATCGCCATATGGCTACGTCAAACTGGATCAGCCGTATCGGTTTACGGCCGGGCAATCCAATATTGCGGAGACAGATGAAGATCACGACAGTCTTGTTGTGGTAAATGCCTGTGATGAAAAGGTGAGTTCCGGACTGGAAATCGTAAAGAAGCTGAAAGAATACAGTGCTGACCGTTCCTTTGTGAACAGGAGCGATCTTTCTGGTTTCGGGTTTGAATTGTTTGCTGCAGAGGATATTGAAGATCCTTCCAGCGGGGAAAGGATAGCAGAAAAGGGAAAACATGCCAGTGTGCTGACGGATACAGGCTATATGGAAACAGAAGTCCTGTATACGGACAGCAGCGGGCGTATTAGGCTGGATGCTCTTCCATTTGGCAGCTATATTCTCAAAGAAACTGTTCAGCCGGAAGGCATTGTGCCGAATACGATGGAATACAAAATTGATCTGGTACCGCAGAAAGATGAAAGCCGGAAGGAAATCCGCCATACTGTCACAATTGAAAATGATACGACAAAACTGTCTGTCTCAAAAAAAGACGCGGCAGGAGAAGAACTGCCGGGTGCCCATATGAGTCTGAAGAATGAAAATGGCGAAGTGGTAGATGAATGGGTATCTTCCCAGAAGCCTCATGTACTGGAAGGCTTAGAGGCGGGGAAAACATATACGCTCTGTGAGGATCTGGCACCGCTTGGCTATACGAAGGTAAATGATATTCCGATTGTGATCAATATGGATGGCTCTATACAGAAAGTGAATGTGGTGGATAAAGCCATGGCAGTCATGAAAGTCGATAACTGCAATACGGCTGTGCCAGGCGCGCAGCTGGCAGTTTTTGCGGCAGATGAAAATGGCATTCCTGCAGGAGAGGCACTGGACAGATGGATTACGGATGACAAAGTTCATATGGTCAGCGGCATTGAACCTGGAAAGAAATATGTATTGGTGGAAGAACAGGCACCTGCAGGCTATGTGAAGATGAAAAACAGGACATTTACTCTGAAGGATGATGCGAAAGATCAGAGCATGAAAGTTAAAAACACGCAGGTTGTGATTTCCAAGGAAGATGTTGGCGGTGCTGAAGTGGAAGGCGCAGTTCTGACGGTTGTGGAAAAAGATACGGAAAATGTTGTGGATCAATGGGTATCAGGCCGCGAGAAGCATCTGATCAGCGGACTTGAGGAAGGAAAGACATATACCCTGAAAGAAGATACGGCACCGCTTGGCTATGTGAAGAGCAGTGCGGTAGATTTCAAAGTCGGCAGCAACGATATGGAAGTCGTTTTGATTGATACGATTGAACGTGTAGCGAAAGTGGATAACAGAGGCAATACCATTAAAGGTGTGCAGCTGCAGGCGGTGGAGGAAGCCGGCAATGTGATCGATACCTGGAGGACGGGTTCACACATTCTGGATTTCAACACAGAACAGAAGCAGTCCCTGCAGAAAGGTGAAATGATCGCCTTTGTGAAGGAAGACGGTACATCCGTGCGCGTTCAGCCGGTTGTAAAGACAGACAAAAAGAGTGTAAAAGCAGAGAAGAAAACAGGTGTGCAGAAGCTTGCAAAAGAGTATTGTGAGCTGAAAAAGAAAGGATCGATCAAAGAAGTAATACAGCCTTCACTGCCAAAGAGCAGTGAATATGCCTATACGGCTGTGATCCGGGAAGCAGACGGGACATTTTCCTATATTGATGTGGACCTGAATGGCGATGAAACAGAACATCGTATCCGTCATCTTCAGGCTGGACAGAAATACACCGTGCAGGAAACAGAAGCTCTGAAAGGCTATTACTTTGCAGAAGATGCTGAAGTGAGGCCGAATGACAGCAGCGATCATCATACTATGATGGTCGACCATACCATTCATTATCAGATTGCCAAAGTGGATGATGTGACAGGAGCATATGTAGAAGGAGTCAGGCTGGAACTTGCCGATATCACCGATGCGGAAAATCCTGTCCCGGTTGAACTGCCAAATGGCGGTATTACCACAGACAGACCGTTTGATCTGGATCAAAAGCTGATCGCGGGGCATAAGTATGAGCTGGTAGAAAGTGAATACATAGCCGGATATTACCAGGCTGTCAGTCTGCAGTTTACCGTTCCGCTTAAAGGCACATCAGAACTGACAACCATTACAATGCGTGATGTGCCGACCGCTGTGTCTGTCAGTAAGATTGACGGCAGCGGTAAACCGGTGGCTGGTGCGCTTCTGCAGCTGCAGGATAGAGAAGGAAATATTCTTTATGAATTTGTTTCTTCTGATGATCCTAAGGGGATTGATATCAGTGCCTATGTCAAAGGCGGTGAGTCATATATCTTGCATGAGTCAGAGGCACCGTACGGTTTTGATGTGACGGCGGACATTACCTTTACTGTTACCGGAAATCCGGAAATGCGCCAGATCATTGTGATGGAGGATGAAAGAAATACATGTTACATTGCCGTGGAGAAACAGGATGCGGAACATCCGGAAAAGAAGCTGGCCGAAGCTGAATTTGCCTTATATAACGGTGCGGATCAGATTGTCAAAGATGTAAATGGTGAAGAATGCATCGGTATAACGGATGGAAACGGTGAACTGCTTTGGCAGGTTACATTTGACGGCAGTATGGACGGCTGGTATGTGAAGGAGACAAAGGCCCCGGAAGGCTATCAGCTCAACAGTGAAAAGTTTGCGGTTAAAGTCAGTGAAGATTATGACTTTGCCCGGGGAAACCCGATCCGGCTGGTTGTCAGGGATATGATTGACGAAAAACCGAAGTTGCCGAATACCAGCACTGAAGAAACGCCTGGTGTGAAGACCGGGGTGATAGATGACACTTCAAAATGGTTTGCGATCCTGATTACAGGTGTATGTCTTTTCCTGATTTTCCTGACGTGCAGAGACAGATCCTGCCACTAGGCATTGTAATTGACATGGCTCCTCTTTTCGATTAGTTTATAGATGTTAGATAAGACTAACAGAGGAGGGCTGTATGAACCTTTCAACATTTCTGATCAGTATTGTGGTTGCTGTCGCCGTTATTCTGGCAGTGCGATATACACATAAGCATGGATCATGTGAAAGCTGCGGCGGAAGCTGTGATGGACACTGCAATCTTGCTGCAAAAATTCCGTTTGATGAGATCCGTCAGGAGCTGGAGGCGGAAAAGAAAGGAAAGATCTGAAACAGGTCACTGGAAGAGGCTTCCGACTGTCTTAAAAGGATAGAATAGGAGTCTTTTTCTTTTCTCCATATTCAGAAATGAATGCGGTTACAGTTTGCCGCGTGACTTCAGAAGAAGATACTCTTTTTCTTCGAAAAAGTCCGAGAAAATGTATGAAAAGTGAGCATGTGCGATGTGTACGAACAGGGAAATAGAGTATGATATAAACAGAAAGGTTTCTGAAAAGGAGAATAAAATGAAATCATTTGATTATCAGGTTGTTAACTCTCTTGGTATTCATGCCCGTCCGGCAGCCATGCTGGCACAGGCATGCACCAACTACAAGTCCAGCGTCATGATTGAGTGCAATGGCGAGACTGCTTCGGGCAATAATGTTCTGCAGATCCTCGGCCTGCATGCTGCAAAGGGCTCTACACTTCGTTTTAATGTGGATGGTTCCGATGAAGACGCATGCGTTGCTGAAATTCAGGAAGTTCTGAAGGAAATTGCACCGAAAGAAAAGCCTGTATCCGTACTCAAAGTTGCTTTCTTTGGCACAAAAGATTATGACCGTATGTTCTTCAGTGAGCTTTCCAAAGACAAGGGCGAAGGAACATACAATGTTGATATCACCTACTTTGTTTCCCGTCTGACAATTGAATCTGTTCATCTGGCACAGGGCTTCGATGCCGTATGCATTTTCGTTAATGATGAAGCACCGCGTCCGGTTGTCGAAGCACTGGCAAAGGGCGGCGTTCGTCTGATTCTGTTAAGATGCGCCGGTTTCAACAATGTTGATCTGGATGCCTGCAAGGAAAACGGCATTACTGTACTTCGTGTTCCGGCATATTCTCCGTATGCAGTCGCAGAACACGCGATGGCAATCATCCAGACAGCTAATAGACGTGTCATGAAGGCATATAACAAAGTCAAGGACAACAACTTCTCACTCAATGGTCTGTTAGGTGTTGACCTGCATAACAAGGTTGCCGGTATCATGGGCACTGGCAGAATCGGTCAGATCATGGCTCGTATCTGCAAGGGCTATGGCATGACTGTAATCGGCTGGGATGCTTATCCGAATCAGAAGTTAGTGGATGAAGGACTGCTGACATATGTCTCCAAGGAAGAACTGCTCAGAAAGGCAGATCTGATTTCTCTCCATGCACCGCTGATTATGGGTGAAGGCGGAACCTATCATATGATTGACGAACATGCTATCTCTCTGATGAAGAATGGCGTTATGCTTGTCAATGCTGCAAGAGGACCGCTGATTGATACAGACGCACTGATTAAGGGGCTGAGAGCCAACAAGTTCCATGCTGTTGCGCTGGATGTTTATGAAGGCGAAGATGACAATGTCTACACTGATCATTCCGATGATATGATGCAGAATTCCATTGTTGCAAGACTTGTCACATTCCCTAACCTGGTTCTGACCAGCCATCAGGCTTTCTTCACACGTGAGGCTCTGCAGGCAATTGCTGCTGTCACGATGGAAAATGCCAGAAACTTCAATGAAGGCCTGCCGTATGGCAATGCTGAAGTGAAGTAATCAATCATTACTGTTACGGCTGATCTCCGCAAGACCGACAGAATCGATAACTCTGATTCTGCCCTGTCCTGTGCGGGCGATCAGCTTTTTTCGTGCCAGAACGGCAATGGAGCGGCTGATGGTTTCCGGGCGCAGAGAAATAGCATTGGCCATATCTTCCAGTTTCATATGAATTTCCTGACCATGGGCACGCGAGTCATGAAAAATCAGAAAACGGGCTACACGGGCAGTCGGGTCTTTAATAGAAAGTACAACAATCTTCTGGTTGGCTTCTTCCAGTTCAGACGAAAGCATTTCAATCAGATACATGGCAGAATCAGGGTTTTTATGCAGAACATTCATGAAATCGCTGCGCCGGATAAAACAGAGACTGACATTGCTGACAGAAGTGACATCATAGGTGTAGCGCGGGTCTTTGAGAAACAGTCCATGCCAGATTGCCTGCCCAGCATGCAGAAAGTCAAAGACATGTTCACGGCCTTCTTCATCACAGACCGAAGTTTTGACTTCTCCTTTTGTGATGATCAGGATACTGTCAATCGGATCACCGTAATGAACGACGATTTCATTCCGCTCCCGCTGTGTATGTAAGGCTAATGTGCACAGTTTTTTGCGTGCTTCATCTGGCAGGGAACGGAACAGACGAATGTTTTCTGTGCAGTATGTATCTTTTTCCCGGTAAGGGCAGAAAGGCAGGCAATATTCGTTCATGAGTTTTCTCTTTTCTTAACTTTAGCATGAATCGTGCTAAGATTTCTGAAGATAGATGAGGTGAGTTTCATGTTTCAGAAAAGACAGAAAGCAGATATCAATGAAGGCTATGCATCCTATCAGCAGCACCCTGGTGCATATCTGATCGATGTACGTGAAAGTGAAGAGTTTGCGGAGGGACATCTGCCGGGAGCGGTGAATGTGCCGCTCAGTGAACTGGAAAAGATCAGAGATGTTGTGCTGGATGAGCATTCCCTTGTATATCTGTACTGCCGTTCCGGTGTCAGAGCAGAAAAAGCCAGACGGGATATGAATGCAGCCGGGTATGATAATGTTTATGCCATCGGCGGTGTTCTGGATTACAAAGGCCAGCTTGTCTGAAAAAGAAAAGCCCCTGGCAGGGCTTTCTCAAAGTAAATGCATCAGGAGTATGCAGCATATGGTTCCGCCCGCCATGGGCAGGACCATGTTTTTCTTCCAGAGATAGAGAAGGATGGTAACTACAGTTGAAACAGCTGCCGGAATCCAGCCGGCTGGTGTCGCAAAGGAAATATTACGCAGACAGTAGACGACAAGCAGACCGAAAACAGCAGGGCCGAGCACTTTGCCAAGATATACAACTGTGCCGGGAACAGGCTTGCCGGCAGGAAACAGAAGATAGGGAAGGAAGCGGGTGGCAACCGTTGCCAGAACAACGACAGCGATTGTGATGAATTTCTGTGTTTCAGTCATTGCGTTTCTCCATTTCTTTCAGATGTTTTTCAAGCGGTTTTCTGAATGCCAGCAGAATGATCAGCATCAGGACCATGGTCGGGATGATGAAATGATCCGGGCCGAAGATAAGCAGGCAGAGGATAGCAGAGAAAATGCCGGTCAGCTCCGGAATATGATCTGTGAACAATGTTTTTGCGGCAGTACCGTCTTTAACCCACTGGCTCATCAGAATGACAATGAACATGGCAGTCATCACAAAGTCAAGACCATTCAGCTCTATTGTGATAAAGCCGCCGCATATGGAGCCGATCGCTGTGCCGCAGATCCAGTAAACCTGGTCCAGCAGTGAAACCCAGAAGTAATACCAGCTCTTATCTATGCCTTCCGGGATTTCTGCCGCATAGTTGACGGCAAATGTCTCATCACTGGTTGTATAGATCAGATAGAACTTCTTCCAGCCGGTATGACTGTACTTTTGCAGCATGGAAATGCCATAGAAAATATGCCTGGCTCCTACCATGACGGCAGTAGCAGCCGCAGAAAGGGGATTGAAAGAAGAAGAAAGAATCTCCACCATAAGAAATTCCATGGAACCTGTATA
>JALCHG010000001.1:0-68882 GCA_022644565.1 Solobacterium sp. | reverse complement strand
ACATCTGCTTTCAGATCAGTGAACTGCAGCAGGAAGTTGATGATCTGAAAGCAGATGTATCTGCCCAGATTGAAAACAGTCAGTCTTCCATGCGCTTAAGCAAGGTGTTTGATATCCTGATGGGAGCCAAGTCATTTGATCAGCTCATCAAACTGGCTAACGGCATCAGTGACATCACGGAATATGACAACCGTAAAGTCAGTCAGCTCAAGGATAAGACTGATGAGCTCAACACCACCAAACAGCAGAAAGCAGATGCCCAGGCCGATCTCAAATCCAAACAGGAAGATGTCCTTGCCCAGGAATATCAGGCTCAGGTCGTCATGGAAGAATACAAGGCACAGAAAGAAGAACTCACCAAGCAATACAATGATGCCCAGGTTCAGATCGATGATACAACTGAGATCTATGATTCATTGAGTGATGCCATTGCCCAGGCGGAAAAGGAAGCACAGGAAAAAGCAGCCGCGGAAGCCGCTGCCCGTGCCGCCGCAACCCAGCAGGCTGCCGCTAATGCGGCCGCCCAGCAGCAGACATCCAATGTAACCAATAACACCTCTGCTTCTACAACCCCGACCTATTCCGGCACCGTCGGACACGCAACCGGTGACTATGGCAATGCCTATCCATGGGGCCAGTGCACATGGTACGCCTATAAGAGAAGACATGATCTCGGCCTGCCCTGCGGCAGCTACTTCGGCAATGCCCGCAGCTGGGCAGGCTCTGCCGCAGCCTTAGGCTATTCGGTTGACCACAATCCGCA
The DNA here is from genome assembly GCA_022644565.1 of Solobacterium sp. Classification (GTDB taxonomy): domain Bacteria; phylum Bacillota_I; class Bacilli_A; order Erysipelotrichales; family Erysipelotrichaceae; genus Bulleidia. The sequence continues at coordinate 68,119 of JALCHG010000001.1, read as the reverse complement.
GGTTCATGACATTGTCGTGTTCATGCCGGGTCAGGCCGGTGCCGATGCCTACTATGGACATGTGGCCGTTGTTGAAGCGGTCGGAAACGGTTATATCGTCATCTCCGAGTCCAATGCCAGAGGCCTTGGCGTCATCTCCAACCGGATCTGCTACAGTCCGACAAGCTACTACTACATTCACAATTGATGGAAAAAGATCCTGCGGGATCTTTTTTTTAGCCTCAAAAAAGCTTCCCGCCTTTCAGCAGGAAGCACATGGCTTGTAGGTAATGGTTTTATGCGCCTCAACACTGTGGGTCAGCCAGACATTGCCGCCGATGACACAGTAATCCCCGACTTTCGTATCTCCGCCAAGAATCGTCGCATTGGCATAGATGACAACATGACTGCCGATATCCGGATGGCGCTTGCCGCCTTTGACCGGATTGCCGTTTTCATCCATGCGGAAGCTCTTGGCGCCGATCGTTACACCTTGATACAGCTTGACATGGTCGCCGATATCGGCTGTTTCACCGATGACAATGCCGGTACCGTGGTCAATGCAGAAGTATTCACCGATCTTGGCACCCGGGTTGATATCAATTCCCGTTTTCTCATGAGCATATTCACTCATGACTCTAGGCATGAACGGTACGCCGAGCACATACAGTTCGTGGGCAATCCGGTAGATCATGGTCGCATAGAAGCCCGGATAGCAGAGAATGATCTCTGCCTTGGAATGTGCCGCCGGATCCCCGTCATAAATCGCCTGAATATCCGTTAACAGCAGTTTCTTGACATCCGGCAGACGGTTCAGAAACTTCTCTGCCACCGCCCAGCTGTCAATCGTACCATCTCCGACTGCCTCATCAATGCGCCGGATCAGCTTGCATAAGGATGCGGACAGCTCCACCAGTGCTTCTTCCTGGGAAAGTTCGGAGAAATGGAAATATTCCGGCATGAGAATCACCTGGGTCTCTTTCAGGATATAGACAATCACCTTGCGGTCCGGCAGACGATTCTTGCCATCCGCCGTTTCATCTTTCACACTTCTGATCTTTTCCAATAGTCCTTCCGTATTCATCCGCATAGGCTTACTCCTCATATATTCCTTCAGAAAACGCGCTGCCATATTTCAGAATGCCTGCAGCCGCTGTCTGCCTGTGCGCTTCCAGCAGCCGTGCGGGCTGGATCCGACTCTCAGCTGATGTATCAATTCTGCTCATCACCATGCCTCCAGCTTCGTTTGTGAAACTTTACTCTAATGACCTTTATTTTAGCAGTACCATCGAATTTGTCCAGCCGGACGCCATTCTCTCATGGCAGCGCTTTCATCCTTAATCTTCTTTAAGATTTAGGCATTTACCCCTTTTTGATTCTTTCAGGATCTGCCAGTTGGTGTATATTACTTACACGAGGGGAGGTTATGACATGCCTTTATATCAACTGACAAAGGTAACAGCAGCGTTACTGATGGCAGTCTCTTTAGCTGCCTGCGGTTCCTCTGATACAGCTGTGAAGTCAGCGGACCCGGGATTCTACAAGGACGCTGAAATTATTTCTTCCGGCAGTTCACTGCGGCAGTCCGTACTGTATTTTCCGACGGATGAACTGACTGAAGCGGATCTGACAGACTGGTACTTCAATTACATTGAAGAAAACATGCTGAATTCAGCCGTGATTCTGGATGATGCAAAAAGTACGGAAGGCATCTATGCCAATGCGGCTACCGATATGGTCTATACCGGTATCGAACTGAAGAAGAGAGACAACGGCACCTATTCTGCCAATATCACTTCCGCAGGTACGACTTATTCGGCAAAAAACGGCAAGCTGACGCTGGTTTCCCAGAAGGATAAGAGTGAAAAAGAAACAGCCGAACCGGAGGCTTCAGCCAGTGCTTCCGCATCTGCTTCTTCCAGTTCTTCTTCCAAATCTTCATCCAAAGCTTCCAGCAAACCGACCGCCACACCGACGCCGACACCTTCAGCTTCATCTGATGAAGTGGCCGATGATGGCACCTATTATCAATGCGATCAATGCGGCAAGCACTTTGCCACCTATGAGCTGTGGCTGCAGCACATCCGGGATGAACACGGTTCCCAGGGCAGCTACCACATCTATAACGCCAATACTTCCGGTGATACCGCCTCAGACGATACATCTGAAAACAGTGATACGGAATAAATAGCATCCTGTTCCACTTTATTTACTGGTGGAGCAGGATGTTTTTCTTATTGCTTCAATCGGGTATAATACAGGCGTTGACAAAGGAGATAACAAATTGAAAGTAATGGATCATATCCATGGCTTCACCCTTACATCCGTGGAACAGCTGCCTGACAGCCATTCCGCCCTGTACCGCTTCAGCCATGATTCTACCCATGCCGAGCTGATCTACAACAGCCGGGATGATGAGAACAAAACATTTGCGATTGCCTTCCGCACACCCCCGGAGAATGATACGGGTGTCTTCCACATTCTGGAACATTCGGTTCTGAACGGCTCCGGCCGCTATCCGGTGAAGGAACCGTTTGTGGAACTGCTCAAAGGCAGTATGAATACCTTCCTCAATGCGCTGACCTTTGATGATAAGACCATGTTTCCGGTATCAAGCCGCAACGACAAAGACTTCATGAACCTCATGTCCGTCTATATGGATGCTGTTTTTGATCCGGAAATCTACCGCAACCCCAGGATCTTCATGCAGGAAGGCTGGCATTATGAACTGCGTGATGAAACGAAAGAGCCTGTATACAAAGGCGTTGTGCTCAACGAAATGAAAGGTGCGTATGCATCGGTGGATGAGACGATTGTCAGCCATATTGCCAAAGCGCTCTATCCGGATGTGTGCTACCAGTATTCAAGCGGCGGCGATCCGGCCCATATCACGGATCTCAGCTATGAACAGTTCATTGAAACCCACCGCCGTTTCTACCATCCTTCCAATGCCAGAATCTATCTGGATGGAAAGATGGATCTGGATGTGGTACTGCAGTTTCTTGATGAAACATATCTGTCTCACTACAAAGCCATTGACCCCCATACGTTCATTCCGCTGCAGACAGCAGTCCCTTCTTCAGTTGATACCTATGAATATGAATGCAGTGAAAAAGACCTGCATAACCGCACCATGATTTCCCTGGCCCGCATCGCTTCCATTGACAGCGATGTCAAGCGCAATAACGCCCTGTCCATCCTCTTTGATATTCTGACCGGCTCCAACGATGCCCCGCTGAAAAAGCCGTTTCTGGACAAAGGTTTATGTGAGGATGTTTCCCTGGATCTCTATGATTCCATCCGCCAGCCCTGGGTTGCCATCACCTTCCGCAACACGGAAAAGGAAAAGCTGGATGAGCTGAAAGAAACGCTGGCTTCTACGGTTGACAGTCTTTTGAAGGAAGGATTGAACCATGATGAGCTGCTGGCTGCCATCAGCCATGCGGAATTTGCCTACCGCGACAGACAGGAGCCGGCTGGTGTGCTGAATGCGGAGATCATCATGCTGTCATGGCTGTATGACGATGATCCTGCGCTGTATCTGAATCTCGGTCATGTGTTTGATGAACTGCGCAGTGCCGTCAAGGACAATTACTTTGAAGCGCTGCTCAAAGATATTTTCTCAGATTCAGAACATACCCAGACCATCATTGCCATTCCTTCTCATGAAGCCGGGGCTAGACGCCTGCAGGCAGAAAAGGACAAGATCGCTTCAAAGCATCCTGATAAAGCAGATATCATCAAAGCAACCCATGATCTGGATGTCTGGCAGAATACACCGGACAGTGAGGAAAACCTGGCAAAACTGCCGCACCTTTCCTTAAGCGATGTCAATCCGGATCCTATCCCGGATACACGCCGTGAGGATGCCTATCAGGATGTACCGCTGCTTGTCTATCCGGCACAGTCTTGCGGCATTGCCTACTTCAATCTGTATTTCAACTGTGCCGGCATCCGCCGGGAACAGCTGCCTGCCCTGGCCTTCTTCACGTCTCTTCTGAGCGAACTGCCGACCTCTTCTCATACGGTCAGAGAGCTGCAGATTCTGATGAACCGCTATATCGGCTCCCTTTCCATCTCTGTTATGAGTACCAGCAGAATCAATGAAAATGATGCCTGCACACCGATGCTTTCCGTCCGGATGTCATGTCTGGATCAGAACAGCAGGGAAGCCCTGGCACTTGTCAAGGAGATCCTCTGCGAAACTGTATTTGAAAAGGAAACCATCCATCCTCTGCTCAAGCAGACAAGACAGAGCTTCTTAGAAGCGGCAGCCGGTTCCGGCCAGTCCTTTGCCAGACTGCGCATTGCGGCTGCCAATACCGCTTCCGGTGTGTTTGAGGAATATGTCCATGGCATTACTTCCGGCAGATGGCTCAAGCAGCTGGATGAAAACTATGATCAGCAGATCGATGATTTCATGGAATTATGCGATCTTTTCGCTGCCAACCTGTTTATTGCAAGCCGCCTGACCTTCTCCTACAGCGGTGATCATGCCAAGGATGTGCATGCCTTCATCGATTCACTTGAAATGGGCGATGCCCATCGGGCCAGGGTTCATTATGCCCTTCTGCCCAAGAGAAACGAAGGTTTCCTCATCCCCGGCGGAGTTGCCTATGCGGCCAAAGGCAGTCTGTATACCGATACCGACGGTTCAGTGCGGGTATTGAGCCATATTCTCACCTATGAATATCTGTGGAATGAAGTTAGAGTCAAAGGCGGTGCATACGGGACCGGCATCAGTGCCGGCGGCGGTTCGCTTGTGACAGGCTACTCATACCGTGATCCGGATCCTGCTAATGCTTTGAAAGCGATGGATGGCTGCAGTGCTTTCATGCATGATATGGCCAAAGAAACAGATGACTATACAAACTACATCATCGGTGCCATTGCGGCCGGCATGCCGGTATTGAGTCCGGGTGCACGCATCGGCATCAGTGATCTGCGCTGGTTCTCCGGCATCAGCTATGACTACCGCAGAAACATGCGTAAACAGATGCTTGAAACAGACAGTGCCAAGCTGCAGGAAAAAGCCGATGCTCTGAGCAGAGCCATGCAGGATGGCATGATCTGTGTGGTTGGTCCGAAAGAAAAGCTTGATACGCTCAAAGATTACAATCTTCATATTGAACTGATACAGTAACAGAGAGGCCGCAGGAATCACTTCCTGCGGCCTGTTTTTTCATCCAGCATCTTTTTCATTTTTTCTGCCTTTGCTTCAGCACTGGCATTGTCGATTTCATCCTGCGGTAGAATGGCATTGATCTCTTTCACTGCTTCATCCACATTTTCAAGCATTCTTCTGAGTCTGACCGACAGGGTCTGTATCTTTTCATAGTCATTTGTTTCCTGCATGGATCTGTATTCATTCAGGATGACTTTCAGATATGGAAGATAGCGTTCATAAAGACTTTTCAGCTGTTTCTCACCGCTTTCAAAGTAATACTCCGTATCCCTCAGATTTCTCAGATCCCTGATCAGCTTTTCCAAAAGACCACTCAGATCAGGATGGTAGATATTCTCCCTGAAGTCTTCCGCCCAGCGGATAAAATCCGCTGCCTCCTTCATATGCTTTTCTTTCAGATCTTCAGCCATTGTTCTTTACACTGAACAGCATATTCAGATTCACGCAGCCATCACTCATATCCTTCACCGCCATGACATTGTGGGAACCATAGCCATAGAACACCAGTCCATCGCCGCTGCGTCTTGCGCCATCCGTAAATCCGCTTTCCCGATTCAGAATCGCAACAGTCTCATCAAAAGCCTGGCTCATCTCATCATCCTTCAGATCCTCATATACGGCCGAACCGTCATTTCTTGCCACAATCAGCCGCAGTGATACCATGGAAAGACTTCCATCTTCATTGAAGGAAAGACGCATGACCCAATCCCGCTGTGCATAGAGAAACGGCACCCCGATCGTATAAATATGGGGCTTTGTTCCATCCTCAATCGTATAAGTGTAAAGCTTTGAAGCCCTGAAGTCTTTTTCCTTTGTGTCATGATTCAGGATGAACATGGCACCCGCCGTCATTGATTCACGGATATAGTTGATGGTCAGGGAAAGCTCTTCTTCACGGGCAAAGGCATCCGGAAACAGAGAAGCCGTTGCTTCATAGAGATCATGAACAAGATCGTCGCTGATCTTTTCACGGGAAGACTGGATGACAAGTACCGGCGGATCAGAACATTCCGCCTTGAATGAGAAATCACCTGCGGAAAGAAACGAACCTCTGACTATGAAACTGTCACTGTCTCTGAGCTTTTCCATGAGCTTTCTAGCTTTAAGCGGATCCGATGACAGACGGATCAGCTCTTCCCTTCTGTATGTTCTTTTCTGACTGCCCTTGATAAAGACGGCTTCTTTGAGTTCTGGATCTCTTGTATTCATCAATACCGGAAACACCAGGCGCACCTGAGCCCCAGTTTCAAAACGGGTATGGCGGTAGACGGACTGTATCATTTCTTTACCTCTGACGCACTTTCATCATGAATGATATGGAACGGAATCTTTTCATGAACCGGAAGACCGCCCTGTCTGATTCTTCTGAGCAGATCTTCCACACCTTCATGTGCCATCTGAGCCTTATCCTGTTCAATAGTCATGAAACGTGGATTAGTATAGCTGGAATAAGTGATGCCGTCATAGCCGATGATACTGATATCATCCGGCACGATATAGCCATCATCATGTACCGCCCGCATGATGCCGAAGGCAATCGCATCACTTAAGGCAAACACCGCCGTCACATCCGGTACCTGCAGAAACATATCCTTTACCGCTTCATAGCCGCCCTGCATGGAAAAGACGGAGTGAATATACTGTTTTTTCAGATCAAACGCAATGCCATGGTCCTGCATGGCCCGCATCGCACCTTTCAGACGGGCAGCAGAAGCCTGCTGTTCATCACTGCTGTCAAAGCCGCCGATCACGGTAATTTTCCTATGTCCCCGTTTGATGAGTTCACTGGCTGCCGCATAGCCGCCGGCAAAATCATCGGTATAGATGGAAGAAAGATTATCAAAGCCAAGGCGTGAAGCATTGGCAGCAATCATGACGGAAGGTGCTGTAACACTGGAAAATTCCCGGCGGAAGTGATCCAGGTCTGCCCCAAGGAAGATCAGTCCCTTGGGATGGTTATCCCGGTTGAGGGCAGATGCAGTCTGTACTTCATCATCGCCTTCATTCAGAAAGACGACATTGACTTCCTCCCCGGCCGCATCCAGTTCTTTCTGAATTTCTTCCAGAATCGTATTGAGGAAGATGTTGCTGGTACCTTTGATGATGACCGTAATTGCACTGGTACCGGTCTGCTTGAGCAGTTTGGCATTGGCATTGGGGATATAGCCGGTTTCCTCTACGGCTTTTTCTATTTCACGGCGGGCTTTTTCCGATACGTCTTTCTGGTGGTTGATGACCCGGGAAACCGTACCGATGCTGTAGCCTGTCATTTTTGCGATATCTTTAATTGTAGCCATGTGACTCTCCCTGTTCTTATTATACGCAGAATTTCCTGTTATTTCCCCTGCTGTTCAGGGTGTGTTTTCAATTTGTTCACACATGTCTGTCAGAATAATTTCGTCGGGAGAAATGACCCGTGGAGGATATCATGAAACAGAATAAATTAAGCCTGCTATTTCTGACAGGCTGTCTGACGGTTCTTGCCGGCTGTGCCTCAGCTGATACAGCAAAGACAACTGCCTCAGCCACAGCTTCAGCAGCTTCGACAGACAGCACATCAGAAACATCGACCGCCGCTTCCTTTACTGCTACAAGCGGTGCCATTGACGCATCAGACATGTTCAGCGACAGGGATCTTGAACAGAGCGCAGATACATCAGATGCTTTGCAGTATACGGTCTCTGACGGGCAGAATATTTCTATTACCGAAGAAGGTGTTTATGTCATCACCGGTACAGCTTCCAATGTCACAATTACCGTGGAAGCGGATGATTCCGCCAAAGTACAGATTGTGCTGGACAATACCAGCATCATCAATGACAGTGCACCGGTCATCTATGTCAAGTCTGCTGACAAGGTATTTGTCACTCTTCTCAATGACAACAGTCTCTCCGTTACCGGTACATTTACAGCCGATGGCGATACCAATACGGATGCGGTCATCTTCTCCAAACAGGATCTGACCCTCAACGGCACCGGCACTTTGACCATCAACAGTACGGATAATGGAATCTCCAGCCATGATGATCTGAAGATCACCGGCGGCACCTATAACGTAACTGCCAGCCATAATGCCTTTGAAGCACATGATTCCATTGCCATTTCGGCAGGCACCTTCAACATCAATGCCGGCAATAACGGCTTCCGCAGCAAGGACAAGGATGATGATACAGTCGGCTATGTCTATATCTATGACGGCACCTTCAATATCAACGCTTCGAGTGACGGCATCCATGCCACAACGATCCTTGAAATAGACGGCGGCACTTTCAATATCACTGCCGCAGAGGCATTAGAAGCGACCTATGTACAGATCAATGACGGCAATATCACCATCAGTGCCTCAGATGACGGCATCAACGTTGCAGCCAAATCCACAGCCTGTGACGTAAAGATTGAAATCAACGGCGGCACCCTCAGTATCACCATGGGTGATGGCGACACGGATGCCCTGGATGCCAATGGCTCTCTGATCATCAACGGCGGTACGATTGATATCACCGCCCAGTTTGCCTTTGACTACGATACATCAGCTGAGCTCAATGGCGGTACGGTCACAGTCAATGGAGAACAGGTGACTGCGATCACCGAAAGCATGCAGATGGGAGGCGGCGGCCCGATGGGCGGCAGTGCTCCTTCAGGCAATGGCGGTCCCGGCCAGCGTCAGTAAAAAACTTCATCGGAAATACCGATGAAGCTTTTTTTAGAGATTCAGCTCTTTCTTCGCTTCGGCCATGATCTTCAGGCCGCTTGAAGTACCGATGCGCTCTGCTCCGGCATCCACCATTGCCTTGAATGCCTGCCAGGTGCGGATGCCTCCGGCTGCCTTGACTTTGACATGATCGCCGCAGTATGCCTTCATGAGCTTGACCGCTTCCACCGTTGCCCCGGATGCGCCGAAACCGGTAGAAGTCTTGATGAAGTCAGGTCCGACTTCCCCTGCCATCTTAGCTAGATGAATGATCTCATCTTCATTCAGATAGCAGATCTCAAAGATGACCTTAAGCAGAGCACCATAGCTGTGGCAGAGCTGTGTCATCCGGCGCATCTCATCTTCCACCTTATACCAGTCTCCGTTTTTCACATCCGAAAGAGACACGACATAATCAATTTCATCCGCTCCTTCTTTGATGGCAGTTTCCGTTTCATACAGCTTTACAGCCGTATCTGTCTGTCCAAGCGGAAAGGAAATGGCAGCACCGACATGCACATCTGTTCCTTCCAGCAGGGCATGGCAGTACGCCGTCCGGGAAGAATTGATGGCAACCATGCGGAAATGGTTTTCTTTCGCCTCTTCACACAGCTGTTTCATGTCTTCATCCGTGGCATAGGGTTTCAGGTTGGTGTGATCGATCAGGATCGCAATATCGCGCAGATTATCTAATTTCATCTTGTTTTACCTCTGCTTTTATTTTAGAACATTTCTCTTCTGTTCATAAGCCTGGCCTGTACAGAACTTGTCTTCCTGCCCCATTTCGCTAAAATAGACTTATGAAAATTCATACAGGAAAAAATACAGTGCTGGAAGGAAAGATCAGTATGCAGGAAAACTGTTCCTTCTGGCATAATGCTGTCCTGCGGGCAGATACCGCAGCCATACGGATCGGAAAGAATACAAACATCCAGGACGGGGTCATCATCCATGCGGGTGAAGGCCATGATGTCACGCTGGGTGATTCTGTCACAGCCGGCCATGGGGCAATCCTGCATGGCTGTACGGTAAAGGATGATGTGATCATCGGCATGGGCGCCATCATCATGAACAATGCCGTGATTGAAGATCACTGTATTGTAGGAGCCGGTGCCCTGGTAACCGAGGACAGGCATTATCCAGCCGGTTCTCTGATCCTCGGCTCTCCCGCCCGCGTGATCCGTCCATTAACGGAAGCAGAGCGCAGAAAGTGTGAAGACAACGCTGCTCACTATGTTAAGATGGCTGAAGATGAACTTGATGAAACAGAATGGAAGGAGTGCTGAAGATGGCATTGATTATTCTATGTATCATACTTGGTGTTCTGTTCGGCATTCTTCTGATTGCCCTGAACAGAATCGGAAACCACTGGGGAAAAGCCCATATGGACAAATGGGGAATCTATGACAATCCCGGTGAAGAACATGACGACAAGGAGGAATAAATCATAAATGAGAGTCGCATTACCTTACGATAATGGAAACATCTTTGCCCACTTCGGCAAAGCTGAAGCCTTTGTCCTTTATGACATCAATGGAGCGTCATATACATCTTCGATCATTTCAACTGAAGGACACAGCCATCATGAGCTGGCACCTTTTCTCAAAAACAAAGGTGTTGATGCGGTGATCTGCGGCGGTATGGGCCAGGGTATGGTCAATGCCCTGTCTGCCTGCGGCATCAGAATCTATGGCGGCAATAACGGCAGCTGTGAAGAGGCTGTCAAAGCATTCATCCAGAATGGCCTGGAAGAAAGAGCTGAATCCTGTCATTGCCATGATCATTAAAACAGCGTTCCGGAAATCCGGAACGCTGTTTCTTTTTCCCTACAGCACTTTGGAAAGAAAATCAATGGTACGCTGCTGACGGGGATGATTGATGACTTCATCCGGCGTGCCTTCTTCCACAATATAGCCGCCATCCATGAAGAGAACTCGATCGCTCACTTCTCTTGCAAAGCCGATTTCATGAGTGACAATGACCATGGTCATGCCTTCGGAAGCCAGATGCTTCATGACATTCAGTACTTCCCCTACCATTTCCGGATCCAGGGCTGAAGTCGGTTCATCAAACAGCATGATGTCCGGATGCATGCACAATGCTCTTGCGATTGCCGCACGCTGCTGCTGGCCGCCGGAAAGCTGATCCGGATAGGAATGCAGCTTATCGCTGAGGCCGACTCTTGCCAGCATCTTCATGGCTGTTTCCTCCGCATCTTCCCGACTTGCTTTCTTCAGCTCCACCGGAGCCAGGGTCAGATTGTCCAGCACATTCATATTGGCAAAGAGATTGAAATGCTGAAATACCATGCCGATGTTTTCACGGAAGTGATTGATATCGGTCTTGGGATCCGCAACATCTTTCCCGTTGATCACGATGTGGCCGCTCTGGAATTCTTCAAGACCGTTGAGACAGCGCAGGAAAGTGGATTTGCCCGAACCGGAAGGACCGATGACTACGACTACTTCCCCATCATAGATATCCGTACTGATATCCTTCAGTACTTCCAGCTTATCGTAATTTTTGACAAGGTGTTCGACGTGAATTCTTGTCTTATTGTAGTTTATGGCCACGGCTGAGCCTCCTTTCCACCCGCTTTGCCAGCTTGGACAGCAGCAGGATGATAATCAGATACATGACGGCCACAACCGCCCATGTCTGCAGTGATTTACCAGTGATGGCAATGACGTTTTTCGCCGTATTGACAAGTTCCGGGAAACCGATGACGGAAAGGATGGAAGTATCCTTCAGCGTGATGATGAACTGGTTGATGATGGATGGAATCATGGTCCGGATGGCCTGGGGCAGAACAACCCTGCGCATGCTCTTCCAGTACGGAAGGCCAAGGGAACGGGCCGCTTCCATCTGGCCGGGATCCACAGACTGAATGCCTGCCCGGATGATTTCTGCCATATATGCGCCGCAGTTGAGTGACAGACACCATGTGCCTGCCTGCAGAGCGGAAATGGTAACCTTTGTGCCCAGGATCGTCCGACATCCATACGGAATGCCGAAGTAGATGAAATAGGCCAGAACGATCATCGGAACACCGCGGATGACATCCACAAATATCATGGCAATGATATTGCATGCTTTATTGTGGACAACGCTCATCATACCGAACAGCAGACCGAATACACACGCAAACAGAAGCCCCAGCAGAGCCAGTAAAAGTGTATGTCCCATTGCGTTCAGTAAAAGATGTCCGTATTGCTCTATAATCTGTGACATGTGAACTCCTTTCTAAGAAGAAAAGGTCCGGCACTGCCGGGCCCCTGTCTGATTCTGATCAGCCCAGATACTTGGCGATGATCTTATCGTACTCACCGCTGGCTTTGATATCCTTCAGACCGGCATTGAACAGATCAAGCAGCTCCTGCTCACTTGGATCAAATACTGCCATGCCGTAATCATTGCCTTCATTCTCAGAACCATCGACAATCTTGAGATCCTGTTCACCCTGTTTGATGGTATAGGACATGATCGGTGTATCCTCGAAGCAGCAGTCTGCCTGGCCGCCGGTTACGGCCTGATACATCGTCGGGCTGTCCTCATAAGTTGTGATGTTGAAGTTGTATTTATCCTTCAGAGAGTTGGCATAATCTGCACCGGCGGTGCCTGTCTTGACCGCAACATTGGCACCCTGAAGATCATCCAGAGACTTGACATCACTGTCGGCAGCTACCGCTACACACTGGGTTGCCGTATAGTAGCCGTCCGAGAAGATCCAGCCGTTCTGCTTTCTTTCATCTGTAATGGAAGCACCGGCAATCATACCGTCAGCCTGGCCGGCCTGACATGCCGCAATGGCGGAATCCCAGCCAAGTGAATTCAGATCATAAGTGAAGCCCTGATCCTTGGCAATCGCTGCGAGAAGATCCACATCAATACCGACGAAATTGCCATCCGCATCCGTATATTCAAACGGCTTGAATACTGTATCTGTCGCAATGACAAAATGTTTACCGGATGCAGCAGCTGTACTGGAAGAAGCTGTCTTTTCTGCCGTACTGCCTCCCGAGGATGATCCGCATCCTGCCAGAGTGCTGCAGACTAACGCAGCTGCCACAAAACTTTTGAAATACCTGTTCATATTCATTTCCCTCCAGTTCCGTATTTTCTGAATACATGGAAATTATCGGTTTTATTTTCAGATTTTACAAGCTGTTTTTCATTTTTATGCAAAATATTTTCATTTTATATATGAGATTCTTACATTTTGAAGTGCATTTTTCACCTGTTTTCTGAATTTTACAGCAGCATTTTCTTCTTTTTCTGTCTTCTCTTTCAGAAGTCAGAAAAAGAAGACATCATCTGTCTTCTTTCCGTTTCTCTTCATCTTCTTCCAGCTCATCTGCCAGGGCATTGAGCTCTTCCTGTGCTTCTGACTGTGTTTCATCCATCTTATGCGGCACAAAACGCATGGCAATATTCTTCTTTGAAAAATCCCGTTTTCTGACATAGATATAGCCGATCACATTGAACGTGAGCGCTCCGATCAGATTGACAAACAGATCATCCATTGTATCAATCAGACCGATATCAAGATACCCGCCCTTGATCTCATATGTCTGTCCGTCTGCGGTATGAATCTCCGTATTGTCGATCTTACGGATCTTAACCGTACGGTTGGCACCGGTTTCATTGAGATACACGGAATTGATATTCTGAATCAGCGTATCTTTCTGCATATCCGTACCAGTCACATTATCCATGGTGAATTCAAAGAATTCCCAGCACACACCTACAGTCATCGAAAAGCAGAATGATACCAGGGCCAGATACAGCGGCGACAGATTGATGCGGCGGGAATTGCGGTTCAAGAGATCCACCAGCGAAAAGCCGATAGCCGCACAGAGGAATCCGTTCAGTGTATGCAGAATTGTATCCCAGAAAGGAATGATCTGATAGAAGTTATTGATCTCACCCAGGATTTCTGCCGCAAAAATAAAAATATAGATTGTACATTCCAACAGATCCGGCAGTTCAATCTTCAGCTTTTTCTTGACCAGCCGCGGTATCATGAACAGAAGCAGCGACACGATACATAGAAAGGCATTATATAGATCCCCGGCAAGAATCTGACGAATGAGCGATATCACAACAAGCGTATGCAGAATGACATATGTAATGACGGTTTTCCGATCTGAATTTTTCAGATGTTCTCTGACACTGTTTTTCGGCATGTACTTCCTCCCTGCTGTTTCCATTGTACCATCCTGACCGGGATATGCGATAATAAGGACAAGGAGATGAACAAATGGAAACAATTGCCAGTTTTAAAGTCAACCACCTGCTTTTACTGCCGGGTGTCTATGTATCGAGAAAGGACCGTTTCCGCGATACGGTTATCACAACTTTTGATCTGAGAATGACAGCCCCGAACCGGGAGCCGGTCATGAATACAGCGGAAGTGCATACGATTGAACATCTCGGTGCCACCTTCCTGCGCAATGATCCAGAATGGAAAGACAGAGTCGTCTACTTCGGTCCCATGGGCTGCCGTACCGGCTTCTATATGATTCTGGAAGGAGATCTCATCTCGGAGGATGTCATCGGTCTTGTCTCAAGAATGTTTACGTTCATTGCGGATTATGAAGATGATATTCCCGGTGCGGCCCCGGATCAGTGCGGCAATTACCTGGATCAGAACCTGGGCATGGCAAGATATCTTGCCCACCGGTATCTCGGCGTTCTGGATCACATTGATGCCACCCGCATGCATTATCCCGAAAAAAAGTGATCTTACGCTGAAGATCACCATGGAAAGTATGGCTGTGTGCCCTGTTCAAAGGCCGCAGCCATCTTTTTTATTTCATCAAGCATATGTGCTTCCACGTATACGGCGGCTGAACCTCCATCGACAGTGAAGTCGCCGCTGCCGTCTTCATTGAGGCATACAGACATGTTTTCATCCAGAATATTGATGAACTGCCTTCCTTTCATGGCTTCATTCACCATCATATGCTTACGCCCGCCCGGCCCGTCTGAGACAAGTACGGCAAGACCGCTGTCCGGATTTTCTGTACTGCCGCTGCGGGTAAAGCCCACCACATCCTCATGATCAAAGTAATCTGTTTCATCCCCATAGGCGGCCAGCGTCCGGGCAGCCATGAGTCTGGCAAGATCTTTGACTGGAGCGATGTTTTCCTGTCGGATGCCGAAAAGATCCCCATAGAAAACACAGGGAATGCCATGGGCACTTTCCAGAATCAGAGCATAGGCAATCGGCTTGAACCAGGCCGGTATGAAAGACTGCAGGGCCTGCTGCGGCTCGGTATCGTGATTGTCCACAAATGTGATGGCATTGTCTTCTCTCACCTGTACCAGAGTACTGTCATAGAGCGTACGCATATCAAAATAACCGCCGCTGTTGGACGCATTATAAAAACGGAAATGCAGAGCAACATCAAACAGGGACAGACAGTTATGGTTTACATCCAGATAATGCGTCAGGGCATTGACATCCGGATTCCAGTATTCCCCGATGGCAAACAGATCCTTACCGGTATATGTCCGCATTTCCTTCAGCCAGTCCTCAAAGAAAGTGAAATGAATGTGTTTCAGAGCATCCAGTCTTACCCCGTCTGCCCCGGTCAGATCCAGATACCATCTGCCCCACTTCTTCAATTCTTCCACTACCTTCGGTTCCTGAAAGTCCAGATCACATCCCATCAGATAATCATAGTTGCCATTCTCCGTGGATACATCACAATCCCAGTTCTTGCCATTGAACTTGTATATGGAATTGCGGTGTCCCTTCTCATCCCAGTCCGTCCCATCAAAGCATGTATGGTCCCAGATAAACGGATCATACTTTCCTTTTCTTCCCGGGAAAGTGAACTTTGTCCAGGCGGTAATGGTCTCATCGCCCGAGATCTGTTCATTGCGGTTATTGCCGGCATCCTCCACGGCCTCTACTTCTTCTGTTTCATCGGCCCCCATCTTCTGGTTGAAGACAATATCCGCCAGCACTCTGACCCCGTTATCTTCAACAGCCTTTACCGCCCGCAGATATTCATCCTTTGTGCCATATTTTGTCCGTACGGTTCCCTTCTGATCAAACTCCCCGAGATCATACAGATCATAAACGCCATACCCGACATCATTGATGCCGCCTGCGCCTTTGAAAGCCGGCGGCAGCCATACACTGGTAAACCCGATGGAAGAAAAAGAAGGGGCAGCCCCTTCGATTCTCCTCCAGAACGTTCCATCATTTGACAGATACCATTCAAATGACTGCAGAATCATCCTGTTCTTCATTAACTGCGGCCTGCCTCTTCCTTCTTTACTTCACTTTCAAAATACTCTTTGGACTCATCAAAACTCATTCCGGTAGATGCTGAAATCTCATTGTACAGGCATTTTTCCGCCCTTCTGAGATATTCATCATCAATACTCGCAAGCTTCTTATGCGATGCGATTCTTTCCTGATTCCGCTCATAAGATGTCTTGATAATCCTGACCAGATCCAGCACATCATCACTGTGCATCAGCGCAGCATACTGGCTCTTCATATTCGCCGGCTTACTGACAAGCGTTTCAACATCCGGTGTCTTGCGGATCAGTTCACGGATCTCATCACGGGTGATGAGGTCTCTGAGATGTCCGCTTTTATTGGACACCGGCACCTGCATTTTGATGGAACCGTCAGGTCTGGCGGTAGGTACGAGAATGTAGCACTTTTCTCCTGTGTAATCACTCTCGCCGATTCTTACAACTCTGCATACATCACGTTTGTACATTACAATGTCGCCTTTTTTGTATTTGTATTCTGCCACAATCTCACCTACTTTCTGTTGCAATTTTACCACAGATAGGCTAATATTTCTAGTTTCCATTCCAATGAAAAAGGCGCAGAAAGGCTTGGTTAAGCCATTTCTGCACCTTCTGTCTCAGGTCTCAGATCGTCTGGACCAGGAAGAACTTGAGGTAATCCGTCTCATCCACCCCGATCAATACCGGATGATCCGGGGAAGCATGCCTCTCTTCCACAATCCGCACCTGTACACCGGCCGCCATGGCTGCTTCATGCAGCATAGCCCTGAACATCTCCGTACTCATGAAATGCGAACAGGAGTTAGTGGCAAGATAGCCTCCTCTGGGCAGGATTTTCATCGCCTGGGCATTGATTTCCTTATAGCCCTGGTAGGCATTGTAGCGAGTCTTGCGGCTTTTGGTGAAAGCCGGGGGATCAAGAATGATGAAGTCATAGTGTTCATGGTTTTTACGGATTTCATCCAGCGCTTCAAAGACGTCTGCCTGTACGAAGTCCACCTGATCTTCCAGATGATTCAAAAGAGCATTGTGCTTTGCTTCAGCGATGGCCGTATCAGATATATCCAGCGCTGTTACATGGGCCGCACCGCCATACGCCGCATTCAAAGCAAATGAACCTGTATGTGTGCAGCAGTCCAGAACATTTCTGCCATATGCCATCTTCCGTACGGCCAGCCGGTTGTATTTCTGATCCAGAAAGAAGCCTGTCTTCTGTCCATTCTCCACATCCACTTCATACAGAATGCTGTTTTCAGAGATGACTGTCTTTGTTTCAGATGGATGGTTTTCACCATACCAGCCCTTATACTGTTCCAGTCCTTCCTTACTTCTCAAGGCACTCTCATTTCTTTCATAGATGCCGTGAATCTCTTCACCCATGGCTTTCAATTGCTGTACCAGGGCTGTATACACAATATCCTTGCGCTGTTCCATGCCATAGCTTGTCACTTCCGCAACAAGAATATCATTATAGCGGTCAACAGTCAGACCCGGCAGTCCATCACTTTCCCCATGGACCAGACGGCATGCCATGAAATCCTCTTTCATGACATCTTTACGATACTGCAGGGCATACTGCACTCTTCGTGTGAAGAATGCTTCATCAAACGAGTCATTGGCATTATGGCTCAATAAACGGATCCGTATTCTGGACAAAGCAGAATAGAAACCCGTTCCGCCATACTGTCCCTTCTCCCCATAGACATCCACCAGACTGCCGTTTTCAATATTGTCATCGATTGATACGATTTCATCTTCATACACCCAGGGATGGCCTTCATGAATTCTTTTCATCTGTTTCTTTGTGACCACAGCCTTCGGGTAATTTCTGTTCTGTTTCATGTTTTCTTCACCGCGTTTCATTTTACCATAAGCCATCTGATAAACAAAAGGAACTGCCGTTTGAAGCAGTTCCCTGAGGATACTGTTATCTTGTTCCTTTGTCGTACGGTATGCCTTCCGCCTTCGGCGCAGCCGAATTGGAAGAAGTAAATGCCAGCACAATCAGAGAGATGATGTAAGGCATCATGTTGTATACGGCACTCGGAATGTTCATTGCCTTCAGGAAAGGGATGCCTGAGTAGACATTGGACAGAGAGCGGAAGAAACCGAACAGCAGCGCCGCCAGCCCGATTCTGTGCGGCTTCCACTGACCGAAGATCATAACCGCCAGAGACAGGAAGCCGAAGCCGGCAACACCATTTTCAAACTTCCATTCGGAAACACCGGCCATGATATAGGTAATGCCGCCAAGACCGCCGAGCAGTCCGGAAATCGTTACACCGGCCCATCTCATCCGATAGACATTGATACCGACTGAGTCAGCTGCCTGAGGATTTTCACCGCAGGCTCTTAAACGCAGACCGAACTTTGTCTTATAGAGCACAATGTAGGAAATGATGACCGCAGCCAGGGCAATGATCATGAACCAGTTGAACTCAAAGCTGCCGAAACGGATCAGGAACTTCTTCTTGGCATCGACATACTTCAGGATGGAAGATACATCAGATGAATTGCGGGATGTGTTGTAGGAACGCACCACGATAACCGCAACAGCGGTAGAAAGCATATTCATGGCTGTACCGATCAGCGTCTGATCCGCATTGAGATTGATGCAGGCAAGACCTAACAGGCAGCTGTACAGCATGCCGAAGATAATGGAAGCCGCACACACGATCAGAATCATGAGCGGCGCCGGCAGTGTGGCCGGAACCAGATTCATGATCATGGCGCCGCCCATGGCACCGACAACCATGATACCTTCAAGGCCCAGGTTGATGACGCCGGAATGTTCAGAGAAGCAGCCGCCCAGGGCAACCAGCGAAAGAACGGATGCGAAGATAATCATGTACTGAAGCAGCAGAATCATTTCGTTTCACCTCCTGCTTTCTTTTCATTCTTTTCCTTCTTATGATGCGGTTTATTCATCAGCATCTTGAAGAAGAGTACAAAGCCGCTGAGGTAAATGATGATACCGGAGATCAGATCAGATACCTGAGAAGGATAAATCATACGGTCGATCATGGAGCCGCCGTCCGTAATGGACTGGATGAAGAAAGATGCGAAGATCGTTCCGATCGGGTTCAGACCGCCTAAGAAGGTAGCAGCGATACCGTTGAAGCCCATGGCCGGTACAGAAGATGCGGATGTTTCCCATCTCATATAGCCGGACTGGTACATGAAGGAAGCACCGAGGCCTGCAATCGCACCGGCAATGACCAGTGTGACAATGATATTTCTCTTTTCCTTCATTCCGGCATACTTGGCTGCGTCTTTGTTGTAGCCGGTAGCCTTCAGCTCATAGCCGAACTTTGTCTTATCCAGAACAACCCAGACAATCACTGCCGTCAGAATCGAGAAGATAATGGCAATGGTAACATTTCTGTTTCCGGCAAAGAGGTTTTCCATTCCCATCGTCGGCAGCATCGCTTTCTTATTGATCGCGGTAATTGATTCCGTGTAAGGAGAAGAAGTTTCCTTGACCTTGCCCAGTACTGTATTTGTTGCATACAGGAAGATCCAGTTGAGCATGATGCCGGAAATAACTTCATTCACGTTGCGGTATGCCTTCAATGCACCGCAGATCAGACCCAGCAGCGCACCGGCTGCCGCAGCACCGATCATGCATACCCACCAGGGCGCCTTGAAGATCAGCGCCAGGGCCAGACAGGCACAGGCTCCGACTTCATACTGACCGGCCGCACCGATATTGAAGAGACCTACCTTATAGGCAAAGCAGACACTCAATGCACACATTAACAGAGGTGCTGTCTTGACCATCGTATTGCCCAGCGCCTTGATCTGCGCACGGGAAGTCGGCTTGGTCAGGAAGTTGAGGATAATGGTCTTGATCGCTTCACCGGCTCCGCCGGGATTGATGATCAGAAGTACGATATAGCCTGCAATCAGGCCGAACAGAATACAGATCAGTGAAGTCAGAACCGTCTGTACGCCCGGTTTCTTCCAGAAAGACTTCTTTTCTTCCATGCTTACTCAGCCTCCTTCGGTGTATCACGCTTGGCACCGGCCATGTAAAGACCGAGCTCTTCGGTTGTTGTCTTCTTCGGATCCAGTTCACCGACAATCTCGCCTTCATGCATGACAAGAATACGATCCGACAGATTCATGACCTCTTCCAGTTCAAGTGAAACAAGCAGAACTGCCTTGCCGGCATCACGATCCGCAATAATTCTCTTATGAATGCCTTCAATGGCACCGACGTCCAGGCCTCTGGTCGGCTGCACGCAGATCAGCACTTCATGATTGCGGTCAAGTTCACGGGCAATGATCGCCTTCTGCTGGTTGCCGCCGGACATGGAGCGGACAATTGTATGGGCGCCCTGACCGGAACGGACATCGAAATCCTTGATCAGACGGTCGGCATACTTGTAGATATTGCCAGTCCTGAGGAATCCTGCCTTGGTGAATTCCGGTTCAAAATAACGCTGCAGAACCAGGTTGTAAGCCAGATTGTAATCCAGAACCAGACCATGTTTATGTCTGTCTTCCGGAATATGCGACATATGGGCTGAACGCTCACGGATGGAGCTCTTGGTAATATCTTTTCCATTGACCTTGATCGTGCCGCCGGAAGTCGGGGTCAGACCCGTCAGGCCATAGATCAGCTCTGTCTGACCATTTCCGTCAATACCGGCAATACAGACAATCTCACCGGCTCTT
This sequence comes from Solobacterium sp., assembly GCA_022644565.1. GTDB lineage: Bacteria > Bacillota_I > Bacilli_A > Erysipelotrichales > Erysipelotrichaceae > Bulleidia. Next base: position 47,306 of record JALCHG010000001.1, on the reverse strand, counting down.
ACCTTGAAGGAGACATCATTGACCGCATTCTTGGTCTTTGTTCTGCCAGGCACCGTCAGATGAGATACCTCAAGTACAACATCCTTCGGCTTGGCCGGCTTCTTATCAACCACAAGCTGTACATCACGGCCTACCATCATCCGGGAAAGTTCCTCTTCATTGGTATCCTTGACGTTGACCGTACCGACATACTTGCCGCGTCTTAAGACAGTAACACGATCCGCCACTTCCATGATTTCATTCAGCTTATGTGAAATAAAGAGAATGGACTTTCCTTCCTTTGACAGGTTTTTCATAATCTGCATCAGTTCTTCGATTTCCTGCGGCGTCAGTACAGCCGTCGGCTCATCGAAGATGAGTATTTCATTATCACGGTACAGCATCTTCAGAATTTCCGTTCTCTGCTGCATACCTACGGTAATATCAGAAATCAATGCGTCCGGATCAACCTGCAGGCCGTACTTCTCCGACAGCTGCATAACCTTCTTGCGGGCCTCATCTGTCTGCAGAATACCATGCTTTGTATCCTCAACCCCGAGGATGATGTTCTGCAGTACCGTGAAACACTGAACCAGCTTGAAGTGCTGGTGGACCATACCGATGCCTAATGCATTGGCATCGTTAGGGTCATTGATCTGAACGACTTTCCCGTCTTTTTTGATGATACCTTCTTCCGGCTGATAGAGACCGAACAGAACTGACATCAGTGTTGATTTGCCAGCACCGTTTTCTCCCAACAGTGCATGAATTTCACCCTTTTTCAGCTGAAGAGTAATGTCATCATTGGCAACAATGCCCGGGAACCGTTTTGTTATATGCAGCATCTCAACTGCATATGGTTCTTTTTGTTCCGTCATTATTTTCTTCTCCTTAACTCTTGCTCGAGTATTTTATTATGAATGCGCTTACACAGCAATACGAAAATGCCATGTGTCCCCGATTATGTCCCATAAAAAACCCATAATTTATTATAGACGTAAAAAAACAGAATGAAAACCATTCTATTCCTGCCAATTGACATTTTTAACAGATTCCTTTCGACCGTATATGTCCCTTTTCTGCCGGATTTCCCCATAAATCCGAAATATTCCATGCAGAGATCTGGCATAATATCTTTATGAAACTGACCTATAACAAACATTCTAAGGATCCCATCTACTACATCCAGGAAGGTGTACGGAATGGGAAAAAGTCGACAACAAGAACCATCAGTCGGATCGGGAAGCATTCAGAGCTGCTTGCCATCACGGATGATCCTCTTGCCTATGTAAAGAATATGGTGGCTGAATATAACAGAAAGCAGAAAAGTGAAAAGATTGCTGATGTGCTTGAAATAAAAGTGAGATTCAATGAAAAAGTGACAGCGAGTCCCGAAGCTTCATCACCTTCAGCGGTATGTAATATCGGCTGGTTCTTCCTGCAGGCAGCCTGCCGTCAGCTGAATCTGAAACAGTTCTTTGTTCAGACCACACCTGGCTATAAGCTTCAATATGATCCCTATGAAACTTTCCTCTATCTTGTCTGCCGTCAGATCCTTGATCCTTCCATCGAATTCTATGGTCTGCCTAGAGCAGATGAAACAGCAATCCAAGAAACACAGAGCCTGCTGTCTGATCATTTCGATACGTATATGGAATTCCTATCAAATGCCATCAGAAGTGACTGCTCAATCTCCGGCAGTGATTCTTCAGAGCATTTCATTTCACTGCCTGATCTGATCTTCAGAAAATCTGAAGACAGCAATTGCCTCAGTCAGAAAAAGGATAAAGCCCGGTATGCAGTCAGCAGTATGGCCCTGCTGATCAGCCGTATACTGGAAGTCAGGCTGAATGCATCCCCAGGTGCTGAACAGTACAGTACAGAAAATATAAAGGACACTTTAAATCATCTGAACATAGTCAACATGCAGGATCTGTACTATACAGCCGCCTATCAGGGCTCAAAGACACTTCATGCTTTATGTGCTGTCTATGATCTGAAACTGGATCACAGAAACTATCGACCCAAAGACCTTCATCGCATTCTGAAAGAAATTCAGTAAAAAAATACGATAAAATGCCGGCAGCCTGACAGACAGGCAGCCGGCATTTCTATCTTTTACAGCATAAGAAAAACAGGAATGGACTCTGCCATTCCTATCTGTAACTGTGTGAAGGATTACTTCAGGTTGCCCTGGTAATCTACCTTGACATGGTCATAGGAAACCTTGCTGAGGTCTACATCAACGCTGTTATCAACCTTGATGTCGCCATCATACATCTTCTTGACCAGTGCCTTGTAATCATCCTCAGAGAAGCCGTCGCCCCACTGTGTGGATTCAGCCAGCTGTACATAGTTCTCTTCCGGATTCTCGGAAACAAGACCGAGGTTCTGGCATGTGCCGGCATACTTATCAGAGAATGTGCCGTCCTTGCATGCATCCAGTGTTGTCTTGACAGTAGCCGCAAGACCCTTTGTAGCAGAAGTTACAGTCATACCGTCGCCATATGTGGAATCAATTGTAGCAGCCTGGTCGACATCGACACCGATGACCTTGCCGTTGACCTTCTGCGCAGCTTCAGCAGCACTTGTGTAGATACCGCCGCCACATGCGAAGACAACCTGTGTACCATTGCCGTACCATGTATCCATGGCAGCTGTGATATCGGAGTCACCGGAGAACTTATTGCCGTATGCATAGTTAATATCAACTTCTGCAACACCCTTGTCTTCAGCAGCCTGTTCAGCACCCTGTACATAACCGTAGCCATAGCGGATAACCGCCGGAACTGCCATACCGCCAAGGAAACCGAGCTTTGTATAGCCAAGAGATACAGCTGCGTAGCCTGCCATGTAGCCGGCCAGATCTTCTTCGTAAACAGCACAGAATGTGTTGTCGGACTTCCAGCCGTCTGTACCGGAATCCTTGTCCAGATCAGACTGGGCAACGTCCAGCGCAATAAACTTGACATCCGGATAATCTTCTACAGTATCAACGATCGCCTGAGCGAATGCATAACCAGGCATGACGATAACATTATAGCCTTCATCAATTGCCTGTTCGATGGATGCCTCACGATCAGCGTCCGCGTCACTTGCCGGCTTGTAATAGTTGAACTTAACATCATTGTCTGCTGCCCAGGCCTTGCAGGCTTCATAGGTTGTCTGGTTGAAGGACTGGTCCGTAATATCACCATAGTCGGTGATCATCGCAACAGCCATATCAGAGCTGGATGCGCTCGATGTGGACTTGGCGCTGCTGGAAGAGCTGGATGAGCTGCTTCCGCATGCGGCCAGGCTGACCGCCATTGCTGCGGTCAGACCTACAGATAAAAACTTTTTCATTATTTTCCTCCATGCGTATTCTTTGACGCTAAGACCATTGTATGTAATCGCTTTCCCATTTTCAACGCCATTTGACTTAAAAAGCACATGAAAATTTCATCATTCTTTCACATATATGCATGATAATTGTATTTTTGTTTTTGAAAATCAGAAAAAAGCAGGAACAGCGGAGTACTCGTTCCTGACAGATGTCACAGTTGATCTGCTTATTTCAGATTGCCCTGATAGTCCATTTCAACATGGGAGAATGTATTTCTGTCAAGCTTTGCCAGGTCTACATCATACAGCTTCTTCACAAGCGCCTTATAATCATCTTCTGTAAAGCTGTCAGCCATTGGGTTGAACAGTGCACTGCGTATTCTCTCGTTTGCTTTGTCCGCATATGCGATTACATCCGTGGAATTGCCTTGCTGCCATTGATTCATTTTTTCATATTATTTCTCCGTCCTCGTTTTTCTGACACCAGGCGCCATACTATGTAATCGCTTTCATTCAGACAAAGACATATGTCCCGTATTTTATCATTTGTCTAAAACTGTTTTCTTCGAGCTTCTTTCATATATAATAAGTGCACTATGAAAAACAGCATCGTACTGACCATACAGAAAACCGGCATCAACGGAGAAGGCATCGCCTATCTGAAACATAAGCCTGTCTTCATTCCCCATGCCCTTGTAAATGAAACCGTTTCTGTCACCCTCTGTGAAGAAAACGATACCTATGCCCGGGCAAAGGTAAACAGCATCCTGAAACCTTCCCCGATGCGCATCACCCCTTCCTGTTCACGCTGTGAAGGGTGTGCATTGAATTTTGTCAAAGAAGAACAGCAGCTAGCCATCAAGAAAGACATTCTCTCTGAAACGCTGTACAAGTATGCCCGCATACCTTCTGATCTTGTCCGCAGCGTGCATACGGATCACATTCATAAAGGCATCCGCAGCCAATGCAAGCTGCCGGTTGGCGAAGTCGATGGAAAGCTTGTCAGCGGTCTTTATGAAACCGGCACCAACCGTTTTATTCCGATTGAGGACTGCCCCATGCATACACCGGAAGTGGAAAGAATCCGCAAAGAAGTACTGCGCTTATGCACAGGTGTACTCAAAGCCTATGATCCTAAGCGCGGCCATGGCCTGCGGTATCTCATTATCCGCAGTCTGAATGGACAGGGCCAGTGTACGCTGGTGACCGGAAGGGATGAAATACCTGCTCCCCTTGTCTATTCACTGTCTCACATTCCCGGTCTTACCGGTTTATTCCAATCCATCAATACGGAAAAGAAAGGCACTTCGCTTTTCGGCTCCAGCATCAGAAAACTGGCCGGCAGCGACTGGATTGAAACCGATCTGAACGGTCTGAAACTGCGTCTTTCTCCCCGCTCCTTCTTCCAGCTCAATGTGCCGATGGCTGCGCAGCTCTACCATACAGCCGTGGGCAAGATTGATCCCTGTGATGTGCTGGTGGAAACATACTGCGGCATCGGCGCCATGTCCCTTTTAGCCCATGATAAAGCCAATACCGTCATCGGCATTGAATCCGTACCGGAAGCCATTGAAAACGCTGATGCCAATGCCGGAACTAACGGCATTGAAAACTGCCACTTCTTCACGGCGGATGCGGCGGAAGGACTGCAGAACGTTCTTGTGAGAATGCCGGTGGATACACTTCTGGCTGATCCGCCAAGAGCCGGCATGGATCAGGCCATGATACAGACAATCCTGTCTTCCTCCATTACCAAGATCATCTATGTTTCCTGCAACCCGGCCACTCTTGCTAAAAACCTCCATGCCCTTGCCGGCAGCTACCATCCGGTTACCATCATTCCCTTTGATCTGTTCCCGGATACACCGCACGTGGAAAGCATTACTGTGCTGGTGCGCAATGGTATGCATGACACAAAGAAAAAGAAATACAGAAAGAAGAAAAAGAATGCAGTATCACTACAGCAAGGAAAACAGAACGCTTCAGATTGAAACAGGCAGCGCCCTCAAAGGAAGACCGCTGTCCTCTTTCTTCAATCTTTACCGCATCTCCCGCAGAGAAAGATATCTGCTCGTTCAGAACCGTCAGATTGAAATCAACGGCATGCCGGTGAAGTCCGCTGAAGCATTGATGCATGAAAATGATGTGCTGGCCATTCACTTTCCCGCTTATGAAACTGACTGGAAGCCAAATGAAAAACAGGCACAAGTGCTGTTTGAAAATGACTTTGTCATGATTGTTCATAAAGAGCCGGGGATCATCATACACAGTGAGAAGGAGGATGCGGACTGTCTCAATGGCATGGTGGCAGCCTATCTTAATGCCCATGAAGAATCTCTTCCAGTGCGTCCCATTCATCGGCTTGATGCGGATACGGCCGGGGTTCTGCTCTATGTGAAAATGCCTTTCTTTCAGCCCTGGTTTGATGCCCAGCTGGAAGAAAGAAAGATCACCCGGCACTATCTTGCCATCACTTCCGGCAGAGTACTGAAAGCGGGCACTTTGTTTGACATGAATGATCCCATCGGCCGCGACCGCCACCATGCCGGTGTCTATCGGGTCTCACCAAACGGAAAAAACGCTTTGACCCATGCCAGTGTCGAAGCCGTCCGCAATGGCATCAGCCTCATCAGCTGTACGCTCGATACCGGCCGGACCCATCAGATCCGTGTCCATCTTTCCGCCCACGGCATGCCCATTGTCAATGATCCTCTCTACGGCCATCCGGATCACAATTTCACCCATATGGGCTTATGGGCTGATGCCATCACCTTTCATGATCCTCTGTCGCATAAAAAACATACCATCCGGGATATTCCCAATCCTGATTATGATTACTTCAATGACTGCATCTGAAAACGGACAGCTTTGCGCTGCCCGTTTTCATTCATCTCTTTTCCATCTTATCCAGAGCCGAAATACTTAATACTCTTTCTCTTTCAAAACGGTCAAAGCGGATCTCAACACTTCCCTCTTTGAAATTGATCTTCTGGATCGTTCCTTCTCCAAACATCTTATGGTAAACCCTGTCCTTTTCATGAAACGGCAGTTCATCCTTGCGGATGGAAGCACCGGGTCCCCTGCGGATCCAGTTTTCTATCTTACGGATCAGATCCTCAGACAGCGGTTCATCATACTGAATGTACGGCCGGTCAATGTCCAGAATAAAGCGGGAAGGATAGCGGTAGGTATTGTTGAAGTTGCGTCCTTCAGCATCACTCAGAATCAGTCCCTTCTCAGCTCTTGTCATGGCCACAAAAGCCAGTCTTCTTTCTTCTTCCATTTCCGTTTCGGAAGTGATTTTACGGCTTGGGAAAATACCTTCGTTCATGCCGGCCAGAAATACATAGGGAAATTCAAGCCCCTTGGCGGCATGAACGCTCATCATCTTCACTTCGTCTTTATGGTCTTCCATGTCCGTACTGGTATACAGGGCAATCTGAGACAGATAGGTCTGCAGATCTGTTTCCTCACCGCATGTCATTTCATATTCCAGTACAGACTGCTTGAGCTCGGCAAGATCATCCAGCCTTTCCTGTGCACCTTCTGTTCTGAGCATCTTCTCATATCCGCTGTCTTCCAGAATGCCGGTCAGTATCTTTGAAATGGGCAGATCGCTCTGATGGCGGTATTTTTCAATGAGGCTGATGAACTGCTTTGCCTTTGTGCCGGTAAAAAGCGGATCTTCCAGATTTTCATTCAGACAGGTATAGAGAGTTTTGCCGCTTTGGGCCGCAAGCTGTTCCAGGTAAGCCATCCGCCTTCTGCCGATGTTGCGTTTTGGCTGGTTGACAATGCGCCGGAAAGAAAGATCATCCTGCCGTGCAATCATACGCAGATAGGCAATGGCATCCTTGATTTCCATCCGGTCAAAGAAGGATACGCCGGAATAGATCCGGTAGGGAATCTCTTTTTTTATCAGTATCTCTTCAATCTGCCTTGAAACATAATGCGCCCGATAGAGAATTGTCATATCCCGGTAATCCACGCCTGTTTCATGAAGCTTCTCAATCTCAGCCGCGATGAACTGTGCTTCCTTTTCCTGGGTTTTGGCATGATGATAGCGCACCGGCTTACCGGAAGGCAGCATCGGAACAAGATTCTTTTCAATCCGATTGCGGTTTTTTGAAATCAGAGAATTACATGCCTGCAGGATTTCAGGGGTGGAACGGTAGTTTTTCATCATCATGATCGTCTTTGCGTCATGATGGGATCTTTCAAAGTCAAGAATATAGCCGATGCGGGCTCCGCGCCAGGTATAGATCGTCTGGTCAGGATCCCCCACCACAAACAGATTTTCATAATACCCGCATAAGGATTCCATCAATTCATACTGCAGCGGATCAATATCCTGAAACTCATCCACCATGATGTATTCCAATCGCTTCTGCCACTTCAGATGCACAGCTTCATCCGTATGAAAGATATGCAGCGTCAGAATAATCAGATCATTGTAATCCAGCCCGAAGCACTTTCTTTCCTGGTACAGATAGCCATAGAACAGAATGTCCTTTACTTCACTCGCCTGCCGATACTTCTCTTCCAGATCCTTTAAAGAAAGATCAATAAGATCATGAAAGTAACTGCGTTCCGTGATGCACTTGCGCATTTCAAACATATCTCTTGCCTGGGAGAATGTCATATCCCGGGAAGTGAGATTTCTTTCTTCATAGATGATATTGAGCATATCATCGATATCTCCGTTATCGAGTACCATGAAACTCTTGGGATAATGAATGACATGGCTGTCTTCCTGCAGCACAGATACACAGAAGCCATGGAAGGTATTGATATAGCCTGTGTCGGCATCATCTGTCAGCGCATGAATACGCTGGCGCATTTCACTAGCGGCTTTGTTGGTAAAGGTGACACAGAGAATATTGCCGGGTGAAATTCCCACTTCATTGATGAGATACGCAAAGCGTCTTGTCAGAGCACGGGTTTTGCCGGAACCGGCCCCGGCAATGACTGCCACATAGCCTTCGGTCGTCGTAACGGCTTCTTTCTGTTCTTCATTGAGATCTTCAAGAATATCTTTCATACTCATGATTATAGAAGAAAAAAACACGCAGGTCACTTTTCCTGCGTGCTGATGCCAAGGTATGCTTTAAGACCCCTGATTTCATTCTTTCCATCTTCATACCCCTGCCAGTACAGACCGCCGAGCTTGTTCATATCATCTTCAAACCTTCTGATCGTAATCGGCTTGGACGGGGCAATGACATACAGTCTCTTTTTCTTTTCCAGCATGTCTAGCTTATCCAGTGAGATATTATAGCGCGGTGCTTCTTCCATCAGATCTTCCATGGTTTCGGGTTCTTTGCGATACATATGGTTGATGCTTATCGGCTTCTTCACCGGCTTGCGGTAGTCCCTGTCCCGGGTGCGGATGACAACAATCTTCTCATAACCTTCTTTCAATGCCCATTCATACGGCACCTTTACGCCAAGGCCGCCATCGAGATACTTTCTGCCTTCAATCTCCACCGGTTCTGACACATACGGTACTGTTGCACTTGCCTGCACGGCTTTGAAGATATCCGGGCACTTTCCCTTTTCAAAGAAAACCGGCTTTCCGGTACCGATATCCGTTGCGACAGCCACATATCTGCGGGGACTGTTCAGAAAGTCGGCTCTGGCAAAACCGCCTTTATCAAACAGTTCCGTAAAAGCATACGTAAATCCGGTAATGCCGTGATCCTTTTTCAAAGCACCGATGCCGCAGTAATTCTGATCATTGCGGTAGGTAAGATTCATCCGGCCGGAAAAGCCGATCTGTCCGCTGACATAGGCCAGTCCTGACATGGCCCCGGCCGATACGCCGATGGTGCAGTCCAGATTGATATCATTTTCCATCAGGGCATCCAATACCCCCTGGGTATAGATACCGCGCCATGCGCCGCCTTCCAGCACCATACAGCCATGCTGAAGATAACGAAGATCTGCCTGCCCCTGCGGCAGTTCATCTACTTTTTCATAAACTTCCATAGCTTCCTCCATTCAGGCAAAAAGAAACATCATGTACATACTGCACATGATGTATTCTATTACACTTCATTCAGATTGGAATTGACAATCCGTCCTGATTGCTCAGTCAATCTTGCCGTATTCAACCACAATCTCATCCGGATCAGCCGCATCGCCATAGACCGGACGCAGCGTTTCCTCATAATCCTTGTGGAAGAACTGCTCATCACCGAGCGTCTGGATTTCATCATTCAGGAAATCAGCCAATGTCTTATTGCCTTTGGCAACAGCCGGAGCAATGGCATCATAGTCACCAAGCTGGGTAATACCTACCGTATAGCCCGGATTGGACTTGGCCCATGCCAGTACTTCCGTGTTATCTGTGGAGAAGGCAGGTCCTCTGCCATCCAGTAAAGCATTGTAGGCATCCGCATATTCATCATACTTGATGAGCTTGACATCCGGATAGTTTTCTTCAAAGTAGGTTTCAGCCGTTGTGCCCTTGGCAACAATCAGCTCCTTGAGATCATTGACATCCGTAATCACAGCACTGTCAGGGGAAACGACACCTAAAGCAACTTTCATATAAGGTGCTGTGAAATCAACCTGCTTGGCTCTTTCATCCGTGACGGTAAAGTTGGCAAGCGTAATATCCACCTGGCCGGAATTGACAATATCAATACGGGCGCTCGGTGATACCGGCGTAAATTCAACATCTACCCCGAGATCCTTGGCAATGCGCTTGGCATAATACACATCATAGCCCTGGTAATCACCATTCTCATCCACATAGCCGAACGGCGCCTTATCACTGAATACGGCAACTCTTAGCGTACCGTCTTTCTTGATTTCATCCACCGTACGGAATACCGTTCCTGTATCACTTGAAGAAGTGGAAGAAGCGGATTTGCTGGCTGCCGTACTGCCGCAGCCGGCCAGTCCTACGGTTAAAAATCCTGCGAGTAAACCTTTGATCAGCTTTGTACGTGACATATTCTTATCCTCCTTATTTACTGAGCGCTTTTCTCAGCTCTTTTTCTTGTATAGGTAAATGTATGCAGAAAGGCATCCGCCCGCTCTGTCTTAGGGTGATGGAAGAAGCCTTCCGGTGTATTTTCTTCAACGATCTTGCCGTCATCCAGGAACAATACTCTATCCCCGATCGCTTCCGCAAACTTCATCTCATGGGTGACAATGACCATGGTCATGCCCTGGTCAGCCAGCTCCATCATGACATTCAGCACTTCATGAACCATCTCCGGATCAAGTGCTGCCGTCACTTCATCAAACAGCATCACTTCCGGCTTCATGATCAGCGCCCGGCAGATCGCCACTCTCTGTTTCTGTCCGCCGGACAGTTCATTGGGATAGGCATCTGCCTTATCTTCAAGTCCGACTCTTTTCAACAGTGCCCGTGCTTCGGCTTCTGTCTCTTTCTTAGGCCGATGGACTACTTTGACAGGGGCCAGCGTGATATTGTCCAGCACGGTATAATGCGGGAAAAGATCATAGCTCTGAAAGACCATCCCGATTCTCTGGCGCATGGCATTCATGTTTTTTCCGCCATGGGTGATGGGCTGTCCATCCAGGGTAATGGAACCGGACTGATATGTTTCCAGTCCATTCAGGCATCTGAGCAGCGTAGACTTGCCGCAGCCTGACGGTCCCAGAATGACAACGACTTCACCCTGATGAACATCAAAGCTGATGCCGTTGAGCACTTCATTCCTGCCATCATATGATTTCACCAGATCCTTTACGGAAAGCTGTATTCTGTTTTCCATCTTCCTTTCACCTCCACTTCTTTTCCAGATGCTTTGCATAGCTGCTGATCGGCCAGCAGATCAGGAAGTACAGCACAAATACCGCTGCATAGATCCAGAAAGCACCATCTGCGTATTTCATCCGGTTGGCATCAATAATCTGCTGGCCGGTCTTAAGCACTTCAACAAGGCCGATGATCTCCACAAGCGAAGTCGTCTTGATCATACGGGTAATCAGATTGATAAGAGGCGGTAAAAGCCGTCTCATGGTCTGGGGCAGAATCACATACCGGAACGTCTGTTTCTGATTCATGCCAAGAGCATAGGCAGATTCATACTGGTGAGCCGGGATGGACTCCAGAGCACCTCTGACAAGGTCCGCCGTTTCCGCTGTACCCCAGAATGTAAACACCACAATTGCACTTGTCTCCGCATCCATCATCAGGCCTGTCCATCTTGAAAAGCCATAGAAGACAATGAACAGCAGAACAAGCTGCGGCATGATTCTGACAAAGCCGAGATAGATCTGTGTGATGACCGTGATGATCCTGTTCTTGATCGTCATGACCATACCAAGCAGCGTTCCCAGCACCATGGATAATCCGGTTGAGATCAACGCAATCCGGATCGTCACCCATAATCCTTCCAGAAGCCGGATCCAGTACTTGTAGTTGGCTAAAAGTTCAATGCCTGACTTTCCCATACCGCAGCCTCCTTTCCAGAACATAGGCCAGTATCGTCACCGGCAGGATGATGATCAGATAGAAGATAACAAGCATCCCCAGCGCTTCCGCCGTACGGTAGTCATTGCCCATCAGATCCTTTGCCACATACATCAGATCCGGTACGGCAATGGCCGAAACAACCGAAGTTTCCTTGATCAGAAAGATCACATTGGCAAAGAAGCCCGGCAGAGCCACTCTTAATGCCTGGGGCAGGATGACATAGCGCATCGCCTGGGCACCGCTCATGCCAAGCGACAGCGCTGATTCCTTCTGGCTTACAGCCACTGCTTCAAGACCTGATCTGAAGTTCTCCGCAAAGTAGCTGCCGCCCAGAAACACAACCCCGGCAATCGCACTTGCTTCCCCGCTCAATACCACGCCAAGCTTTGGCAGACCGAAGTAGATGAAGAACAGCTGCACCAGCAGCGGTGTATTGCGGCTCAATTCAATATAGACAGATGCGATCTGTCTTAATACCGGTATCTTTGCATACTGGATCAGACTGATGACCATGCCGAGGATCACCGCCAGCAGAATGCCGAAGAAGGAAATCCGCAGGGTTACCCCGGCAGCCGCCAGAAACAGCGGCCAGTATGACTGCATAATCGTCCAGTTCATAAGCCTCCTTTATAAAACAAAAAACAGATGTACGCCTGCACATCTGCCATTCACTTCATGTATTCCACGTGTCGAAAAAGGAGCCTGCTCAGTACGTATGCAGAAATTCAGTTTTATGTTCAAACATACAACAGACTGCACTGTACATCTTCATGGCTGTTCCCCTTTCCTTGTCCACTACTTTACGCTTATTTTACCTATTGTCAAGTATCTTTGTATGGATTGTGTGTTATGGACCTGCTCAGGCAATTCCAAGCTCTTCCAGCACCCTTGCAGCACCGTCATTGGCACACGTATCCGCTACAATATCCGCATGTGCCTGCACATTATCCTTGGCATTGCCAAGCGCGACCCCGATCCTTGCCTTATCAATCATCGGCGTATCATTGCCGGCATCGCCGAAGGCAATGACATTGTCCCATGTCAATCCTTCGTCCTTCAGCACTCTTTCCACCGCCGTACTCTTGTTGATATCCTTCAGGAATACATCATACCCGCTGCGGTGGGACCAGGCAAAGATCAAATTGTCCATCGTACCGACAAACGGTTCGATCTTGCTTTCATCCCCGACAATGAACGTACCTAAAGGAAGACCATATTTCAGATGATGCGTACGCTTTGCGTCATCATTGACAATCAGCTCCGCTTCCCCCGGCTTCTTGGCATAATTGGCCACAAAGCGTTCATAATTGGCATAGGTGACAATGGCATCCTCAAACTTGAAGCCAAGACCGATATCATTTTCAATACAGATCCTGGTAATGGTATTCATATCTTCTTCCTTCATCGGATGTTTCTCAATCGTATGCCCGTCGTGATCACACAGGCAAGCGCCGTTGATCGTACCGATCCGCTCCATCGGCAGCTTTGCCATCATCCCTTTGGGCATGAGGGTATAATGTCTGCCCGTACAGATCAGCAGCTTATATCCCTTCTGCAGTGCCCTGAACAGGGCTGCATATGTATAATCGGACAAATCATCCCGGCCCGACGGCAGCAGCGTATTGTCAATGTCGCAGACGATCAATCTGATTGCACTGATATCTTCACTCATTTCTTTTCTCCTCAGAACTGTGTTATTATAATACATGCATGTGCCCGTAGCGCAACTGGATAGCGTATTTGCCTCCGAAGCAAAAGGTTGTGGGTTCGAGCCCCATCGGGCACACCTTCATTTTATTGAAAACCATCGAATATATCGATGGTTTTTATTATTTTAGGCGTTTTTAAGAAATATTTTATAGCAGCATTTATATATTACATATAATATGCTATATTATTGGTGTAAGAAAAGGAGGTAAGGTAAATGCGATCAATAATAAAAAGCCTGCTAGAGCTTTCTACAACCATCATTCAGTTGATAACAGCCGTTATCTAAAAGAAAGTAGAAAGAAATAGCAAGGCCGTACTCGAGGGAGCAGGCACTCCTTCCTGTACTTTAATTATAGCATTTACCAAACGCTATGACAGATATTATCTCAATCATCATTTCATCCATTGCTTTAGCAATTTCAATCTACGTTCTAATCACCTTGAAGAGGAAATAATATGTCTAGGAAAGCATCAAGTGACTTTGACCAGATCAAGTATCAGAACCAGTGGATAAAAGAAAACACGAAGCCCATAAGCGGAAGATATAAAGCTGAACTTGTAGATGAGTTCAAGGCCGCATGTAAAAAGCTTGGTGTCTCACAATCTGAAGTGATCAGGTCAGCGATGGAAGAAACCATCAAAAAAGCGGAAGGCAAATAACCTTCTGCTTTTCAATTGCTGAAATAACAGCGTTATCACCAATATCCACTTGGTTCAACATATGCCGCTGTACCATCCGGCACACCTGTCGGTCAGCTGATTCAGCTGACCTTTTATTTTCTTTTTCCGGATGTATCAAAATTTTCCTTCAGTGCTTTTTCCGTCAGCGAAATCGGAACCATCAGAAACGCCATCTGTACACACAGAAGAACCAGCCCTGCGGTCCCGATCGCATCATCACTGCTGTTTTTCATGAAAACCAGAACGGCAAGCGTCAGAAAAAGAGCAATCAACCCATTTCTGACCCAGACCTTTCCAATGTACCGGTGGGCATAATCCCACGTATCCCGGTTTTTCATCGACATGACGCTGCGATAGCCATAGAAACGATTGATTTTCTTCGGTCCGCCGTCTTTGAAGCGGCAGCCGAACAGTATCATGACAGCCGGTATGAGCAATAATGTCACGCACGTAAACAGATAAAAGGACATCGTTCTGCCTCTTTATTCATCTTCAAACACCAGTTCTTTCTGCTGGCCGTCCTTTGCGATAACCGTATTGCGGAAGAAAGCCTGCACCTGCTCGGTATATTCAGAAGGTGTTTCCATGCTTGGAGAATAATGGGTCAGCCACAGTTCTCTGACATCTGCCTTAGCCGCGATGGCGGCGGTTTCATACATGGTGGAATGCAGGTTCAGCTTGGCTTTATCCGCTTTTTCCGGATCTCCATACATGCCTTCTCCGATATAAAGATCCGCCCCTGCCGCATGTCTTGTGATCTGTTCCACAGGTCTTGTGTCAGTGCTGTACACAACCTTCAATCCTTTTCTTTCCTCTCCCATGACCTGATCAGGGGTATAGGTAATTCCGTCCATCTCTACGGTTTCCCCCTTCTGCAGCCTGCTCCACGCCTTCAAAGGCACCTGGTTCTTTTCTGCCTTCTGTCGATCAAACCGGGCATTGCGCTTCAGGTCCAGCACATAGGAATAGCACGGTACACTGTGTCTGACCGCAAAAGCTGTCATGATCACATCCCCGAAATCCATCTCGACTTCCCGTTCATGGTATTCACATAAACGGATTTCAAACGGCACATAGCGGGCGATGGACATGACACCCCGCATGACATCATGCAGGTCTTTCGGTCCGGCAATCAGAATCGGCTCTGTTCTGCCGGCCTTGGCCATGGTTAAAAGAATGCCGGGCAGTCCGGCCGTATGGTCCGCATGGTAATGGGTCAGAAAGATGGCATCGATATGCTTGACAGAGACCCTCTGCTTATGCAGAGCAATCTGGGTTCCTTCACCGCAGTCAATCAGAAACGCATGTCCATTGAACCGTAAAAGACAGCTGGTCAGCCATCTTTCCGGCAGCGGTACGGTTCCTCCTGTTCCAAGTAAACATATATTGAGCATAAGCAGCTTCCTTTCCGTCTCTCTATTATACAGGATCTGACTATAATAGCCTTATGGAAAACAACCGCAATTCACACGATGTCCGTATCTCAAAATACATGAGCTTTCTTTTACGCCACCACCCGGAAGCCGGTCCCATCATCCTGGACCATCATGGCTGGTGTGCAGTAGAAGAACTCATCTCTGCCTTACAGAAAAAAGACAGAGACTTCAATCAGAAAGATCTTGACCGTATCGTAAGAAATGATGAAAAACAGCGCTACAGCTATAATGAAGATCATACAAAGATCCGGGCAAACCAGGGCCATTCCATTCCGGTGGATGTGGATCTTAAAAGATGTACGCCTCCGGCTGTGCTGTACCATGGTACAGGTGAAAAGTCAGTTTCATCTATTCTGCAGGAAGGTCTGGAACCGATGTCGAGGCTCTATGTCCATCTTTCTACTACTGTCCAGCAGGCTGAAAAAGTCGGTGCCCGCCATGGCCGTCCCATTGTTTTTCTGATCTATGCGGATCAGATGGCACAGGATGGCTATGCCTTCTATCTTTCTGCCAATCATATCTGGCTGAGTGCATCGGTTCCGCCCGCATATCTGAAGCAGATCACTTTCTGAACAAACACATACAGCCCCTGGGGTAATTGTCCCAGGGGCTGTATCCATAATGAACTAGATATTTCCAAGTGCTTCCGAAATCATCGGCATCAGCTGCTGCTTGCGGGAGATAATGCGGGAATCAAAGCCGGAATGTTCATCAAACTTTGTTTCCAACAGATCACTGATCACATAGGACAGGGGTCCATCATATACAAACAGACTGCCTTCACCCATGACATCCGTGAACAGCATGACCAGAAGATCCAGCTTGTTTTCCGCCTGTTCCTTCTGCAGGTTTTCCTTGAAGGCAGGCAGGATCTTCTGTACTTCCTCCATGCGGGAGTAGTTGGTTTGGCCGATCGCAAATCTGTATTTACCGATCTGATAGGATTTAAGATCACGGTTGAGAATCTCATGCGGCGATGCATCAGTTAATGATACACTGGCGCCCAGCATCTCTCTTGCATAGGCATTGACATCGTCAATGCCGGCAATCTCTGCCAGTTTTTTGACCGTATTACGGTCCAAATCCGTTGTTGTTGCGGATTTGAAATTGAGCGTATCTGAGAGAATGGCACTCATCATCAATCCCGCCATATCTTTGTCCGGTACAATCCCGGCTTCCTCATACAGCAGATTGATGATCGTACAAGTACAGCCTACCTGCATATTGCGGTACATGATCGGATGGTCCGTTGTGACCCCGCCGATATGATGGTGGTCGATGATCGCCGTCACATAGGCATTTTCAATATGGTTGATGGTCTGGTTGGGGGCACTGTGGTCCACCAGCACAAACTTCTTGTGATTGTAGTTGCGGGTATGATAGCGCGATACTGCCCCGACCACATGTCCTGCCTTATCCAGCACCGGATAGGAACGCACACGTGATTTATTCATCTTGGCCGCCACATCTTCCACATATTCATCATTGCGGAAGGTAATTATATCCTTTGTCATGACCTGTTCCACACTGTAGCTTTCCGTAATGATGCGGGCAGTATGCATGGTCTCCATCGGGGTTTCAATGATGGCAATGCCGGCCTGACGGGCATTTTCACGGATCTGATCCGAAGCCTTCTGGCCGCAGGTAATGACAATGCATGCCACATGCATATCGATCATGATCTGCATCTTCGCTTCACCGGAAGAAAGAATGACAATATCATCTCTGAACTTGTAGTTCTGGGCAACTTCATTGCCTTCCAGCGTGATGATATGCACATGCCCGTTGCAGTGGAAATTCTCTTTGTCCACGACTACCGTACCGCCGATGGTACGGGCAATGTTGGAAAGTGATGCGGTGGACATCAGCTGTTGCAGATCAGCAGTCGGATGAATTCTGACCCGGGAAAGATCACTGGTCGTACAGATCCCGACCAGATTTCCATCATCATCATTGACAAACAGGGAGCGGTTCTGCGTATGCAGCATCACATGCCAGGCATGATGCACCGTTTCATCATGACGGATGACGGTCGGCTGATCCAGATCAATGTCAGATAAAGCGGCACGGGCATCGGTCAGCAGTAAAGGATTTTCCTGGTGGAACCGCTTCAGAATGAATTTTGTCTCTTCATTGAGCGGACCCTGCCGGCAGGCAATGGCTTCCTTTCCCGTCTGGCGCAGCAGATTGGCATACGTCAGTGCCGAGCAGATGGAATCACTGTCTGGATGTTTGTGGCCGATGACATAAATTGTGTTGTTCATAAAAAATATCCTCTATTAAGAAATAATGGAAAAAACATCTCTGCGGCGATCTTCAGGCACTTCTTTCTTTTCAGAAGGATGACCGATGGCAAGCGCTCCGGCACAATGGAAGCCTTCCGGCACCCCCAGGGCTGTACTGAGTTTACGATAGGCCGGACAGTTCATGACTTCCTGTACAAAACCGATCCAGCATGATCCGAGTCCTCTTTCTGTGCAGGCATACATCACGCTGCTTAAGGCAAGCACGGTATCCGTATCCGGCGCAATGCCTTCATTTCCTGCAAAGCCGATCCACAGCAATGGTGCCTCATGACAGTCTCCTGCCGGCTCATGCAGGGCTTCAATCTGATGAATGATATCGCTTCTTGTAATCAGAACAAAGAACCAGGGCTGTTCATTCATGGCGCTGGGTGAAAGAACTGCAGCCTCCATCAGGGCGCTTATATCTTCCTGACTTACGGGTTCGGCGGTAAAGGAGCGGATGGAACGTCTTTTCTCTGCCAGCGTCATACCTTATTCCGAAAGTATTTCATTGCCGTTCTCAGTAATGAGAATGGTATGTTCCCACTGGGCCGAGTCACTCTTATCTTTTGTATAGATCGTCCAGTCATTATAGGCATCGATGTAGACCGCTGCCTTGCCGGCATTGATCATAGGTTCAACCGTAATCACCATGCCCGGCACTAGCAGCATCCCCGTATGGGCCTTGGCAATATGGGCAACAAACGGATCTTCATGAATCTCCATGCCGACGCCATGTCCGCCCAGCTCTCTGACTA
This sequence comes from Solobacterium sp., assembly GCA_022644565.1. Taxonomy (GTDB): domain Bacteria; phylum Bacillota_I; class Bacilli_A; order Erysipelotrichales; family Erysipelotrichaceae; genus Bulleidia. The sequence goes on along the minus strand of JALCHG010000001.1, from coordinate 28,678 downwards.
CCGAATAGCCCTGCTTATGGGCATATTTGGCAATCGCCGCACCGATATCCCCTACCGTATGCCAGGGCTGAGCCGCTTCAATGCCGATCTCCATGCACTTCTTTGTCTCTTCGACAAGTCTTCTTCTTTCTTCCGATACTTCCCCGATCATATACATCCGGGAGGCATCGCCATAATATCCCTTATAGTAGGTTGTGCAGTCCACATTGATGATATCGCCGTCTCTGAGCTTTCTGTGACGGGCCGGAATGCCATGGCACACTTCATCATTGATGGAAGTGCAGACAGCTTTCGGGAAGCCTTCATAGCCAAGGCAGGCACATTCCCCGCCCAGCGCTTTTGTTGTATTCATGACAATATCATCAATATCCTGGGTGCTCATGCCTTCATGAATGCCTTTCGACACGGCATCCAGCACAAGTGAGTTGATGCGTCCTGCTTCCCGGATGCCGGCAATCTGACTGGGTCTTTTGATCAGTTCAGGATCCGGTATTTCCCTATGATGTCTCTGTTCGATGGCCAGCTTTTCCTGCAGGTCTTCAGACAGCGGTTCTGTTTTGAAATAGCTGTATGCCTGTTTTACTTCTTCTTCCTTGCTCATATACACTTCTTTCTAATTAATGACGGTCTGTACTGCCGATGCCTCCGGTACGCTGTGCAGTTGCATCATCATCTTCCGCAATGCCGTACGGCATGAAGATGCCCTGCAGAAAAGCCGTACCGGCGGATAGAGACATGGTCTGATCCTGATTGGTGTCATTGGTGATGCGGGCAAAGATATGTCCTTCATTGTCCGCATGGTAATAATCACTGTCTATCACACCGACGGTATTATTCAGCTGCATTCTGTATCTGAACCCGAGCGAACTTCTCGGCATCAGAAGCAGTACATAATCCCGTCTCATTTTAACACGGATTCCGGTCGGTATCGTGATGGTCTGCCCGGGCTTCACTTCTATCTCTTCCGGCAGGAAGAAATCATAGCCAGCCGATCCTGCCGTGGCCCGCCGCGGCAGCTTCAGATTCTGATAAATTTCCAGCGGATTTCCTTTGAGAAGTCCTCTGCTGTCTTTGATGAACTCTTCCTGTGACACAAGTTCAAAGCGTCCTGCTGTTTCCATTTTCTCTCCTTATCTGTTCTGGAAGGAAAACTCCTTCATCCACATCACAATAAAATCCGCAATGGACTGTTCAAACGGATACAGCGTCAGAATCGTATTCTCGGAAAAGAACTGATGATCCGGATAGAAGGCCGCATGAACCATATGGCTGATGACACTCTTATGATCCATCCCGCCGACAAACCGCGCTTTATCCAGTAATGATGCCTTATGGGAAACATAGTTCTCATTGACACAGTCCGCAAAGGCCGCAAAGACAATATTGCGGGCCTCTTCCAGCGTAAATACTTTCTCTTCATCCGCCCCGGCAAGATCCAGGCACTGATCCAGCATCGCTTCAAAATAATCTCTGTCCGTCAGATACGGCAGACGCGTGATTTCTTTAATACGGTCGGTGATCAGCTGGTCTGAGCGGAACCGGTCATTGATATTGCTGGCAAGCTTGATGCGTGTCTCAAGCTTTTCCATTTCAATATACCAGCGCTTGAAAAACCGCGGCATGCCATAGGGCTGCAATGTATACTTCAGCCCCATATATACACCATAGATCTTGCGGACATCATTTGCCCCGAGCTTATACAGATGAACGATCTTCTCATGGGAGAAATCCAGGAAATCCCCGGTTTCACTCTTGGGATAGACATAATGGATGTTGGAACGGCGGATCATGTTGGGATGGTTGGGATCATGGTTCATATCCAGGACCAGCACATCCTCTGCCCCCATGCGCAGGGCATAGTCAATGGGACAGTTGTCAAAATAGCCTCCGTCAATATACTCCACCCCGTCAATCACCTTCACCGGAAAAGCCGGATAGGCTGAGGCACTGGCAATCAGCCAGTCCTCGCCATGTTCCTTCATCATGGCCTTATTGACATAGACGCCTTCATGGCCTTTGCGGGTAGCGGTGATCAGACCAAAATCCATGCGGGAAGCGAAGAATTTCTCAGGGTTGTATTTTTCATGTACGTATTGAATAAAAGGAGAAATATCCAGTCCCCGGTCTTTGATGTAGGCAAGGAAGGTCTGCTGCATTTCCTTGTCTTTCATGAGTGTATTCAGATTGAAATCCAGCGGATTTGCCCCGTTGATGATCTGTGACATGGAAAGATGATCATACATATCGATCATCCCGTCGATATCTCCCTGTACCACAAGTGCCGCGTTGAGAGCTCCTACCGATACACCGGTCACAAGATCCCAGTCATCTCTTCCCATTTCCATGCAGGCCCGGATCGCCCCGGCCTGGTAAGCCCCACGGGTGCCTCCGCCCGCCAGTACGAGTGCTTTCTTCATGTATATACGTACGCTCCTTTCTTCTGCGATGCCATTATACACTTTGCATCTGCTGAGGGCAGAAAGCCTGGCTGTGACAGTTTGCTCACAGCGTCAAAACAGCATTTCAGTCCTGTACATTGTGATATTGCACGTATTTCCTGTCAAACTGAACAGACAAATACGCTATAATGAAGCCCGGAGGCATTTTTTTACATGAAACTCAACGCAGCAGTATTTTTCGGCGGTGAATCCGTTGAACATGAAGTATCCATTATCTCTGCCCACCAGGCTATGGAAGCCATGGACAGAAACAAATACAACGTTATTCCGATCTATGTCGCTAAAAACAGAAAGCTCTACGTGTCTGAACTGCTCAATGACATGAAGAACTACAAAGACCTCAATGGTCTTGTCGCCAAGTGCACCCAGGTCACTTTGGCCAATGTGGACAACCGGGTGGTCATCCTGCCGGTAAAGACATCCTTATTCGGCAAAAAGGAACTTGGCACCATTGATGTGGCCATTCCGATCATGCATGGTACTAACGGGGAAGACGGCACCATCCAGGGATTTCTGGAAATGCTGAAAGTGCCGTATGCCGGGTGTGATCTGTATGGTGCGGCGGTCGGTCAGGATAAGGTTCTGATGAAGAACATCCTCAGAGACAACGGCCTGCCGATGGCAGACTGGTTCTATGTCTACAGCGATGAACTGGAAGAACATCAGGAAGAGATCCTGAAGAAAGTACATCAGATCGGCTACCCGGTCATTCTCAAACCGAGCCGTACCGGTTCTTCCGTAGGCATTGCCATTGCCCATAATGATGAAGAATATCTGAGCTGCTTTGAAGATACTAGACAGTATGATGAAAAGGTCATCACGGAAAAAGTCATTCATCCGATGCGGGAAATCAACTGCTCTGTCCTGGGTGATAAGCACCATGCAAAAGCTTCCGTCCTGGAAGAAGTCACCAAGCAGACGGAAGGCGACAACATGCTGGACTTCAAGGACAAGTACATGGGCGGCGGTGCCAAGAAAGGCGGCGCCAAGACTTCCGGCGCTTCAAAAGGCATGGCATCTACCGCAAGACGCGTACCGGCTCCGATTGATGAAGAGTCCACCAGGCTCATTCAGAAATATGCCCTGGAGACGTTCAGATGCCTGCAGTGCTCCGGTGTATGCCGGATCGACTTCATGATGGATGCGGAAACAAAACACGTCTATGTCAATGAAATCAACACCATTCCGGGCTCCCTTGCCTACTACCTGTGGGAAGCCAGCGGCGTTTCCTTCCCGCAACTGATGGATACGCTTGTGCAGCAGGCGCTTGACAGAGAAAGAAGAAGATCCCGCATGATCTTCTCTTATGATTCCAACCTGCTTTCCTCCTATTCTGAATCCGGCGTCAAAGGCGCCAAAGGCACTAAGCACTGAAACACACGGGGACCATCTTCGGATGGTCCCCTTTTCTGTCCTTTTTTGCAATGTAAGCGCTATGCTATACTTGATTCTGCAATAAGAAGGAGAAAATAAAATCTATGTCTACACCCCATAATGAAGCCAAGCGGGAAGAAATCGCCCGCACCGTATTAATGCCGGGCGACCCGCTGCGCTCCCGGTTCATCGCTGAAACATTCCTGGAAAACCCGGTTCTTGTCAATAACGTCAGAGGCGTACAGGGCTATACCGGCACCTATAAAGGAACCCCGGTCACCGTCATGGCCAGCGGTATGGGCATGCCGGCCATCGGCATCTATTCCTATGAGCTGTTCAAGTTCTATGATGTCGACAATATCATCCGCGTCGGCTCCGCCGGCACCTATACCACCGAACTCAATCTGTATGATGTTGTGCTGGCTTCAGCTGCTTACAGTGAAAGCAGCTATGCCAAAGTACTGGATGGGTATACAGATGATACGGTACCGGCTTCAGCTGCTCTCAATGCCAGAATCCAGAAAGCAGCAGACAGCCTGAACATCCCGCTGCATCTTGGCACCATTCATTCCTCTGATGTGTTCTATCACACCAATGACACCTATATGAAAGGTGTTACAGACCACCATTGTCTGGCCGTGGAAATGGAAAGCTTTGCCCTTTTCAATAACGCAAGACTGCTTAATAAAAATGCTGCCTGCCTGCTGACGATCAGCGACAGTCTAGTCACCCATGCCGAGACAACCCCGGAAGAAAGACAGAACTCATTCACCAATATGATGAAGATTGCGCTGGAAACAGCACGTTTGTAAATATGATCGGCCTCCGCTGTCGGAGGCCTTTTCTGTTCTTGTTGTATTTGCTTTCATGACATAAAATAGATTTAAGAATTACGTGTTCAGTAATGGAGGAAAAATAGAAAATGCTGAGAATCGGTATGTTAACAAGCGGCGGCGACTGCCAGGCGCTCAACGCTGCCATGCGCGGTGTATTCAAGGGCGTCATGAACAATGCCAAGGAGCCGGTAGAGTTCTATGGTTTTGAGGATGGCTATAAAGGTCTCATCAATTCCAGATTCAGACTTCTGACGGATGATGACTTCTCCAACATCCTTACCGTAGGCGGTACAATCCTTGGCACAAGCCGTACGCCTTTCAAGGAAATTCATGATCCGCTGCCGGATGGCAGAGATAAAGTGGAATGCATGAAGCAGACATACTTCAAGCTGCAGCTGGACTGCCTGGTGATGCTGGGCGGCAACGGCTCTACCAAGACGGCCAATCTGTTGAGTGAAGAAGGCCTCAATGTCATTACTCTGCCTAAGACAATTGATAATGATCTCTGGGGCACTGATATGACCTTCGGCTTCCAGTCCGCTGTTGATATTGCGACCAGATGTATTGATGAAATTCATACTACTGCTTCTTCCCACGGCCGTGTCTTTATTGTCGAAGTCATGGGCCACAAGGTCGGCTGGCTGCCGTTGAATGCCGGTATTGCCGGCGGTGCGGATATCATCCTGCTGCCGGAGATTCCATATGATCTGGAAAATATCATCCGTGTCATTGAAGAGCGTGACAAGTCCGGCAAACGCTTCACCATCATTGCCGTAGCAGAAGGCGCCATTTCCAAGGCAGATGCCCAGCTGCCCAAGAAGGAATACCGCAAGAAGCTGGAAAAGTATGCCTTCCCTTCTGTTTCCTATGAACTGGCAGATCAGATCACCAAGCGTACCGGACGTGAGGTCAGAGTTACGGTGCCCGGTCATATCCAGAGAGGCGGCACACCGGTTGCCTATGACAGAGTATTTGCGTCCCGTCTTGGTGCAGAAGCGGCCAGGCTGATTCTGCAGAAGAAGTTCGGCTTCATGGTCGGCTATAAGAACAGAGAAATGATCAAGGTACCGCTGAAGGATGTCGCCGGCAAGCTCAAGACCCTCGACCCGAATGCGGAGATCATCAAGGAAGCCAAGTTCATCGGCATTTCCTTCGGTGATGAGTGATTCATCTTTGATGTAAAACAGGCAGAGAGCTCACGCTTTCTGCCTGTTTTCCTTTCTGCTTTCTATAAAGGAATGAATATTTGCCTGAGCTTCTTCCGTCAGAACAAGATTGGCGGATCTCACCAGTTTGAGAAGGATCTCAATGAACTGACGCTGCTCATCCCTGTCCATGCTGTTGAGATGATTCAAAACAACTTTCATGGATGTCCAGGGATCGATCTTCTTCACCTCTGTCATCGTCTGCTTGCCGGTTGCCTCATAGAAGGAAAACAGCGAATCGACAAACTGTCTGCGGTCTTCATCCGATATGCCTTCAATCCAATGGCGTATCGTACGGTCAAAGAAATAGCTCTCGGATGTACGCTCCGATGCTTCCACAAAGTGATTGCGCATTACCTGCCAGGATAAAGCATCATGCTGGTTGATACCCTCATTGTCACTTCTGACAATCAGATGCACATATTCATTTTCCATACACTGGCCGATCATGGAACTGGCCGGGATGATACTGATAATTTTCGGCAGAGTGTTCTGATACGCTTCACTTTCAATAAAAGCCTGCCGGAATCCCGGACCGTCATTGGAATACACCTGAATGATCCGCTTTCTGACCGCTTCATCCGCTTTGACGGCCGCATAGACGGCAAAGTTGCCGCCTTTGGAGTGGCCGCCGACTCTTAAGGGAAGCATACCTCTTGTAAAGTGGCGGTTCAGATACTCCTCAGCCCTGACCTGTCCTGGGGTACGGTCAAGATAGCTCAGCATGAAATCTTCTTTCCATGCCGCAATAGAGCTGTCTGTACCGCGGTAGGCAGCATAGACTGTATGATCCGGCAGAAGGAAGGACACCGCTGACATCTGTTCCGTTTTCTCCGGTTTCAGAATATCAATATGGGCAAATACCTTCGTTCCGCCATAGCGGCCGGAATGCGCCATCTTCAATAACAGCAGAGGCGCCCTGGCTGTATAGCCGCTGCCTTTTTCAATCTCTTCCTGCGTATGCAGGGAAAAGAAACGGCGGGCCAGCTCTTCAATGGAAAGAACGGTATTTTCATTTGTCAGAACATCTTTCAAGCGGGCATAGGCAAGTTCGCTTAAGACAAGATTATCCACATAATTGAAGGGATCGACGGCAAAGGGAATATCCCCGCGCCAGTCCAGATAATCAAAAATATTCATTCTGACCTCCTTTCAATCCGCGGCAGACTCCAGCGATAATGAACCGCCAGCAGCCGTATGGCAAACACCGCAGCTGAACCGGCAATTTCACCGGCAAAGATATAGCCGTTGACAAAGAAAAGCCAGGCAGTCAGACCGCCGATGATGGACGCAACCGCATAAATCTGTTTGCGGAAAATCACCGGCATGCCGCCAAGCATCATATCGCGAAGTACGCCGCCGCCAACCCCTGACATGACCCCGGAAAACACCACCAGAAAGCCGTTATCCGCACCATGGACATGCATGGCTGTGGTCATGCCGGTGACGGTAAATACGGCAAGGCCGATCGAATCAAAAATCAGTAAGAGTCTTCTGTAGCGCGGGCTGTCCAGCACCCTTTCCGCATCATTCATGCGGGCAAAAACAATAAATACGGCAAGTGAAGTCAAAGCCGCCGTACCGACATATACCGGATGAATAAAAGCCTGCGGCGGAAAAGTACCCAGGATGATATCCCGGATAACCCCTCCCGCCGTAGCTGTAATAATACCAAGCATCAGGACACCGAAAAGGTCCATGGCACTGTGAATGGCCGCAATCGCACCGGACACGGCAAATGCCACCGTACCGATAATTTCAAACAGGAAAAGAAACTGTTCCATACTTCACTTCTTTCTTTCCTATTTTACCGTAAAACCGGATTCAAAGATTAGTAATCGGTCTTCTTTCCGGCTTGAGATTGTGCTGCTTTTCAGCCCGCTTCTGTGCTTCTTTGTCAAAGTCTTCCAGGGTAACGCCTTTTTCTGCCATCAGAACAAGCACATGATAGGCAAGATCGTTGAGTTCCCCGACTAACGTATCCTTGTCTTCAGCCAGAGAGGCAATGACAACCTCAGTTGATTCTTCGCCTATTTTCTTCAGGATCTTGGTCAGTCCCTTATCAAAAAGATAGCTTGTATAGCTTCCTACTTCCGGATTTTCCTTTCTTTCCAGAATGGTCTCATACATTTTTTCCAGTTCAGTCATAATATTTCCTTTCCTTCTATGGTTCTGTAGAAACAGCTGTACTTGCCGGTATGACATGCCGCTCCATCCTGTTTTACCTTGAGTAACAGCGTATCCGCATCACAGTCAATCAGAATCTGTCTGACGTGCTGGTAATGGCCGCTTGTTTCGCCTTTGGTCCACAGTTCCTGACGGGAACGGCTCCAGTAGGTGGCAAGACCTGTTTTCATCGTTTTCTGCAGGCTTTCTTCATTCATATACGCAAGCATCAGAACCTGTCCGCTTTCAGCGTCCTGTACCACACACGGCACAAGACCATTTCCTTTGGCAAAATCCACCGCAATCATAATCTTACCGGTATTCCTTTCTCTTTGAGATACTGTTTCACAGCCTGTATCTTCATCTGATCATAGTGAAACAGAGATGCCGCAAGAGCCGCATCAGCCGCATCTTCTCTGAAGACTTCATAGATATCTTCTGCTTTGCCGCATCCGCCTGAAGCAATTACCGGCACTTCCACCGCATCATGAACAGCTTTCAGCATCGCCAGATCATAGCCGGCTTCTGTTCCATCCGTATCCATGGATGTCAGAAGAATTTCACCAGCGCCTCTTTTCACGCCTTCTTTGACCCATTCCAGCACATCAATGCCGGTATCAATCCTGCCGCCGTTGATAAATACATTCCAGCCGCTGCCGTCTTTTCTTTTACGTCCATCGACAGCTAATACAATACACTGGCTGCCGAAGGCTTCCGCCCCTTCATTAATGAAGTCAGGATTGCGGATCGCCGCCGAGTTCAGTGATACCTTATCCGCCCCGGCTAACAGAAGATTGCGGATATCCTCACAGCTGCGGATGCCTCCGCCTACGGTAAAGGGCATGAAAATCTGCTCTGCCACTTTTTCAACGACCTGCACCATGGTCTTACGGCCTTCATTGGTTGCGGTTATATCCAGGAAAACAAGTTCATCCGCTCCCTGTTCATAGTACTTCCGGGCCATCTCTACCGGATCGCCTACTTCTTTGAGACCGACAAAGTTGATGCCTTTGACTGTCTTTCCATTCTTTACATCAAGACAGGGAATAATTCTTTTTGTCAGCATGCTTCCACCTTTGAAAGAGCTTCTTTCAGATCAATCTTACCGGCATACAGCGACTTGCCAAGGATCGCCCCGTCAAGCCCCATGGCTTTGAGTTTGAGAAGATCCTCCAGGCTGTGGATGCCGCCGCTTGCCGTTACCTTTACATATACTTCTTTCCTGAGTTTTTCATACATGGCAAAAGCCGGTCCGCTTAAAGTGCCGTCTTTACTGATATCCGTTACAATCAGATTCTGTGCCCCCATTGCCTCCATCTTCTTAGCAAAACAGACATAATCCAGAGACGTACTGCCCAGCCATCCGGCTGTCTGTACAAAGCCATCCCTTGCATCAATGCCGATGGCAATGCGCTTTCCATACTTTGCCAGAGCTTCTTTGAGCAGTGCTTCATCTTCTACTGCAGCCGTTCCCAGAATGACCCGGTCGATACCGCTGTTCAGATAATCTTGAATATCTGCCATCGTCCGGATGCCGCCTCCGACTTCCGTGGATAAACCGCTCTTTAAAGCAGCTTCCTTGATCACAGCCGCATTCATGCGCTTTCCTGCTTTGGCGCCATCCAGATCCACACAGTGCAGATACTTCGCGCCATCTGCCTTAAAACGCAGCGCCGTTGCCGTTACATCTTCCGCCACCTGTTCCGCTTTTGCATAGTCACCCTGATAGAGGCGGACCGGACGGCCGTCGATAATATCAATTGCCGGCAGTAAGATCATAGCTCTGCCTCCGTAAACCATTTCAGGATTGCAAGACCATCTTCACCGCTCTTTTCCGGGTGAAACTGACAGCCCATGACATTGCCCTTTCCAACAAGACCCGGCACTTCAATCGGTCCATAGCAACTTGTTCCATAGACTTCAGACGGATCTGTTTCATTGGCATAATAGCTGTGTACATAGTAGACAAAAGGACGATCGGAAATCAGATTGAAAACAGGATGTTCCTGTTTCTTTTCCAGCAGATTCCAGCCGATCTGCGGAATGCGGATATCTCCCTTCATCCGGATGATTCTGCCTTTGAGAAAACCGAATCCTTCACTCAGACCGTTTTCTTCACTTTCCTCATACAGCATCTGCATTCCCAGACAGATCCCCAGTAACGGTTTTCCTTCCTTTACCATTTTCTTTACCGGTTCATATAAGCCTCTGTCTTTGATATTGACCAGGGCATCCGCAAATGCCCCAACCCCCGGCAGGATCAGCCGGTCGCACTGCTGCAGCACATCCGCCTGATCGCTGATCACATATGCTGCCCCGACTTTCTTCAATCCATTGGCAGCACTTTTCAGATTGCCCATTCCATAGTCGATAATTCCAATCATGCCAGCACTCCTTTCGAGCTCATCACGCCATCCCCGCTTACTCTGACAGCTTCCTTCAGGGCATGGCCGAAGGCCTTGAACACTGCTTCTGCCATATGATGATTGTTGGTGCCATACGGCACATTGATGTGCAGCGTCAGACCGGCTTCTACTGCAAAGGCACGGAAGAATTCCTCTACCATTTCCGTGGAAAGATCACCGATCTTTTCTCTTGTAAATGTGCAGTGGAAGACAAGATAGGGCCGCCCGGAAAAGTCCAATGACACATTGGCCAGCGCTTCATCCATGGGACAGGAGAAAAAGCCATAGCGGGCAATCCCTTTCTTATCCCCCAGGGCTTGCCGGAATGCTTTGCCTAAGACAATGCCGCAGTCCTCTACCGTATGGTGGTCATCCACATTGAGATCGCCATCGGCTTTAATGGTCATGCCGAAACCGCTGTGAAAGCTGAGCAGCTCCAGCATATGATCGAAGAAACCGATGCCGGTGGAAATATCCGTACCGCTCTTTGCATCAAGATTCAATGTACAGGAAATCTCTGTTTCCTTTGTTCTGCGGGATACTGATGCTGTTCTCATACACATGCCTCTTCATATGCCTGCAGTACCTGCAGGACACGCTCATTCTCCTGCGGCAGACCGATAGTAATACGGAAGGTATCCTCATCATTGTAGTTGCGGATAACAATATCCGCATCCGCAAACAGCTTCAGCAGCAGCTTCTTATTGTCACACCGGCCATGGAGGTAGTTGGCCTCGGAAGGATAGAGAATCAGATGCCTGAATTTTCTGCTTTCTTCATACATCTTTTCTCTTTCCTTTTTGATTAAGGCAATCAATGGCTCATATTCATTACGATGTGCCAAGGCAATGACCGCCGCTTTCATGGAAAGACGATTCAGAGCATAAGGCACAAAGTTCTTCTTGAGATCTGCCATCACCTTCTGTGAACCGATCAGAAATCCGATTCTGAGCCCCGCTGCTCCTAATGCCTTGGATAAAGTACGGGTAATAAACAGATTGTCATATACATCAATCAGCTTCTCACTGCCCGGTATATCGGAAAACTCAATATACGCTTCATCAATGACAACCGGAATCGAAGGGAAAGCCTTGAGAATTTCTTCCACTTCATCCGGGGAAAGACACTGTCCGCCCGGATTGTTGGGATTGGAGAAAAGGATCATATCAGGTGCATTGTCCTTGGCAGCCTGAATGAAGTCAGCCAGCGCATAGCTGCCGTCTTTCTTTTCTTTGAATTTGACGACATCTGCTTCATAGGTTGAAGCATAGTAGTCATACATGGAGAAGTCAGGCTCCAGCGTAAAGAGCTTTTTCCCCTTGCCTAAGTACGTACCGATGAGATAGCCGAGCATCTGATCTGAACCATTGCCGGCAAGTAAATGAGCCGGACTGAAGCCGACACACTTTCCATACGCTTCCAGCAGTTCTGTTTCTTCTGCATCAGGATAGCGGTTGAATGGAATTTCATCGATGGCTGCTTTCAATTCATCCAGAATCGTTCTGGAAAAGGATACACTCAGTTCATTAGCGTTCAGCAGTAAGCCATCACTCGCTGCCGCCGTATAAGACTCAATCTTTTTCATTTTTCTTCACCCTGATTCCGGCCGCTCTTGCATGTGCTTCAAGCTGTTCCTGATGTGCCATGGTCATGATATAGGAAGCGTCGCGTTCCAAAGCTTCTTCGCTGTAGTGGAGATAGCAGGACTTCTTGATGAAGGCATCCACGCCGAGCGCACTGGAGAAGCGGGCTGTACCGCCGGTCGGCAGAACATGGTTGGTGCCGCCGAAGTAATCGCCGATGGATTCGCATGTATAGTAGCCTAAGAAGACCGAGCCGGCATTGACGACTTCATTGAGATAGGGCATCGGATCTTCCACCATCAGCTCCAGATGTTCCGGGGCAATGGCATTGGCATAGGCAATGCAGGCATGAATATCCCTGCAGACAATGGCTTTGCCATAGTTCTTCAAGGATTCTTCAACAATCTGCCGCTTGGGCAGTACGGCACTCTGCTTTTCAAGCTCAGCATTGACCGCATTGAGAAGCGGTCTGCTTGGGGTTAACAGAATCGCCGAAGCCATGGGATCATGTTCCGCCTGGCTTAACAGGTCTGCCGCAAGATAGGCAGGATCCGCTTTTTCATCCGCTACGGCAAGGATTTCAGAGGGACCGGCAATCATATCAATCGCTACTTTGCCAAAGACCAGCTTCTTGGCTGCCGCCACAAAGATGTTGCCCGGGCCGGTGATCTTATCCACATGCGGAATGGATTCTGTGCCATAAGCAAGGGCCGCAATGGCCTGGGCTCCGCCGATACGGTAGACTTCATCCACCCCGGCAAGCTTTGCCGCAAAGGCAATATCCGGATTGAGCCTGCCGTCCTTTGACGGCGGAGTTACCATGACAATCCGCTTCACCCCGGCCACTTTGGCCGGAATGGCATTCATGAGAACGCTGGAAGGATACTGAGCCCGGCCGCCCGGCACATAGATGCCGCAGGAAGACAGCGGCAGCACTCTTTCGCCAAGGTATACACCCTCATCCTTTTCAATAAGATAGGAATTCTGTTTCTGTGCTTCATGGAAGGATCGGATATTGGCCGCAGCCTTTTCCATGGCCTCTTTGAAGGAAGGAGACACCTGATCCGCTGCGGCCTGCAGTTCTTCATCCTTGATGCGGAAATCTTCCACCTTCACGCCGTCAAACTGCGCCGTATATTTTCTGAGGGCAGCATCGCCGTTTTCTCTGACATCCCGCAGGATGGCACTGACCTTCATCAGCACATCATCCGAGATTTCCGCACTTCTTGAATCAAGATACTTTCTCAGGGCTTCCGGATTGCCCGCATCAATTTCTTCCAGCATATTCTTCACTCCTTTACCTGCTTTTTCAGATCATTCAGAAATGTCATGACTTCTTCATGTTTCAGCCGGTACGCAGCCCGGTTGACAATTGCCCGGGCTGAAATCCGGCATACCGTATCATAGACTACAAGCCCGTTTTCTCTGAGGGTTGTCCCGGTCTCCATGATATCCACAATGCCATCCACAAGTCCCAGAATCGGCGACAGTTCCACCGAACCGTCAATCTTGATGATTTCAACATCCTTGCCGAGCTGGCGGAAATAGCGTCTTGTGACTTCCGGATATTTGGTGCCGATCCGGATATGACCGGACATCGTGAGCGGATTATGATCCGGCAGAGAAGCACAGATGAATTTACATTCACCGATCTTCAGATCCAGCATTTCATAATAATCATTTCCGCCTTCCAGAATCGTATCCTTGCCGACAATGCCGATATCAGCTACGCCGTGTTCCACATAGGTAATGCAGTCATTGGCTTTGACCAGGAAGTAGCGCACATCCTTCACCGTATCGGGGAAGACAAGCGCCCTGCCTTTGTCCTTCAGCTTTTCCACCCCATAGCCTGCTTTTTCCAGCATGGCCGTAGAGGACTTCTCCAGTCGGCCTTTGGTCAGTGCTACTGATATCATGCGATTACCTCCACCTCATCTGTATCCGCTTCTTCAATGATCACGCGGTGATTCTGCCGCAGTGCTGCCGCTTTGGCCAGGGCTTCCGCAATCTTTCCTTCAGGATAGCGTACCGTGATGACTTTCTCTTCTTCATCCTTCAACAGCTGCGCCGCTTCATCGATCTTCATACCGAAGCCGCAGGCCGGCAGATCCCTTCCGAATTTCTTCAGCAGATCATCATATCTTCCCCCGGACAGCACGGAAGCACCAAGGCCTTCCACCCATCCTTCAAAGATGATGCCGGTGTAATAGGTCAGATGCGGCACTTTGCCAAGGTCATAGCTGATATGCTTTTCCCACCCGAGTGTTCTGAGCATCTCATCCAGTTTGGTCAGCCTTGCCGTTTCCCGATGCAGCTCATCGGTAAAGGAAAGATCCTCCGCCTCTTTCAGCACCGAAACATCCCCGCTTAATAACGGCAGCTTCATGAAGAAGGCGGTTCCCTTTTCACTGAGTGATGAAGCATCGAGAAATTCCTGCAGATCCACCATGGATTTGCGGTCAATCAGATCTGCCAGAATACGGGTCTGTTCCTGCTGCAGGCCGGCGCTTCTGGCGGCTGCCTTGAAGTAGCCGGAATTGCCGATCTCAAGCATATAATTCTCTGTACCAAGACACTTCAGTGTATCAAGGGCCAGCACCAGTACTTCCAGATCATCCTTTTCATCCAGACCGATGCATTCCACCCCGCAGTCAGTCGCTTCTGAACGTTTGCCGGCAAAGGTATGTCTGACCTTGAACACATCCGCACTGTAGGAAAAACGGAACGGCGGCTTCTGACTGCCCAGCCGCCCAGCTGTAAAGCGGGCAATCGGAATGGTCATATCCGGACGCAGAGTAAGAATGCGGCCGTCCTGATCGAAGAACTTGTAGAACTCTTCTTCTCTGATGCCGTCATATGCCCTGGCATAGGTTTCATAGTATTCAATGGTCGGTGTAAACACCGGTTCATAGCCGTATGAAGCAAATACCTTCTCAATTCTGCCCTGCAGCTTTTTCTTCTTCACGGCTTCACTGCCGGCCGTATCACGCATACCGCCGGGTGCTTCACTTGTATAGTACATGACTTTCTCCTTCTGAAACAAAAGCGGCATCCCTGACAAGGGACGCCGCAGCGCTGTTCCACCCAATTTCACTGCATCCTCACGAATACAGCCTCATGAAGTACTTTCATCATACTCCTGTGCTTTAACGGACACACCGATCTGCCCTACTGTCAGTTCGAACAGACAGCTCCGGGATGTGTGTTCAGCTTCTCCCTCACGCTTTCCTTTCAGCTTGCAGAAAGCTCTCTCAAGATCGGCGAAAAGCTTACTTTTTCCCTTCATTGCTTTTCTGTATTGTAAGAAAAATGTAAGCGGATTTCAACCTTTTTTCTTATTTTTACATTTTTTACATTTCTCATACCAGATCATCCCGGCAAGAACGCCGGCCAGGATCATCAGGATCATGATATACCTGCGGCTCTTTTCCCCGTTCAGTATATCTTCCATGTCCATCTGTTCCTTCTGCTTTACACTGCCGCCTTCTGCTTTCTTCTGCTCTTTCATCACGGCTGTCAAAGAGATAGAAGGCAGTTCTTCCCCATACGTTTCAGGCAGAGTAAAGCGGATCAGGGCATTGTTCTTCTCATAGCCTTCCGGCATGGAAGTGCACTGCAGATAGTAGGTCTTGCCATGGGCCAGTGCTTCATCCTCAATCAGCAGTTCACTGCCTTCATACTTCCAGCTTTTCAATTGCTTTCTGTTTTCATCCAGCAGCGCATAAACAGCTCCATATACCGGTCTGCCCTGTGCATCATAAAGAGCCGTACGGAATACAACCGGCTCACTTTCAAGATTGATCCGCTCGGTTTGCGCTTTCAGCTCAATCTTACGGACCTCTGTCTGCCGGAAGTAATGCGGATCAATGCCTGTCTGTTTGAGATAATAGATGCCTCTAGGCATGCATAGATGCAGAACGCCTTCCTGATCCATCTTTCCTTCCGCCTTATTTCCATCAAGATCATACGCAGGTGTGCGGCACGCTTCATCGGTATATAAAGCATAGGATGCCGCAACCGGTTTAGCCTGATGGGTAAGCTTCAGTTTCAGATCACTTACAGCTGTAACACGGATGGCAGCGACAGGCAGTTCGGCCGGTGCCTTCTCCCCCAGCATGAATACCCCGGCACTTTTCTGCTGGTATCCTTCCGGCGCATCGGCCAGCCGCAGTGCATATCTGACGCCGCGCTCTACATCTACTTCATCACCTGCCTTCACTCTTCTTTCATTGCCCTTTTCATCTTTGAGAATGAGCCAGACATCTGACAGCAGTGCATTGTTTTCATCCCGCACTTCCGCTTTGATGGAGGTACGCTTTAAAGCGATGTCATAGACGGCTTCCGTTCCGTTCTGCTGTGCGACCTGCAGCCTGTGTACGGTTTCATCCGGGTAGTATGCCGGATCCATCTGTACAGCTTTCAGATAATAGGTACCTTCCCCAAGCGCAAAGCTGGCCGTATCCTGAACCGCTACATTATTCCCATCAAGATCTGTTAATGGTACTGTACAGGCTTCATCGCGGTAAGCCTGGTAGACAAAACCGGTTCCCGGTACATTCAAAGCAATCGTCTGATGCACAAATGGATTTACCTGCAGTACCACATTGTCCTTTCCGGCCGTAAAGCGTACCGGATCCGCTGCTCGCCAGCCCGCAGGCAGAGAAGATACGCTGGCCTCATATACTTCACCTGCATACAGGCCGGAAAGCATGCCGGCATTTGCGGTCTGCACACTGCCATCCGATAAGCGCGTTACCTTTACCTCTGCCCCTTTGACAGCCTGTCCATCACTGCCGGCAACCGATACATCTGTATGAAAAGGACGAGCCTGCATCAGTACTTTCAGGTTTCCCGGCGTATTGCCTGTATCGATGCGCTGTACTTCCAGCGGCAGCAGATCCATTCCCGCATCACAGCGGATATCATAGCTCTCTTCCCTTTCTGCAGAAATGCTGTGTTCACTGCCGTCATTGACATAGGACTGGATTTCCTTTTCTCCCTGCATCACATGCACGATATAAGGA
This sequence comes from Solobacterium sp., assembly GCA_022644565.1. GTDB lineage: Bacteria > Bacillota_I > Bacilli_A > Erysipelotrichales > Erysipelotrichaceae > Bulleidia. The sequence goes on along the minus strand of JALCHG010000001.1, from coordinate 11,626 downwards.
CTGGCATCATTGAACGCAATGACAAAAGACACCGGCTTAAGGGCAATGGAGAGTTTATTTTCTCCGCTTCGCGTCACACTCAGCGTGTGCCTGCTGCCATCCTCATAATAATGACGATCATTGACCTCAGTTCTGATATGATACACACCCGGCAGAAGACTGCCTCTGATCTTTCCTTCCTGATCTGTTTTCATGCGTGCCGGCAGTTTCATGTCCTGCATTTTCTCTTCCTCTTCAAAGTGCAGAGAAACATCTGAAACAGGTTCTGATAAGGCAATTCCAAATGGATAGAGAAGATCGGCCGAAAGCACCACGGTCTGTTCGTCCGCTGTACTGACTTCAAATTCCACCGGATGCAGAGACATGTTTTCATATGTACCTTTCACCGCAATCACATATGTACTGCCTTCCCGTAAATAAGCTGAAATATCCTGATCATGGTCGAGGACAGCAGTCACTTCCTCTTTTCCCTTCTCTTTCAGCTCACATACAATCTTTTCTTCACTGTCAGTTTTCAAGTGAAAACTGACCCTGAGATGATCCAGGGCAACCGTATCCATCGGCTGAATCTGATAAGGCATCACACCGCTGACATGCCATCCTTTTTCCTCTTTCAGCCGCAGATAAAAGCCTTCATATTCCAGCGGCAGGATCAGTTCTCCTTCTTCATCACTTTCCAACGTGATCACATTGTCCTCTTCATCCATGACGGGCGCTTCTGCCGTTTCACTTTCATAGACAAGAAAAGACACAGATGCCGGTTTTCCATCGGCGGTGACATGAAGCGTGAGGGTATCTGTCTCTTCCGCCTGTACAGGCAGAAAGGCAAGACATAAGATCAAAGGCAGAATCTTTCTAAGCATAGCTGTCTGCCTCCTGCATCAGACGGCTGATCTGACGCATCAGAGCGTTATGGCAGGTATGATAGTCACGGGCAATATGAGAGACATCTTCTCCGTTAACAAGATAGCGCCACAGGATCATCCGGTTATCAATGCCATACTCTCTTTCGATCGTATCAAAGAAGGTTTCCAGACGTTCTGTGTGCTGGCGCATCTTTGCCAGCTGACTGATTAAGGCAGGATCGGTAATAGAGTGTCTTGAGACAATGATGTCTTTCAAAGACAGGATGCCTGTCTTGTAAAGGCCATACAGACGGCAGTCCATCTGCAGGGCGGAATGGTTTTCTTTTTTCATAAGCTCTTTTCCTCCGCCCTTTCTATATGCACAAATCAAGGCATCTCCACGCAGAAGAAAAACAGCTTCAGAGATCTTTTCAGATTTCTGAAGCTGTCATTCAGATCAGGCAAGAATGCCGGTATATTTCAGACTGTCCTTCACATCCTCGATCGGGATGATCTGCAGGGCATTGCGGGTCTCTTCCGGTACATCCTTGAGATCTTCCACATTGTCCTTTGGAATCAGAACTGTCTTCACCCCTGCTCTGACCGCAGCCATGAGCTTTTCAGGCAGACCGCCGATCGGCATGACCTTGCCTCTTAAGGAAACTTCACCTGTCATACCGATGGAAGGATCTACCGTATGGTCTGTCACAAGGGAGGAAAGCGCGGTTGTAATGGTGATGCCGGCAGAAGGACCGTCTTTCTTGACAGCACCTTCCGGTACATGGATATGAATGTCATGTGTTTCAAAGAAGTCTTTCTTCTCCGGGAACATATGTTTCACCAAGGACAGGGCAATGGATACAGATTCCTTCATAACATCGCCCAGCTGTCCGGTAACGGTAATCTTGCCATTGCCCGGCATAGCCAGAGATTCAATGAACAGAATTTCACCGCCGGCTGCGGTCCAGGCAAGGCCAGTCACAATGCCGGGTCTGCGGTCATCCGTCACTTTATCATGGTGAATCGGGTGGGCATCAAGATAATCCTTCAGATTGTCTTTTGTGATGACAAGCTGATCTTCTCTGCCTTCCGCAATGGAAACAGCACAGGCTCTGCATAAGGTATCAAATACCTTCTTGAGACCTCTGACTCCGCCCTCCATCGTATAGGAATCAATGGCTTCTCTGATCGCATCATCCCTGACCGCCAGATCCTTTTCCTGAATGCCCATGGCTGTCATGGCTTTGGGGATGAGATGGCGTCTTGCGATCTGGAACTTTTCACTTGCCGTATAGCCGTTGAACTGAATGACTTCCATACGGTTCAGGAGAGGTTCCGGAATGTTGTCAATGGAATTGGCTGTGCAGATGAAGAACACATTGGAAAGATCATACGGTACGTTCATGTAGTGATCAGTGAATGTGTTGTTCTGTTCCGGATCCAGTACTTCAAGCAATGCACTGGCCGGATCGCCATTGTAGGACTCCCCGAGCTTATCCACTTCATCCAGCACCATGACCGGATTGGAGGAGCCTGCTTTGGCAATGCCGTCCATGATACGGCCCGGCATGGCACCGATGTAAGTTCTTCTGTGGCCTCTGATATCCGCTTCATCCCTTACACCGCCAAGGGATACTCTCACATAGCTTCTGTGCAGAGCTCGCGCGATGGAAGCAGCGATGGAAGTCTTGCCGGTACCAGGTGCACCGACAAACAGCAGGATTGAACCGGACTGGGTATGCTTAAGGTTCATGACCGCAATCTGCTGGATGATTCTCTTCTTGACCTTTTCCAGGCCGAAGTGATCTTCATCCAGAACTTTGGCAGCTTCTTTGAGATCAATGGTCTGCGGCTCGGCCGGCTTCCACTTCAGAGAAGTCACAAAGTCCAGATAATCATAGATATTGCCATATTCCGGAGAGTTCTTGCCTTCCTGCTTCAGACGGTTGAGCATCTTCTCCGCTTCCTTCAAGGCATCCGGATTCATGCTGGATTCCTTGATCTTCTTTTCAAAGCGGGAGATCTCATTCACATTCTCCGGATGCATCTGATCAAGCTCATTCTGCAGATATTCCATCTGCTTCTTGATGGCCTGCTCTTTATAGGCACTCTCATATTCCTTGGTTGTGGCCGTCTGGGCATCCGCATTGACTTTGGCAACTTCCAGATAGGAATACAGAATCTCCTCATACTTCTTTTCTCTGTCCCGGCGGCTGTCGATTTCAAGCAGCTGATACTTCTCTTCCGGCTTCAGCGGCAGCCACATGCCAAGCAGTGAAACAACTTCCGAGATATTGGTCCACTGATCAAGATACGGTGAAACAAAGCTGCCCCACTGGAACTTGTTCATATACTGTCTCAGCATATCCTTGATGTGATCCAGCTGTTCCTTTTCCTCGGCAGGATCGCCATCTTCAATGTCGGGACGTCTTGATACATTGGCCGTGATCGTATGATCTGCCCGGATGATGACATTTTCAACATTGACTCTCTGATAGGTCCGGATCACATAGAATCCGGATACACCGGACTGTTGAATCATACCGGATACACCGATCGGATAGAAGCCATCCTCCGTATATTCAGTACGCGGCCGGTTGTCTCTGGAGATGATGAAGATTACCTTCTCACCGGGATTGATACCTGTTACACCGGCGGAAGCGTTGAGGCTGTCGGTGGGAAAATACAGCGTAGATTCCGGCAGGATCAATTGGTTATACACAGGAATAATAATCATAGCGTTCTCCTTTCAAGCACTCTTACACATAGAGTGCTAACGTGTGCTAAAAATAAATGGGGACTAACCCCTCCCTGTTTCCAGGGTGTCTACAGTATGGTCCTCATCCTAGTACTTGTCAAGCATTTCGCCTTCATTTTTTAGCACTTAAGCATTGCGACTGATAAGATTTTCATATAAAGCATCACATCCTGCCGCAATATCATTCATGGCGGTGACAAAGTCCCCGGTATACCAGGGATCCGCTACAGAGCGGTGTTTTCCATCATAATCCAGCAGAAGATGAATCTTATGATCCGGATCACCGCCGGCGATCCGCTTCATATCAAAAAGATTCTCCCCATCCATGCCGATCAATAGATCATAACGGGCATAGTCCTGCCGGGTCATGAGCCGGGCATGTTTCAACTTCATATCCGGCCGGTCTATGCCTCTTCGCTTCATCTCATCAACCGCATCCGGATACATCGGGCTGCCGTGTCCATTCCAGATCTCATCGGTATGGGTGGCTGCCGAGGCAATCTCAAAACAGTCTGCCATGCCGTTTTTTTCTACAAGTTCTTTGAAATAGAACTCCGCCATACAGGAACGGCAGATATTGCCATGGCAGACAAATAACACTGCTGTCATAAACAGATCCTTTCTGAATAAATGCATGAAAGAAAACGGATCAGCCTGTACATGATTCATGGATGATCCGTTTTCAGTATACCTGCAGTTATCTGAACTGCATCAGGAAAGTTATTCCGTGATCATTTTTACCAGCCTCTGCATTGATGTCCTGGTATTTCATTTCACTTCTTCCTTCAGCTGAGGCAGCGTAGAGCCGCCATATGGCATGGCGATGACGGTACCATGTTGATCATATTTCTGCTGGGCAGCATCATAGGCTTCCTGCAGTGAATGGAAAGGCTTGAGGAAAGTCGCATTAACGGTTTCATCAGGCAGATCGGAAACCAGATAGATCTCTGCCCGTTTCTCTACCATGGCAATAGCCGCCGCTTTATGCGCACCTAAGACAAAGTGATCATAGAGAGCCTGGATCATTTCATCTGGATCTTTGTAAGTGCGCATGAAGTTTTCAAAGTGTGCTTCACCAAAGCCTTCTCTGCATGATCCGCATACAATGACCGTGCCGCCCTGTTTTACGGCATATTTGGTGTTATCCAGGGCTTTCTGTGTCTGGTAGAGATTACGGTCCTTGGGCGCACCGCCCTGGGATACAATGACAATATCTGCCTGCTGTTCAATCGGCATGGCATACAGATCAACAAGATGCCGGCAGGCATCACGATGAGCCTGAGTCAAGTCGCCGGCAGCCGCATAGACAATCTGTTTCTTTGTATTCAATACCACGTTGACAATAAAGTCCACATGGACCATGGCAGCTGCTTCTTCCAGATCTTCCCGGACCGGATTGCCTTTGAGCTTTCCGGCATGGGCATCTTCCTTTACCATGAAACGATGGTTCTTTTCAATGGCGGCACGGGTGGAACAGCCCGGCATGATGGCTTTGGCTCCCCCTGAGAAGCCGGCAAAGTAGTGGTATTCCACATTGCCAAGGCAGATTACCCGGTCAGCTTCATGGATGCGTTCATCAATGTCAACCGGTGTACCGGCTTTTGTTTCCCCATAGTGATATGTATGTCCGGTATCGGAATCAGAACAGGTGACGGTGTCATAGATATCCTGACCGACCAGGGCTGCCTGTTCGGATGGAGTCTGTCTGCGATGCGAGCCGCGGCCGAAGATGATCTGTATATCCTCTTTCTTTATGCCGGCCTGTTCCAGCCGCTTCAATACCGGCGGCAGCACTTTATAGGAAGGGATGGGTCTGGTGTTATCGGATGTGACAATAACGACTTTTTCACCCGGGTGAACGATATCTTCCAGACGTTCTGATGCGATGGGATGGTCCAGCGCTTCTTCCAGAATCTGTTTTTCATCCGGGACAGAGCTGTCGCTCTGCGGCATCAGGATATCCAGCAGCAGCTCATCCTTCACATTGACATGTTCTTCTCTTGTATCAATTCTGAATGTTAAATCCATGGCACTCTCCTGAAAGGAGCCATCCCTTTTCAGGATGGCTCCCTGTCTTTCTTATTCCTTACTTCAGAACTCTGACCCGGATGACGCCATCCAGCTCACTCAGTTCCTGTACTGCTTTCTCATCTACTTCACTATTGACATCGAACACACTGTAGGCATAGCTGCCCTGAGACTTGTTGGTCATGTTTTCGATGTTGATCTGATCACGGGAGAACACCGGCATGATCTTTGTCAGCATGCCCGGCAGGTTCTTATGAATGATGCAGATGCGGGCAGCACCGCTTCTGTCCATATGGACATTGGGCAGAACCACACTGTTGCGGATATTACCGTTCTTGATATAGTCATCCATTTCCTGGGCAGCCATACGGGCACAGTTGCTTTCCGCTTCCTGAGTCGTACCGCCAAGGTGCGGGGTCAGTACCGTATTCTTAGTATGAATCAGACGCTTGGTCGGGAAGTCAGCGACATATCTTGCGACTTTGCCGGATTCCAGTCCTTCCACAATCGCATCCTCATTGACAACTTCGCCTCTGGCATAGTTGATGATGCGCACACCGGTCTTCATTTCCGCAATGGCTTCCTTATTGATCATATTGCGTGTTTCATCCGTCAGAGGCGTATGAATGGTGATGTAATCACAGTACTTGAACAGATCATGTACATCAGAGACACGGAAGACATGACGGTCAATGGTCCATGCGGCATCAGAACTCAGATACGGGTCATAAGCATAGACTTTCATGTCACAGCTCAAAGCCACATTGGCAACTCTGGAACCGACATTTCCTGCTCCGATGACGCCTAATGTCTTGCCGGCAAATTCCGGACCGACAAACTGCTTCTTGATCTTCTCCATCCGCTGTTCAACCGGACCTTCAGACTCATCATAGTTCAGCACCCACTGCATGCCGCCCATGATGTCACGGCTGGCCATGGCCATAGCGAACAGGAACAGCTCCTTGACGCCATTGGCGTTGCCGCCCGGCGTATTGAAGACAACGACACCTTTTGAAATGCATTCCTCCAGCGGAATCGTATTGACACCGATGCCGGCTCTGCCGATACACAGCAGATTGTCATTGAACGGGTAGTTATGCAGATCGGAAGCCCGTACAAACAGTGCATCCGGCTTTTCTTCATTTTCTCCCAGTTCATAGTCCGGTGCCTTCAGAATTTCCCTGGCAGCCGGAGAAATATTGTTCAAAAGTTTAACTCTATACATGCTTATCTGTTTATCCTTTCCTGTGTGCAGCATCAAAAGTTTCAATAAAGCTGCACAGTTTCTTTACACCTTCTACAGGCATGGCGTTGTATATGGAAGCACGCATGCCCTTGGTCAGACGATGGCCGGCCAGGGAAACAAGTCCCTGCTCAGCCGCTTCCGCCACAAATTCCTTATCCAGATTTTCATCTCCGGTACGGAATGTAACATTCATATAAGAACGGGATTCCTTATCCGCATGCAGCTTGAAGAGAGAAGAATTGTCCAGCGTGCCGTACAGCAGTCCGGCTCTTTCCTTCTTTCTTCTTTCCATCTCATCAATACCGCCCTGTTCCAGAATCCAGTCCATCTGCAGTCCCAGCATATAGATCTGCCAGCATGGGGGCGTATTGTACATGCTTTCCTTATCGATGTGGGTCTTGTACCTCAGCATGGTCGGCGTATAGGACAGCGGCCGCAGATCAAGATCCTTGCGGAGGATCACAACCGTCACACCGGCCGGCGCCATGTTCTTCTGCGCACCGGCATAAATCAAGGCAAACTTTGAAACATCCACCTTGGCCGAAGTAATATCACTGGACATATCCGCCACTAACGGCACATTCCCTGTATCCGGTACATAATGCCACTCCGTACCGTAAATGGTATTGTTGGCACAGTAATGAAAGTAAGACGCATCCGGATCTACCACGATTTCACCCTGACGGGGAATATGATGGTAGCCGTTTTCCTTATCACTGAAAGCCACTCTGACATTGCCATAGCGCTTGGCTTCCTCATATGCCTTTTCCGAGAAATTGCCCGTCAGAGCATAATCGGCTTTTTTTGTTCTGCCGATGAGATTCATCGGCACCATGGCAAACTGGGTTGAACCGCCGCCGGTCAGATACAGGACATCATAATTGTCCGGCACATTCATGACCTTGCGGAAAGCTTCATCTGTATGAACATAGATGGAATGAAAAATGGATGATCGATGACTCATCTCCATCACTGACATACCACTGGAATGGTAGTTGAGCATTTCTTTCTGCGCTCTTTCAAGCACTTCCAGAGGCAGCTGACTCGGGCCTGCTGCGAAGTTATAGACACGCTGTGTCCCCATTTTCTCACCTCCGCGAATGCCTACATTTTACTATTGACCGCTTTGGAATACAAACCCTGAAAGTATCTTTATGAAAAAACCATCCTGCTTTTTCAGAATGGTCTGTCATTTTCTTTCTTTAATTTTACATTCTGTATCTCAAGCAGATGATTCACCTCTTCCACCTGATAGATGCTCAGGCGTGACAGAATATCATCAATATACATCTGCCTTTCCAGATCGGAAAATTCATCGTTGCTGCTGAGAGTGCGGATCAGACGTGCCGCCTTATGGGCATTAAAACCGTCCCGGTTCAGAGAATAGCCCCGGTGGCCCGCTTCAAATCCATCGATGTGAATATCGAAGTCCCCCAGCACATTCATATTGTCATAAATCGTACGCCGATCAGCTGTTACCCCGTATTCATTCTCCAGATGATCAACAATTTCTTCCAGCGTCAGAAGATGTTTCTCATCCGTATATTTCTGAAGAATGCGATAAGTTGCCAGCGGTCCTGTTTTCTTGCGGTTCATCGAGATCCTCCTGTGCCTTATGTAAAGCGTTTTATTTCAAATTCATTCTACTGAAAACAGTCTTTAATTACAATTAGCACATTTTGTCATATTGCTGGTTTGATTTCTGTTCCAGGCGTACCCGTTCATTTGCCATGCTTTTATACGCATCAATCGTATATTGGAAAAATGCCTTATCTTCCATTCCGGCCTTCCAGATAAACGAACCCTGTCATCCCGCATAAAAAGGCAGAGCTTTTACGCTCCGCCTTTACCGTTAGTTACAACAACGATAACGGTATCCGGATGGCCTGCTTCTGCAATCTTCTTGCGATCAAAGCGGATCAGCGGCTGTCCTTTGACAACAGCTTCATCCTGCTTGACAAGTGCAGTAAATTGCCAATGAATTCTGCCATGGCAAAAAAAGAGGACCCTGACTTCAGGGCTCTCTTTCTCAAAAATCAATAAGCACTGGCACCATAGTTGCTGAGGTAGCGGGCACTTGGATCGTTGACGTCGCATCCTTTCCAGGAACGGTTAGGCATCCAGTAATCCTTGATGAGCTTATCTTCACCCAGATAGAACTGTTCAAAGATATCACGGTACAGCAATGATTCCTTGGTGAACGGCGTGCACCAGGAATATTTCTTTCTGCCTTCTTCAAATTCAGCATCGCTGTATTTCTCTTCCGCATATGCCTTCAGATCATCTGCCAGAGAATGGCCGACCGCATCAGAGAAGGCTGCCTTGTCACGGAACAGGATGTTGTGCGGCAGGCATTCATCTTTCTCAAAGGCATGACGCAGCAGATACTTGCCCATATGATAGGTGTTCATCTTCAGGGCCGGATCCAGATCCATGACATATCTGACAAAGGCAAGATCACCAAACGGCACTCTGCCTTCCATACTGTTCTGCGAAATGCAGCGGTCTGCTCTCAACACATCATAGAGATACAGCTCTCTGACCCGCTTCTCCGCTTCATCCTGGAAGCTCTTGGCATCCGGGGCAAAGTCCGTATATTTATAGCCGAACAGTTCATCAGAAACTTCACCTGTCATCAGAACCTTGATATCCGTTGTCTCATGAATCTTCTTACACAGCAGGTACATGCCTAAGGATGCACGGATCGTTGTGATATCCCAGCTGCCTAATGCCTTGATAACTGTCGGCAGTGCTTTGAGAATGTCTTCTCTTGTCATCGTGAATTCAGTATGGTCGGAGTGAATGAAGTCAGCGACCTGACGGGCATACTTGAGGTCGATGGCATCGGTATCCATGCCGATGGAGAAAGTACGGATCGGACGATCACTATGGCGGGCCGCAATGGCACAGACAAGTGAAGAATCCAGGCCGCCTGATAAAAGGTACCCGGCCTTGGCATCCGCATCCATTCTCTTCAATACACCATCCACCAGCAGATCATGGATATGTGTGCATGCTGTTTCCAGATCATCATGAATGACTCTGTCCGCATGATAGATCTCTGTATAAGGAACAAATCTTCCTTCTGCATAATATGTTCCCGGAGGGAACGGTTTGATATCCTGGGCAATCGGCTGTAAGGAAGCCACGGTAGAACCGAAGCAGATCTTATGGTTTTCCGTATAGCCATAGAACAGCGGTCTGATGCCGATCGGATCACGGGCAGCGATGAAACCGCGTTTGGGATCATAGAAGCACATGGCAAATTCCGCATCCAGTTCACGGAACATATCCAGTCCCTTTTCTTCATATAAAGGAAGAATGATCTCACAGTCTGAATCACTGACAAACGTATATTTCTTTTCCAGTTCCTTCTTGACCGGACGGAAGCCGTACAGCTCGCCATTGCATACCACCGTCATGCCGTCTCTTTCAAACGGCTGCATTCCTTTTTCCGTCAGTCCCATGACGGCAAGTCTGGCAAAGCCATAGATGCCTTCCTTTTTGACGATGGTTCTTTCATCATCCGGACCTCTGTCTCTTAATACAGATAAGCCCTTTTCAAATGCGGCACGATCTACCATCACATCCGTTGATACCAGAATTCCACACATAATGTTCTCCTCCAGAAAATAAAACAGTCCTTCATCCCGATCTTGGGACGAAGGACTGTGCTCCGCGGTACCACCCAGTTTACTGATCCATATTGACTGATCAGTCGCTTAGTCTCCTGACAGACATCAGGGGTCAGCTTTAACGGTCTGCATCCGGCGGAGCCTACTTTCTGACATTTCGGTCCGCAGCTCAGAGGTGTTCTTTCCCACAGCGCCTGTTCTGAGGTTCTCACCATCCCTCAGTCTCTGTAATCTGCTTTCTGTGCTACTTCTCCTCTTCTCTGCCTGTGCCTATTATCCTAGTCAGTTTTCAGAAATAATGCAACATATTTTTCTGAAACATTTTTTCATTGTCACTCTTAAGATCTGATTCCGCTCCATACCGTATAATAGAGTCAGGAGTATTTATGAAAAAAACACGATATATCATTGCTGCCCTGAGTGCAGCCATCGTCTGTCTTTATGTGCTTTGTGCTTTTCTATTCGGATACAGAATCAGAATCACCCTGAAGGACCCCTTTCTGACTTCAGCCGAGTATGGTGAAACATACTATGATCCCGGTGCTTCGGCTGAAGTCAGAAACATCCTTCTGCCCTTTTTACATCATCGTCTGAAAGTCTCTGTAAAAGACCAGGTCAACCCTTCCAGGGAAGACACCTATACCGTGGCTTACACCGCTTCCTACCGCAATCATACTAAGACAGCCAAAAGAAAAGTCACGGTCAAAGACACAAAAGGTCCGGTGATCAGCCTGACCTATAATCCCGACTACTATACGCTTTACAACCACCCTTATGAGGAAGAAGGCTATCAGGCTGTTGATCTCAGGGATGGCGATGTCACAGCCTCCGTCAGATCTGAAACAAAAGGAAAATGGATCTACTATACGGCAGAAGATTCTGCCGGCAATACAAGCACCTATATCCGTGCCATCCCGTATGATGACCGCAATGGTCCGGTACTGACCTTCTCAAACGGCACTGTCGAAGAAGAAACCATCTATGTCGGCAGCACATGGAACACCGCTGTTACAGCAAATGATGATTCAGACGGCGATGTCACCTCTTCCAATGAATTTCCCCGGGGCAAGCCTCAAGCGTCCACTGGACGCTTGCCCGGAAGGCACAGCCTTCC